>DRNU01000201.1 GCA_011374975.1 Gammaproteobacteria bacterium | reverse complement strand
CCCTTACACCAGCGCCACCAATCCCGGCGAATTGACCACGCCCGGTATCGGTCGCGCCGATGTGTGGGTGTTCGATGCGACCGCCCTGGGTACCGGTCTCGGTGGTAACCGCCTGACCATCATCACGCTGTTCGGTGACACGCCGCGTGCCCTTGCGGTGTCAGCCAATGGTTCGACCGTGTATGCCGGTGTTTTCCATTCCGGCAACAGGACCACGGTCTTGAATGACAATATCGTCTGTGACGGCGGCGCGGGCGCAGCAAGCTGCACCGTTGATGGCGCCACCGCACCCGGGGGACTGCCGGCCCCGAACGTGGATTCCAATAATCAGCCACAACCGGAAGTGGGTTTGATTGTTAAATATGATGGCGCTGCCTGGCGCGATGAGCTGGGCCGCGACTGGAGTAACCAGGTGCGTTTTAATCTGCCCGACAAGGATGTGTTCCGGATCGACGCCAACGCCAATCCGCCCGTTGAGGTCGCTGCCTATTCAGGTGTTGGCACCGTGCTGTACAACATGGCCGTCAGTCCGGGCAGTGGCAAACTGTTTGTTGCCAATACTGAGGCCATTAACGAAGTGCGTTTTGAAGGGACTCGCAGCGGGGGCAGCACGGTCAGTTCGGTGATTGGCCGTCAGCACGAGACGCGGATTACGATTATCGATCCTGCAACCGGCAGCGTGACGCCAAGGCACCTCAACAAGCACATCGACTACAGTGTCTCGCCGGCACCGGCGGGTACGGCACAGAAAAGTCTGGCCCTGCCACGCCAGCTGACCATTTCCGGTGATGGCAAGACGCTTTATGTTGCCGCAAAGGGGTCGGGCAAGGTGGGTATCCTTGATGTCGCCGCCCTGGAAGATAACAGTTTTGTGCCGAGCAGTGCGGACCACGTGACAGTCAGTGGTGGCGGGCCGGCGGGCATTGTGCTGGATGAGGCACGTGGTCGACTCTATGTCAGTACGCGTTTTGATAACGGGGTATCGATTATCGATACCGCGCTCAAACAGGAAACCGGCCATATCCAGCTGGCCAACCCGGAACCGGCTTCCATTATCTCCGGACGCCGTTTCCTCTACGATGCCAACCTGACGTCGAGTAACGGTGAAGCGGCCTGTGCCAGTTGCCACGTGGATGGTGACCTTGACAGCCTGTCCTGGGATCTCGGCGATCCCACAGGAGCCATTCTCAATAATCCGCTGGATCTTGTCCTGTCATTCGATAACCCGCCTGAATCCTACCTCGATTTTCATCCCATGAAGGGGCCGATGACGACCCAGACCCTGCGCGGCATGGATGGCCATGGCTCCATGCACTGGCGCGGAGACCGCACCGGTGGCAATGACGAGCCCAACTCGGCGCCCAATGGCGATGGTGGCGCCTATAACGAGGTCCTGGCCTTCAAGAAATTCAGTGTTGCCTTTGAAGGCCTGCTGGGGCGTGCCACTCCTGCGACAGACCCGGAGATGCAGGCATTTGCAGATTTCATCCTGCAGGTGTTGCCGCCACCGAACCCGATCCGCAATCTGGATGATTCCCTGACCGCTGATCAGGCCGCCGGTCAGAATCTGTATTTCAATGTGATCACCGATGGCCTGTTGTGCAACAACTGTCACGTGCTGGACCCGGCGCAGAAGTTTTTCGGGACAAATGGCGCCGCGAATTTTGAAGCATCGTCACAACACATGAAAATCCCCCAGTTGCGCAATATGTACGCCAAGGTCGGTATGTTCGGTATGCCGGCACTGCCTGCGCATTTCAACCCGGGTGATAACGGCCCTACCGGTGACCAGATTCGCGGCTTTGGCTTTTTGCACGACGGCAGTACCGATACCCTGTTCCGTTTCCTTAATATCTCTGTGGTCCACCCGGTATTTGGCACACTGGGTTTCACTTTTCCCAACGGCGATGCCGATCGACGCCTGGTGGAGCAGTTCCTGTTTGCCTTTGACAGCAATATAAAACCGGTGGTGGGGCAGCAGGTAACGTTGACAGACAGCAATGCGGCTGTGGTGAATGCCCGGATCAACCTGTTAATCGCCCGTGCGGCAGCCGGTGATGCAGACCTGGTGGTCAAGGGTATCCAGGGGACCCGGTTGCGCGGCTGGGTGCGAAGCGCCGCTGGTACCTTTACCAGTGACAGGGCGGCGGAAGCGGCATTGACCGATGTGGAACTGCGTGCACTGGCGTCACTCCCGGGGCAGGCGCTGACCTATACCGCGGTCCCGCCCGGCAGCGGCATTCGTATCGGTATTGACCGTGATGAAGACGGGGTATTGGACGGGGACGATAACTGTGTATCGGTGTCCAACGTCGCCCAGACGGATACCGATAGCGACGGTCTGGGTAATGCCTGCGACAGTGACGATGACAACGATGGCCTGAGTGACAGCCTGGAGGCCGCCATCGGCACCAACCCCTTGCTGATCGACAGCGATGGCGACACCCTGAGCGATGGCGACGAGGTGGGCTATGACGGTGACTTCACCCGCTACACGCCGGGACAGGACCTCAACCCCCTGTCGAACGACAGTGACGGCGATGGTCTGCTGGACGCCGTGGATCCCATCCCGCTCACGATTAACCTGGCCGATGGTGATATGACTGCCGATGGCAGTTTCAACGCCGGCGACCTGCTGGTGACAACCCGGGTAGTGCTGGGCCTGCTGGCGACGACCGGGACACATCTCGCCCACGGTGACCTTTACCCGGTCGGGGCGCCGGACGGCAGGATCAATATCCAGGATCTTATTCTGCTGCAAAAGCGGTTATTGCAGTAGCAGACAATATGCAGCTGCCGGGGGGAGCATGTCTACAATACTGACGGGGGTTTTGCCCGCACAAGTCCTGACCCGCGCCGACGGGAAGGCCGCGAGTCATATCGAGCAGCAGGTACTGGCCGAGCAGATACGCCATATCTACAGGCAGACGCCGGCCTTTGTCCCGACCGTGTTTTTCGGGGCGCTGATCACGATCATTATACTGTGGCCGGTAACTTCGCCGCTGGTTGCCGTCACCTGGTGCCTGTGGATCTGGTTGTTGTACGGCGGCTACTGGCTGTTGTACCGGCGCTGGCGCAAGGCCGATCCTGACGACAGTGCCATGCCTGCCTGGGCCACGCCCTACATTGCCCTGGCCTGGCTGTCGACCCTGTCCTGGGGGCTGGCCGGTGTACTTTTTTTCTATCCTGATTCGTTCGTGCACCAGGCCATGCTGCTGGTGTTACTGACTATCGGTTCCGCCGCGATTATGGCGACCTCGACCGTGTACAGCCCCACTTTTTATCCCGTGGTATTGATGCTGACACCGTTGTCGGCACGCATGGCCTATGAAGGCGGGGTGCTCTACCTGTCACTGGCTGCCGGTCTGCTGGTATTTACACTGATGCTGATCTTTCTGCACCGTAACACCCACCGCGCCTATGCCGGCACCCTGCGCCAGCGTTTTCTCAACGAGGCGCTGGCCGAAGAGATGACCGGGCTGAAGGATATCGCCGAACGGGCCAATACTGAAAAATCGAGATTCCTGGCCTCGGCCAGCCATGACCTGCGTCAGCCGTTGCATGCGCTGGGGCTGTTTCTCGGCGAGCTGCGCGAGCGTATCGATGACCCGGTTATGCGTGACAGGCTGTTGCAACAGATGGGCGCGTCTATCGAGGCGATGACAGAGCTGTTTGATGCCCTGCTGGACATGTCCCGTTTTGATACCGGCGCGGTACAACCCGAGCTGCGCAACTTCCGGGTGGACCACCTGCTGCAGGGGCTGGAACAGGAATACACGGCACGTGCGGCCGCCAGGGGGCTTACGCTGCGGCGTGTATCCTGTAATGCCGTGATACGCAGTGACCCGCTGCTGTTGCGCCGCATCCTGCGCAATCTCATTGAAAATGCGATTCGCTATACCGAAACCGGCGGTATTGTGATCGGCTGCCGCAGGGACGGGGAGGGTATCAAGCTGCAGGTGTGTGATTCCGGTATCGGGATAGCTGAACAGCAGCTGGAAAAAATCTTCAGTGAATTTTACCAGCTCAACAATCCGGAGCGCGACCGCCACAAGGGGCTCGGGCTGGGTCTTGCCGTGGTCAAGCAGCTGGCCGGTTTGCTGGGTCATGAAATCACCGTTCGCTCACAGCCGGGCAAGGGTTGCCTGTTTTCTCTGCGGGTTCCCTCCAGTAGCCTGGAGACAGATGAATCCGTGCATGAAATAGACAACGGAACCTTTACCGACCGGCTCGAATCCGCCTGTGTCCTGATCGTTGATGACGACGACGCGGTACGGGAAGGCAGCCGCGGCCTGCTTGAAGTCTGGGGCTGTGTGGTGCTGACGGCCGCGACAATTGAAGAGGCGTTGCACGAGATCGCGCTTTCATCACGCCAGCCGGATGTCATGGTGACTGACTTTCGTCTCAGGGACCAGGTGTCAGGTATACAGGTGATCAACCGGGTGCGTTCCAGTACGGGGATGCATATACCCGCCATCATGATCACCGGCGATACGGCTGAACTGGGGACAGAAGCACTGCGTGAGTCGGATATCACCCTGCTGCACAAGCCGGTAAACCCCGGCCGGCTTGGGACGCTGTTGCGCTTTCTTCTGGCTGAGAAACTGTCGTCAATGCCGGAAGGGTAGTCATGCCTCCAGGCGTTGCCGGTTACTCCGTTCGCCTTCCGTGGCGGGAGTAGATGGTTTTCGCAAGGAGGGTTAGATCGAATCTGTCTTGCCGATTCTTCTTCTGCATACGGTGAGCAATCCTGCAAGACCAGAACAGAATAACCAGGCTGCGGCGGGAATGGGGACTGCGGATACAGGTATATAAGTACCTTCGATATGCCAGAATGCCGGCACGCCGTTAAAAGGCCCGTTCTTGATCTGTGATGACCAGTCAAGAGAGTATGCAAGGGTGTTGATATCCAGCGTCCCGGTCGCCAGTCCAAAGGGTCCGTCTTTGTCGGGCCTTGGACCCTGTTCGAATGCGGAGCCATTCCACATAACTTCCCAGGCGCTAAACTCAGCTGTGATAGCGCAGCTACTGCCTGAGCAGGCTGCAAGATCCAGCATTACGTTGGGGGCAGGGCGTGATCCGCCGGCTTGATAGGTCAGGGGATTCAGGCCGACGTAGGTATTGACACCAAAAAACTTGAACGGGGCCAACGCTGTTCCTTCTTTAACGGGGGGGTTGCCATAGCCGGTGCCTGCGGCACCGTCAGGTATGCCGTCTCCGTTAGTGTCTCCTTTCCATCCTTGCAGGTGAGGTTCATCCGGATCCAGCACGAAATTCTGATACTCCCCCAGTATTATGCCGCCTGCTGTGCCCGGCTTCAGCATTGCCACCGCGCTTCCGTTCGGACTTGGTGAATTCATGGCGAACCAGGAACCTTTTTCATTGATGGTTTTCCTGAATCCAGGTTCAATGGTAAGCATGCCACTCAACGATACTGATGCAGCAAACGCATTACCTGTAATCAGAATGCTTCCAAGGATTAAAGTAATAACCGGTTTGAAGTGTTTATTCATAATTTCTCCCCATTGTCTAAAAACTTGGTTTGTTTCAGATAGTTATTTTTTACGGAATTCAAAGCTAATGAGCCTGCCAGTATGAAGGGCAAATATCGCGCCAAAAAAATTAAAATGTCTAATTACAGGCGCTTCGGTGTGCAGTTCGAAATACGAAGTTAGTTAGAATTCCAAGAATGTAAATATATTCGACTATCAGGTGAGATCACGGGTGGACGTATGTCGACAGAAACAAAGAATAAATTATATAAATTATAATGTTATTGTCTTTATGCGGGCATTAATGGAGCTATGTCAATATGTAAATAAAACCGACATGGTTAGGACTGGGAAAACACTTTCGAGCAGCACGTTAGTGTCGAACTGGCGGACTTTTATGCTTTGTCGGATTGATTGTCAGCGCGTGCCTGGTCTTGCAGCTCGACCCGGCATGTTTCAAGCAACCCGCTCGATATCGCCCTGTGCACCGCCTGTGTGCGGTTGCTCGCGCCCAGGCGCCGGAAGATTTCCGACAGGTGCGCCTTGACGGTCTTGTCCGAGATCGAGAGGTCGCGGGCGATCTCCTTGTTGGTTTTGCCGACCACCAGCAACCTGAGTAATTCCAGTTGCCGGTGGGTGAGGGATTCCTGCTGCGGGGCGGTGGACCCTTTCAGCCATTGTGGCGGCAGGTAGAGGCCGCCGGACAGTATCAGTTGCAGGGCACTGCGCATGACTTCATTGCCGGATGATTTCGGGATATAGCCGTTGGCGCCACTGTCGATGGCCAGGCGAATGTCGCCCATGCCTTCCGAGGCGGACACGATAGCGATCGGTGTACTGGGAATCAGCTGGCGCAGTTCCCGCACCGAGCCGGGTCCCTTCATGCCCGGCATCGACAGGTCGAGTAGCGCCAGGTCAAGATCCTGGTGTTGTTCCGCGACAGACCTGGCGGCGACGAAATCACCGGCTTCCAGCAATTGCAGGTCGGCGTCGATGCGGCGCAGGACATTGGCGATGCCTTCGCGCACCAGCGGATGATCATCGGCTACCAGTACTTTCATCGGCATTCTCAAGCAGTGGATTGTCTGTCTTTGCGGCGGGCCGGTACATAGGACCAATGGCCTAGTACCGGAATGACCAATGGCCGATTTACCTGCGCCCCCCGCATTGACTAGGCTGGCCCTGACGTCATGGCACCCGGTCTGCGCGGGTGTTGCCGGCGATCATAGCAGTTGCAGTTGTGGAAGCAACCCGACAATTAAAAGCATGGAGGAGAACATGAGCAGGAAATTATTAAGCGTTTCAGTATCTGTAATGGGTGCCCTGGTGACGGGGCCTGCGCTCGCGGTCAGCTTCAGCGATATCGCCGCCGGCAATGCTGCCGGGATCGAGTACCGGCGCGGTGCATCCACCAATGATGTGTTATGGGACAGTGTCAGGCAGGATGTGTTCAAGCTGGAGGGCCTGCCCGGTTCCCCGGGCAATACGCGAGGCGCCCCGGGTGTTGCCCTGCTGGATTACGACCGTGATGGCGACCTGGATATTTATGTGACGAACGGTCCCGGGGTTGCCAACAGCCTGTATTCGAGCCAGTTGCAGGAAAGCGGTGAGTTGAGCTACATCGATACCGGTCTTGATGCCGGTGTCGCGGCCAGTGACCAGGACAGTACCGGAGTCTGTTTCGGCGACATCGACAACGACGGTGATCCCGACCTGCTGGTGCTGGGGCGCAACGAGCCCAACCGCCTGTTCGAGAACCAGGGCAATGGCACCTTCACGGATATTTCCGATACCAGCCGGATCGGGGTCGGCGTTCACAACCCTTCATCCTGTGCCATGGGCGATATCGATAACGATGGTCTGCTCGATATCTATATCGGTAACTCCTACAGCGACTGGTCGCACCGCCTGCCGGTGATGCTGTTCGGCTTCGAGTTTATGATTGAAGCGAATCAACTCTACGTCAATACCGGCAACAATGTGTTTTCAGATGTCAGTGCGTCATCCGGCATCCTCACTCAGAAAGAAATCACCTGGGCGGTTTCGATGGTCGACTATGACCAGGACGGTGACCTCGACATTATCAGTGCGGATGACCAGGGCGGTAAACCGCCGGCGTTTGTCGGCGGGGCGGATGTCGGGTTTATCCGCATCTATAACAATGATGGCAGCGGGCACTTTACCGATGTCACGGACAGCAGCGGAACCCGGCAATATGGCGCCTGGATGGGGCTGGCGTTCGGTGACCTGAACCAGGACGGGCAGATGGATATGTTCGCCTCCAACTTTGGCGATTATGCGGGGCTGTTCACCGGGCTTTCAACGGGGCTGCCTTATCAGGTGGGTGACTGGACATCGAGCTGGTTCTTCGGGGGCGGCGACGGGGTGTTCAGCCGGGCGCCTGCCGGCGCTGTGGTGGCTACACCCTTTGGCTGGGGTGCCGCGATCTCTGACTATGACAATGATGGCGATGCCGATATCGTGTACCACGGCGGTGCTGACTTTGCCGTGTTCCAGGACGCCACGAACCCGGGCGCTGTTTTACAGAACGACGGCACAGGGAACTTCTCGCGCGATACCCCGGCACTGGCCGGTTCCACTGATCACGTGCGACGCAATGTGAAAGGTGTGGCGATGGGTGACCTGAACAATGACGGCTTCCCGGATATCGTCAGTGTGTCGGGCCAGGACTGGCCGGCTTATGCACCGGTCGCGCCGATGCTGCCTTTCCCGCTGGGCGGCCCCTTCGATGCCACGGCGATGTTGTGGCCGACGTTTTTCCCGCTTGACCCGCAGGATCCGTCAGCGGGCTTTGTGTGGTCCGGCATCGACCCGCTGGACGGAACGCTGGCCGTGGAAATCAACAGCGCGGAGAACAGTAATCACTGGGTCAGGGTAACCATGCTGGGGACGTCAGGCATTACCTCGCATGGCGGTGTAAATCGTGACGGCATAGGTGCTGTTATCCGCTTTACCCCGGAAGGCGGGCAGACGGCCATGACGCCGGTGCAGGGCGGATCGAGTTATGCGTCCCAGAACAGTCTGGCGAAAACCTTCGGCATGGGCATGGCGAAGTCGGGGACCGTGGATATCCTCTGGCCCGGCGGTGTGCGTAACCGCCTGCACCACGTGCATCCGTCAGAGGCTATCCTGTTTCCGGAAATCCCGTGCAGTTATGACACGGACAGCCAGTCTATCCACGCCTATTCCCGCTGTGTCTGGAAATCGCTGAGTGAGGTCAAGCGTGAGCACCTGATCAATCGCAGGCAGCGCCTGCGCTTCTATTTCAGTGCCATGTGGGCCTACGTAGAGAACCACTAAAGAAACCAGGAAGGGTTCCCATGAGGCATCAGTGCCTCATGGGAGTATTTAATTCTTGCACTTCACCTCAAGAATAGTCCCGTCGACACCGGTAACTTCCACCTGGGTGCCCGCCGGGCAGTCCTCGCCACGCACCTTCCAGGTCGAATCGTCGACCCGGATCTTGCCGATGCCGTCGCTGACCGGTTCCTGCAGGGTGAATACCCGCCCCACGTATTGTTGCCCGCGCCGGTTGAGGTTGGGCTGGTCGGTATCCTCGGGGCTGCTGCGGAAGAACTTGCGCCAGATGACGATGCTGACCACGGCCAGGACCGAGAACAGCAGGATCTGGTATTCCCAGTCTATATGCGGGAACAGGTACACGACGCCGCCTACGGTAGCCGCGGCAATGCCCAGCCAGAGGAAGAAGGCGCCCGGGGCGAAGACTTCCAGGATGATCAGCGCCGCGGCGAGAATCCACCAGTGCCAGTAGCCGAGTGTTTCCATCATGCCGGTTATCCTTTCTGTTTATCCATGGCGTTTTTGGCCAGTTCGGTAATACCGCCGATGGCGCCGATGACGCTGGCCGCCTCGAGCGGCATCAGCACCAGTTTTTCATTCGGTGAAGTGGCGATCGCCTGCAGGGCATCGACGTATTTGGTCGCGACGAAGTAGTTGATGGCATTGATGTCGCCACTGGCGATGGCCTTGGACACCATGTCGGTTGCTTTTGCCTCGGCCTCGGCCTGGCGTTCGCGCGCCTCGGCGTCGAGGAAGGCGGCCTGGCGGTTGCCCTCGGCATCCAGGATGACGGCCTGTTTCTCGCCTTCGGCCTTGAGAATCTCCGCCTGGCGAAAGCCTTCCGCTTCGAGGATGTTGGCGCGCTTTTCGCGTTCCGCTTTCATCTGCCGGGCCATGGCATCCACCAGGTCGCGCGGCGGGGTGATGTCCTTGATCTCAATGCGGGTTACTTTCACGCCCCAGGGGGTGGTGGCATCGTCGACCACGTGCAGCAGTTGCGCGTTGATGGTGTCGCGCTGTGACAGCAGTGCGTCGAGGTCCATGGAGCCCATGACGGTACGGATGTTGGTCATGGTCAGGTTGAGGATGGCCAGTTCCAGCTGGTTGACTTCATAGGCGGCCTTGGCGGCATCCAGCACCTGGAAAAACACCACGCCGTCCACGGTGACCATGGCGTTGTCGCGGGTGATGACTTCCTGCGAGGGCACGTCCATGACGCGCTCCATCATGTTCAGTTTGGCGCCGATGCGGTCGACCACCGGCACGATCAGGTTCAGGCCGGGACGCAGGGTCCGGGTGTAGCGGCCGAAGCGTTCTATGGTGAATTCAGTCCCCTGGGGCACGGATTTCACGCCCATGATGACCAGTACCACGGCCAGTACCAGTATCAGTAGTACAAATTCCTGAAAGCCAAACATAGATATCTCCTTGAGTAAGTCCGGTTAACGGCGCTTTGGCGTTTAGATTTACCTGACCAGGTCAGCCTTGATCCAGATGCTCTCGTTGTTCCTGCTTTGAGTTGAATGGCTGGTGCCAATACTGCTGCTTGAGCGTTGCACCTGCTCGGTTATGCCGCCAATCGACAGCCACTGGCCGAGCTTGCCGGTGATTTGCGTGCTGGCGCTCTGGGTATTGATATCGCCGCCGCGGGTTTTGCTCTGCGACTGTTTGAAGGGGCTGACATTGAGAATGACCTGGTCGCCACTCACCCGCGGCAGTATATAGAAGCCGGTCGTCACATCCTTGTATTCGATGCCGCCGCCTATGAGGGCGGGGCGTCCGTTGAACCAGCCGCCGCCCGCGGAGAAGTAGGGAATGGATTGACCGGTTTCGATATAACCCTGGGTGCCTTCGGTAATACGCAGGGTATGGATCGGGTTGTCCGACAGGCGTCCGCGGGTGCTCAGTATGTTCGCGCCGGCACTGGCGCCGCGGGTGCTCAGGTGTATGTCAGCGCCGCGTGAGCCGCCACCGGTTTTGCCGATGCTGACATTACTGTCGCGGTCCTGGTAGTTGAAGCTGCCCTCTACGCCGAGGGCGCGCAGGTCGCGGTCATTGCCCTGGAAGACAGAGATTTGCAGCAGTTGTGCCGCCACGTCCAGCTGGCTGATCATCTGCCTGACCTGTTCCAGGTTTTCGGGCGAGGTGCGGATAAAGAGCTGGAAACCCCGGCCAGTCACTGAATCGCCGCTGCCCAGCATGGGTTTGATGACCGGGATGAGTTCTTCCGCCGGGCGGTTTTTCAGCTGGAT
>DRNU01000200.1 GCA_011374975.1 Gammaproteobacteria bacterium | reverse complement strand
TTACGGGGATCGTGACCGGGGTTTTCGGCAACGTGACCGCTGATTTCGGGCATCCCTCCGAAATCGGTCACGATAAAACGAAATCCCCGGTCACGTTGCGCCGAAATGGCCGGTCACGTTCGACCGAAATGGATGGTCACGATGGGCCGAAATATGCACATGGGTGTCGTGATTATGATGTCATCAGCGGCCATGATTTCGCCCAGGAGTTGGTCGGATAATGCCGTCGCCACCCGCTCATTCTCGCTGTTCCCGGAGGGGGCGGAAAAGAAAGCGGAGATGGCGGCAGCGTCAATATGTGGCACGGGGTCCGTGACGAGGTCACGAAGGATGGTTCGGTCGGCGTTAAGGCGCTTGGCCACTTCATCGCCGAGCCGTCGTGAGAAAGAACCCTCCAGACGGCTGGAAGAATCGATGCGAAGGAGTATTGCCATGAGAATGTCTCCAAGGGTGATTGAACCGTAGGCCAATATTGATCGTTGCGTCGGTGGCGATAAACCCGTTTGAATGGAATTCTATTTTGCGTAATATGCATTAATGGATGTTTCAACACTCAAGCTGTTTGTCGAGGTCATGCGCCGGCGGAGTTTTACCCAGGTGGCCAAAACAGGCCGGATGGCCCCCTCATCCGTGTCTCGCGCGATCGCTTCGCTAGAGACCGAGTTGGGTACGCGCCTGTTTCAGCGCAGTACGCGCAGACTCGAACCGACCGAGGCTGGCTTGCGGTATTTCGAGCGCGTCGAGCCGTTACTGGAAGAACTGACGGAAGCCGGCATGATGGTTGCCGACAGTGTTGGTCAGCCCCGGGGAACGCTGAGGGTGAGTGCGCCCACTGTGTTCGGTCAGATGTTCCTGGTGCCGGTCGTCGCGGAACTGCACGAAAAGCATCCAGATCTGGGGATCGAGTTGTTGCTCAACGACGCCTACGTCGATCTGGTCGGTGAACGTATCGACGTGGCGATCCGCCTGGGGACCTTGAGCGACTCAAGCGATATCGCGCGGCGAGTACGCATGATCCGATATTACATCTGCGCAAGCCCGCAGTATCTGAAAAGGCATGGCGCGCCCGCCACGCCGCGGGAGCTTGCCCGACATGAGTGCCTGCTGTTTCCCAGGGGGGGATACAGCCTGAGCTGGTTGTTCCGGGACGCCTCCGGTGCTGTCGAGGAGGTGCAAATTGACGGGCGCTGCCTGATTACCAACTCCGAGTCCATTCGCCAATGCGCCTTGTCCGGCATGGGCCTGGCATTGTTGCCGGACTGGCTGGTCGAGCCCGATATTGAATCGGGCACACTGTGTGCCTTGTTCGATGATTACGAAGTGACAGCAACGGATTACGACAGCGCGATATGGATACTCCAGCCTTCCCGTGCCTATGTGCCCTTGAAAGCCAGGGTATTCGTCGAACGCTTGCTTGACCGGTGTTCGGATACGGCGGTGCGGGATAAGCGGGGTAAGCACGTGGTAGCGCATCGGGCGACGGAGCCTTGACCGGGCCGTCCCATGATCCTGCTGGGTGGCTCCGGCTGCCTTTGCACGCGGCCGGCGACGGATGCAGGCCGAACGTGTATTTTGAGGTCGGGCAAGACGCAGGAGAAAGGACGTCGCTCGACAGCGAAAAATGCATGATGAGCTCGCCCTGTCGAGACAATTCTGAGACGACTCATCACGCCGTATCGCGCCGCATGAACAGAACTTCCGCAGTCTGCGGGCCTGCATTTCTCACCGCCTCGTGACGCAAGCCGGTGAGAAATGCAGGCTAGTCCTTGTCTCTCGGGTCGATGACAGTATCCAGATCGACGAGATTCCATTCGCCACTGTTCCGGTACAACCGTTTGCCCTGGTGCGGATAGTCCGCGACATCCTGTTCGAGACGCTGTCCCATGACCAGGCAGACCAGGGTCTCCGAGCCGGTGTTTTTCAGGGAATGCGCGGCGGTGTTGGCAGGGAAACCGACGAAATCACCCTTTCCGAACGGGAAAGACTCGCCTTCGATGACCAGCGTTCCCTCGCCGGAAAGGACATAGATACATTCTTCCTCATAATAGTGCTTGTGATACTCGGTCGAGTCCTTTCCGGGTTCCACATAGATCAGGTGGACTCCGATATTGTTCAGCCCGATGGCATCTCCCAGTGATTTCCGTATCCTGTCGGCATTGGGATTCAGGAAATGGATTCGTCGTTCTCCCTCCATCTCCTCGATGTCCCTTGCCTTGAGGATCAGTTTGCGTGCATCCATGTTTCTTCTCCCTTAGCAGGCTATTGAAATTCGCTCAGGCGAGTGCGAGACAAGGCGGAAATGGGCGAAAAAGCGCAGTTTACAAGCAGTAAATGAGCATTTTGAGCCCATTTTCAACGCCGTATCGCGCCGCATGAGTAGAATTTCAACAGCCTGTCAAAGCGTATTGCGAGTTCGGCTTCTCTTCGGGCTCACAATTTATCAGCGGAAAAACCGTACTCTTTCTCCACCTTGCATATTCTGACGTTGTAAAACTCGTACCACTGCGCTCTGCCCAGTCTCTGGGCTTCCCTGTGTTCGATGTTTTTCCGCCACGCTTTAATGGCGTCCAGGTCTCTCCAGTAGGATACCGTGATGCCGAATCCATCCTTATCACGTGCGGATTCCACACTCAGAAATCCGGGTTGCCGGGAGGCAAGCGCCAGCATCCGCCGGGCGGTTTCTTCATACCCGTTGTCTTGCTCCTCGTATTTTCTGGAACGGAGGGATGTGAATATGACGGCGTAACAGGCGGCTTGTGGCGTTTCTGCGGCGTCTTCGTGGTTTGTCATGGCGCTTCTCCCCGTCGCGCGTTTTTGGTCATGAACTGATCTTGCCTCCTGGCATCCACATCATATCTATTGTCAGGTTCTTGCAATCATGACACTGCCAGCTCCGATCATGAAGCATCCTGCAAAGGTTCTTATGCCTTTTTCATGGGCGAGGCTCCGGGGCAGGACAGCAAGTCGTCTTGCCGCGATGGCATAGGCCGTCTTGATGCCGCCAACAGCGGCAAGGGTGATAAATACAATCATCCCGGTATCCGACGGGCCAAGTGACCTGGTGTCGATGAATACCGGAAACAGACTGATATAGAAAACGATGGCCTTGATATCGCCAAGGGTCAGGAACAACCCTGACAGGAGGCTGGTCGAGAGGGTGCCCAATTTACGTTGTTCGACCGTAACGGTTGTCCGGTTACGGGATCTCAATAGGCTGATCCCCATCCCTATCAGGTATACGCCACCTAGGTATTTGATGCCTGAAAACAGGTCACCCAAGGTTTCGGCAACAACGGACAAGCCAAGCAGTGCCAGTAAAACAAAGATCAAGTCACCGATGACGATACCGGTGGCAACGGCGATGCCGTTCGCCAGGCCAAGTGTTGCGGAACGGGTGAGAACCAGGGCCACGCTGGTGCTCGGTATCGCGGCCAGCGTGGCCATGACGGCAAATAGAAAAATGGCATCGATGAAGTTCATGGAACGGTCCCGACGGGTATTGTGCAGTTCGTTGAATCGCCATCGGCCGTGATTTCGATGCCCGGCATCCACATCATGTCCGTGGTCCCGAAGTCGAGCCCAAGCTGTGACAGCAGGGTGGTGACCTGGCCCCGGTGATGGGTCTGGTGATGGAAGAAATGCAGCAGCGCATCCGCCAGCCGGAATCGATGGGTCTGTTGCGTCACCACCGCCTTGAAAGCGATGATGCAGTCCAGGTCGGTTTCCTCCAGTGACTCGACCCAGGCAGCAATTGTTTCATCGGTGTCTGTTCTTGCTTGCCACAGTTCTTCGAAGTCGCAGTACAATTCCTGGTCCAGCGACTCGACCGGGAATGCCGTGCCGGTGAAGCGGCCCATCCACAGGCGGTCGCCGAGCAGCAGATGGTTGAGTGTTCCATGAATGGAACGAAAAAACGCCCCCATGTCCTGTTTGCGCCGTTTATCGGGAATACCTTCGCACACTGTGTAGAGTTTGTGGTTCATCCACTGGTTGTAGCGGCTCTGAATGAGAAACAGCGGTTTTCGCGTAGCGTTCATGTTTTTTGCTCCTCTGAGTTGGACTCCTGTTCTACCCGTTGGTGGAAGGCGTTGGCCAGGGTCGAAAACGCCGGGCCCGGGCAGTGGCGCAGGGGGCGGCCGTCCACCTCGCGCACCGGGATCAGCTCCGCGCCGGTGCCGGTGAGGAAGCACTCGTCGGCGGTGTAGAGGTCATAGGGGGTCAGCGGCGCCTCCCGGACGGGAATATTCAGCTCGGCGGCCAGCGCCAGGATGACGCCGCGGGTGATGCCCTCCAGCGCGCCGTCCACCGGCCGCGGGGTGGCGAGCAGGCCGTCACGGACGATGAAGAGGTTCTCGGCGCTGCCTTCCGCCACCCGGCCCTGGCTGTTCAGCAGCACCGCCTCGTCGGCGCCGGCCTGGGTCGCCTCCATGCGGGCGAGGATAGGGTTGAGATAATTCAGGCTCTTGATGCGCGGGTCGAGGCCGTCGGCCGGGAGGCGCCGGGTGGCGGCGATAAC
>DRNU01000199.1 GCA_011374975.1 Gammaproteobacteria bacterium | reverse complement strand
CGGTCAATCAATTGATCCACGCTGCCATTGTCTATGGCTGTGGCCATCGCCACGGCACTGTCCAGGTCGCCGATGGTGTAATCCAGGTTCCAGTTGCTGTCCAGCTGCACCGGGTCCACCTTGCCGACCAGCAGGTGATAGCCCAGCCGAATCAGGCTGTCTGTCAATAAAATGTCGTAATCGGCGGCATAGGCGGCATCAGCGGTCGTTGCCTGGGCGCGTAATGCTTTCAGTTCGGGCAGGTGATAGTCAGCGGCGTCCAGACCGTCGTCAGCGATATTTTCCAGCGCCGTCATCAGCTGGGTGACAGAATCCGTGCGCGTCCACAGCGGCGTATACCCGCGCCGTTCGTAAATGGCGGGCAGCACCAGTTGCGATGCAATCATCTGGCCGGCGACGACAACATCGCCATCCGCCCGGATGCGTTCGACACGCTGGCGGATCTGGTCGCTGATGGCGGATGTGTCGGCTGACAGGAGGACAGGACTGAAAAACAGGCAAAACAGGAGAAAACAAACGCGTTGTATCACGGGGACGAGGACTCCTGGCAGGGGTTGGATACGACTTGTAAAACTGGACAACAGGCTACACTAAAACAGGTGCACATTTGACTATGATACCACTTATCCAGTTTAGAAATCGCTAACATAGTAGTGGAGATAGGCTATAATCAGCACGTTTGCACCATAAAGAATAATTTTATCCGGTATTCAATCAGGGTATTTAACGCTAAGGAGTCGTTATGTCATACATGAGTAAAAAGACCGTCATCGCTGCCGGTATCGCATTGGCCGTGAGCCTTCCCGTACAGGCCGTCGACAACCTGGTCGTCAACGGTTATGTCAAGAGTTCTTCCGGTGCCCCTGTTACATCGAGTTCCGGTGAATGTGTGCGTACCAGCTACAAGGACACCCAGGAACTCCTGGAGAAATGTGGCTACAAGCGGGTGGAAAAAGAAGTCGTCGAAGTTGACAACCAGCCTGCCGGTGCCGGTGTTGCCGTGATCAAGGAAACCGAGATCGTGAAAGACGCCGTGGTGCTTGCCGAGAAGAAAGAAATTATCGCGGAAACTTTTATCCAGAACCTGGCTTTCGGATTTGATAATGCAGAACTGACTGCAGCTGACAAGGCCGAACTCGACAGTGTTATTGCCAAGCTCGATGCGCACCGTCCGCTGCTGCGCCAGAACGTGGAGCACCTGAACATTATTGGTTACACCGATTCCGTCGGTCCCGAAAGCTATAACCAGAAGCTGTCGGAACGTCGTGCACAGGCCGTGGCTGATTATTTCGCCACCTCCGGTAATGTGCGTCGCGAGGTCATGAAGGTCATGGGCCGTGGCGAGAGCAATCCGATCGGTGACAACAACACCGAGGAAGGTCGCGCACTCAACCGTCGCGTGGTTATCGAGGTGGTCAAGCACTAGCCCGCACTTCTGTCCAGACGTGTCAGGCAACCGGGGCTGGTTACAACCAGCCCCGGTTTTTTTATGAATGAAATCCGGGTCCCGGTAAAATTTGCGGATGGCAACAGCCTGGCGCATGATTGTTTTCACAGCGGATATGCTGTGTGCGATGCAGATCACTGAATGGACGACGGCTATCAACTGAGTTTCTCGACAGCAGGCGCGGGCGGTTTACAGATAACGCTGGCCGGCAGCTGGGAGACGCGCCACCATTTGCCCGAAACCGGCCGGCTTGAAAGCTGGCTGGACAGTCACCCGGGTATCCAGCAGCTTGATTTTGATTGCACAGCCATGACCGCCTGGGACAGCGCGCTGCTGACCTTTCTGGTGCGTGTTACCGCAATTGCCGGTAAAAACAATATCCGGGTGGAACAGTCGGGCCTGCCCGACGGTGTGCAAAGACTGCTGCACCTGGCCAGTGCAGTTCCGGAACGCAAGGGTGCAAGACGCAGCGCGGGCAAAGTGCCTTTTCTTGCGCGCGTTGGCAATCAGGCCACGGCTGCTGCGGGTTCAGCAACCGAGGCACTGGCTTTTCTTGGCGAAGCGACCCTGAGCCTGGCGCGGCTGGTGTGTGGCAAGGCGCAATTCCGCTGGTCGGATCTGTGGCTGACTGTGCAGCAGACCGGTGCGCAGGCGCTCGGTATCGTTGCCCTGATCAGCTTCCTGGTCGGTATGATTCTCGCGTATATCGGTGCTGCACAGCTGGTGAATTTTGGCGCCACCATGTATGTCGCAGACCTGGTGGGTATCGGGATGGCGCGCGCCATGGGCGCCATGATGACCGGCATCATCATGGCCGGTCGTACCGGTGCCGCCTTTGCCGCCCAGCTGGGCACCATGCAGGTCAATGAAGAAATCGACGCGCTGGAAACGCTGGGTATTTCATCAATGGATTTTCTGGTGCTGCCACGCATGCTGGCCCTGATCCTGATGATGCCGCTGCTGACGCTCTATTCCGACCTGTTCGGTATCCTGGGTGGACTGTTCGTTTCGGTTACCACCTTCGATATCGGTATCATGGAATACCTGCACCGCACCCAGGAAGCTGTAAAGGTCAGGCACATCATGGTCGGCCTTACCGAAGCGAGTGTATACGGGGTCCTGGTCGCGGTGGCCGGTTGTTACCAGGGTATCAAGTGTGGCCGCAGCTCGTCGGCAGTCGGCGCGGCAGCGACATCCGCCGTGGTAAGCGGTATCCTGCTGATTGTGATTGCAACGGCGTTTCTGACGGTGATCTTCAATGTGCTCGGTATCTGAGTTGAATTATGTCTGCGCTGTCTGAACCAGCAGGCGCCGCGACGGACAATGTTCCCGACGTCCACGTCGAGGTAAGGGACCTGACCATGGCGTATGGCAGTTTTGTCGTACAACAGGACCTTACTTTTTCGATACAGCGCGGTGATATCTTTATCATCATGGGCGACAGCGGCTGCGGCAAGAGCACCCTGTTGCGCCACATGGTCGGGCTTAAACAGCCGGCAAAAGGACAGGTGCTCTACGAGGGCAGGGACTTCTGGGCTGCCGATCCGCTGCAGCGCAAGGATTTCATGCGCAACTTCGGCATGTCCTACCAGGGCAGCGCCCTGTGGAGTTCCATGACGCTGGCGGAAAACATCGCCCTGCCGCTGCAGGAGTACACCGACCTGAACGCGGCTGACATCCGCGAACTGGCGCAGCTCAAACTGGCACTGGTGGGGCTGGCCGGTTTCGAGGATTACTACCCGTCCGAAATCAGCGGCGGCATGAAAAAACGTGTGGGACTGGCGCGGGCCATCGCACTGGATCCCGATATACTCTATTTTGACGAACCCTCTGCGGGCCTGGACCCGATCAGTTCCCGCCTGCTCGATGACCTGATCCTGGAACTGCGCGAGAGTCTCGGTGCAACCATTGTGATCGTCACGCACGAACTGGCAAGTATTTTCTCGATCGGCAACAATTCCGTGTTCCTCGATGCGGAAAAGAAGACCATGACAGCCAGTGGTGACCCCCGGCACCTGCGCGATACATCGACGGACCCCAAGATCCATCGCTTTCTCACCCGGGGTGAAGCATGAGCCAGAAAGTCAGCGCCACGGCAATCGGTGCTTTTGTGCTGGGTGCAATCGCCCTGCTGATCATTGCCTTGCTGACTTTCGGGTCAGGCAAGTTTCTGAAAGATACCGAGACTTACGTGCTCTATTTCAAGGGTAATGCAAAGGGCCTGAATATCGGTGCGCCGGCCAGTTTCCGTGGTGTGAAAATAGGTGTGGTGACCGACGTACAGCTGCTTTTCGACAGGTCGACCGACGAGGTTTATGTCGCCGTCGTTGTGGAGCTTGCAGAGGATGCGTTTCACTCGATAGAGAGCCGTTCCGGTGTGAACAAGGCTGCCGATAAAAATGAAATCAGCTATGTTATCGAAAAGCTCGGGTTGCGTGCAAAGCTCGCCTCCCTCAGCCTGGTGACCGGCCAGCTGTACGTCGATTTCAACTTCTATCCCGATACCCCGGTGCGGCTGTACGGGTTTGATTTCGCGCATAAAGAATTTCCCACCCTGCCTTCCACCATGGAAGAGCTGCAGGATTCGCTGCAGGAACTGTTGAAAACAGCACGCGATCTGCCGCTGCGGAAACTGGTTGGGCAACTGTCATCGGCAATCGAGTCGATCAGCAGCGTTGCCAATTCCCAGGCCTTCAGGGACACGCCCGGCCTGTTGAACCAGGCGTTGGTTAACCTGCGTGACCTGAGTGCTAGGCTCAATGAAGAGGTCACGCCGCTGACCCGAAGTCTGCAGCAGACCTCGGACGAGGCCGGGGCGGCCATCGCTGACCTGCGCATCATGATGCGCAGGGAAGAGGGCGAAGAGGTGGTGCGTCTTGCCGAGAGCATAGAGGCGGCTGCAAACCAGGCTGACAGCCTGTTAAAGCAGAGCCGGGGTGTCGTTTCGAGTATAGATGCCAATGCCCTGGAGTCACTGGTGCAGGAACTGTCCAGGGCCGCGCGCTCGATCCGGGTATTCGCCGATTACCTGGAGCGGCATCCCGAAGCGTTGATCCGGGGCAAGAATCCCTAGCGTCTTTTTCAGCTTATGGGCTTGCCTTGTCTGTCCTGGCTTTCCTGCGTTTTTCTTCATACTCCACACAGGCTGACTTTCCATCGTCATCATCCCGAATTGCACCCGAGGCATAATCGGTGGCCACCATGCCTGCAAAAACATAGGGTGCAAAGATCAGTGTGCCAAAAGTCAATGCGGCTGACTTTACCGGTATAGCTTTTACCGACGGGTTGTTCAGCGGCCCTTTGACTTTTACCGGTTCGGCCTTGAGTATTATCCGGCTCTTCTTCCTGGGGATGAACACATAGTCGACCTGTTCCTTGCCGAGGTCAATGGTCCCTTCACCCGTGACAGTGATGTTCTTTGCGTCGATAAAAAACGCATTGGTGCTGATAACGCCCTGCCTGATACTGTAATCCGCAACGCCACAGTTGACGGGTGCGTACTTGCTGCCTTTTACAAGATTTATACTCCAGCCGGCAAGATCGACAAACAGCATGTCGACCAGCGAACGGCGCAACCAGCCATCCTGTACCGTCAGGTATATGTCGCCTTCCGCGTTGGAAGCCAACTCATGGGCGCTGTTGCCGGACGTGCCAAGGGACAGGTCGATATCATAGCTCGCATTCTCATATTTCTCGTCTCCAGGCCCCCCGCTTTGTTCTCCCCGCCAGGGGTTCACGTCCTTGGCTGTAGCTTTCAGAACCATGGCCGGCGTATCCCTGGTATCAACTTCGAGTTCCAGGTCCATAGTCCCTTCCGTGTAGACAAAAGCCGCCGGCCTGACGGCAAGGTGGCCGGACTTCAGGGCTATGACGAACTTTGCAGACTGCGCATCCCACTGGTCCTGGTCAAAGGAATCGATATCAACAGTGAGGTCCAGGTCAGCTTTTTTCAGCCACTGGAACGGGATCGGTGCACGCGAAAAAACCGGTGAATTTTCTTTCTTCCGGTCTTTTTTCTTTTTGTCCCTGTTTTTTTTCTGCGCTTTTTTCCCTTCTGCTGCCTTGTCGAGCGGGTCCTTGAAAAACACGTTCTGTGCTGTGACAGTGCCGTTGATATAGGGCGGGCTCCTGTCAAAATTCCCGCGCAGTTTCATATCCACAGTGGCCTTGCCCAGCGCCAGGTCCGCGCTCAGCGCCGTACCCCTGTCAACTTTCTTTACCCTGGCATTGAATTCGACCGGTCCCGCCGGTGTCCAGTCCTGGTCAAACAGGGCGCCCAGCAGCTGCAGATCCCTGACTTTCAGGTGGCTGTTGAGCAGCAGTGTTTCCGGTTTCGAAAAATCGTCATAACGGCCATCGATCTTCAGGGTCAGCCGTTCCGGGGTGGTGCTTTCCACGTGCAGCGAGTGGATGCCGAGTGGCCCCTTGCTGTCCGATATCATCATTCTGCCGGTTACCGGACTGAGTTCGGGCAGGTCCTGCCGGTCTGCAAACGCCGCAAAGCGTTGGCCGTCGAGGTCCAGCCTGACATCCAGCTGCACCTTGCTGGCGGTATATATATTGCCGATATAACCCTCTGCTGACAGTGCCGGTGCTGAACTGTCACCGACCAGGACCTTGAGCGATGTCAGGCCCAGTGTCCTGTTACGGTCATTAAGGCTGGCTGTTGCCGATACAGTGCCCAGCTCCGGTATGCGGAATCCCAGCGCCGCTGCGAATGCCTTGCTGCTGGCCGAGTCAGCCCGGAAGGCGAGATCGGTATCTTCCAGGTGCCATTTCTTCGCGGCGCTGATATAACCCAGGCGGCCTTTGGCTGTTGCCAGCATGATATCTTCGTGGCCGGCGGTTAACGAAAAATTGTCGAGCAACAGTTTTGTGTTCGTGCCGCTGTAGCTGAATGCCAGTTCCAGCGGACCAATTGCAGGGATACTGTTATTCAGGCTGAACAGTGTGTTGAGTGTTGAAATATCGTCGGTACTGGCCTTGAGATCGACATGGATGCCGGTGAGAGAAAACTCCGGAAACAGGGTGACCTGCTCCGCCCGGCCGGTCAGGGAGGTCTGCAGGGGTTCTCCCGGCGGGGTGTTCTCTACAAAATCATCCAGCCGGTGTTTGCCGGCTACCGTGTGCAGCCGGGCACTGGCATTGTATGCCATCGCGGGCAGTTCCTGTTTGCCCCACGCTTCCAGGAAACCGGTGTCCCGGCCCCGCATTTCAAGCGCAAGGTCGATCTTGTCCAGCGGGTCGGCCTGCGCCCAGTCGCGGAACTCCAGGTGCCCCTGCGCGGCAAAAAGTGTCTTGTCATCGCGGCCCGCTGACAGTTTGAGCCGGTTCAGTTGCAGCGCCTCGGTATCGCCCTCGATGCGGAACGTCAGGTCCAGCGGCCCGGCCAGGGGCAGGTCCAGGCCGACGCGTTCAGCCAGCACGGCGGTCTGTGTCGCCCTGATAACGGTATCCAGCGCATAACCCGTGTTGGGCTTGTCCGCTGCAAGCGGGAATTGTGCAATGCTGCCTTCCAGGCCGGCCGTGATGCCCTGCTTGTCCTTTGTCCGGATCACGATGTTCTCAAGCCGCGGGGGACCGCGTGTCGAATGGATTTCGCCCGTTGCGGTAATCGCGCCGAGTTCGGGGATTTCTTCAAAGACCAGGGCGCGCGCTGCACGTGTGGTGGGAGCGCTGAAGCTGAGATCGAGTTTGAGGTTTTCAGGTGCCGGTGCAGTAAACAGCTGCGCAATATCGAGTTGGCCTGTCAGTGCAATATCCAGTTCATCGTCGGTGCGGGCCTTGACACTGAAGCCGCGCAGATCCAGTTTTCCGGCGTTGCCCGACACGCCGGCTGCCAGTTCGGCCGTTACCAGCGGCGCCATCGTCTCCGGGAGCAGCGCCTGTAACCAGTCCGCCCTGTCGAGCCGGGCGGCCAGCTCAAGGTCCAGGCCGGAAAAGTCGCTGACATGCGCTACACGGCCCTGCAATGTTGCAGTCGACTGGCCGGGCCCGTTCCATGTGATGGACATTTCCTCGAGCGCCAGTTGGCTGAACGTGCCGGCAAGCTTCCCGCTGGCAATCAGTTCGCCGGGAACCTTTATGCTGCCGGCAATGGCCGGCAATTTTTCCAGGTCCGGCAGGAGGGTACGCAGGGTTGCTGTCACAGTGGCGTCGGGCCGACTCAGATCGATCCGCCCAACGGCAGAGGAATCGGCGATTAACCCTTTCACTGCAATCGAGAAGGGCAACTGCTTGTGCTTTATCGCCTTGCGCAGTTCGGGCAGCTTCACGTCAATGGAGAGCACCTCGCCTTCCACGTTCAGCTGGGCCGTCAGTTGCGGGATGTCCTTGCCGGCTTCCAGCCGCAAGGACAGTTCGCTGAGTTCGGAAGAAGGCAGTTGCAGTTTCCTGCCCTCGATCAGCAGGGCTATTTCCGATACCCGCACATCGTGTAATACCGGTCTCAGGCGCAGCGCCGAGAAATCGATGGGCGCCTGCGAGCCCGGCTTCTTTTCAGCATCGGTCCTGTTGATATTGATACGCGTATCGCCAACCAGCAGCCGGGGGATATCCACGCGGCCTGCCAGCAGCCAGGGCAGGCTGGCCTGTATCAGCAGGGAGCGGGTTTCGAACCGGTACTTGCCCTCGGTATCTTCTACAACCAGTCCTTCAAGGCTGAGGACCGGCGTCAGTGTCCGCGTGACACTGGCACCCTGTTGGTAACTGATACGGGTTTCAGATGCGGATTCCACGCGCTTGACGAGCCACGCTACCAGGGTTGCATCATCAACCAGCAGCCAGGCGCTGCCTGCTGCCAGCAGGACGGCAGCGAGCGCTGCCAGCAGGGCGGCAAGAATACGTCTGGTGGACTTCATCGGGAGATTATAACAGGGACAGTTTGCCTGCCCATAAGAACCCGGGGCTGGCATCG
>DRNU01000198.1 GCA_011374975.1 Gammaproteobacteria bacterium | reverse complement strand
GGCCAATGAGTATCTCAACTCATTGCGCGACAGCGGCGAACTGGACCGGCTGCTGGAACGCTATTACGGGTATGTGTCGGACTTTGACTACGTCGGCACGCGGCGTTATATGAAGCACATCGAACAACGCCTGCCGCGCT
Organism: Gammaproteobacteria bacterium; assembly: GCA_011374975.1. Taxonomy (GTDB): domain Bacteria; phylum Pseudomonadota; class Gammaproteobacteria; order DSM-19610; family DSM-19610; genus Thiogranum. The sequence continues at coordinate 10,800 of DRNU01000198.1, read as the reverse complement.
ACCGCGCGTGGTTCGAAGAAGCCGCCGAAAAGACCGGTGTCGACTGGCGCCTGCTGGCCGCCGTCGGTTACCAGGAATCACACTGGAACCCGAAAGCGGTCTCCCCCACCGGGGTGCGCGGCATCATGATGCTGACGCAGAACACCATGCAGCACATGGGCATCAAAAAAAGCCGTCTCGACCCGCAGGCCAGTATCGAGGGCGGCGCACGCTATATCGCCAGTGTGAGAACCAGGATACCGGAGCGCATCGCCGAGCCGGACCGGACCTGGATGGCACTGGCTGCCTATAACGTCGGCTACGGTCACCTGGAGGATGCGCGCATTCTCGCCCAGAGCGACGGCGCCAACCCGGACAAGTGGGTGGATGTGAAAAAATACCTGCCGCTGCTGGGCCAGAAGAAATGGTATAAAAAGACAAAGCACGGTTATGCGCGCGGCAACGAGCCGGTGCGTTATGTGGAGAACATCCGCAGTTATTACGATATTCTGGTGTGGATTACCGAGCGGGACAATGTCCCGAAACCGGTGACACCGGCGCTGACTATCCAGTCCCCGGCACTGTAGGGGCCGGTTCTAGGCGACCTGTACGGGGATGGCGTTGCCCCGGCGCATGATGTGATTATCCGCATCCAGGTAGACCAGTGTGGGATGGAACCCGACTGCTTCCTGTTCGCTCAGCACCGCGTAGGTGCAGATGATAATACGGTCACCCGGGTCGGCCTTGTGCGCCGCCGCGCCGTTGATCGAGATGATCCCCGAACCCTGCTCGGCACGAATCGCATAAGTGGTGAAGCGGTTGCCGTTGGCGAGGTTGTAGATATGGATCTGCTCGTACTCACGGATACCGGCAGCTTCCAGCAAGGCACTGTCGATGGCACAGGAACCCTCGTACTCGAGTTCCGAGTGAGTCACGTGCGCGTGGTGCAGCTTGGATTTGAGCAGTGTAATCTGCATCCGTGGTTATTCCTGGTCAAAGTCGTAAGCGGCATTATCCCAAGATCGGCAAGCCGCTGCAAACCCCAGAAATTACAGGATTCTAGAGGCCCAGGTTGTCGATCAGGCGGGCTGCGCCCAGCTGTGCGGCCCCCAGCACCCGCGCGTTCAGCTCCCCGCGTTCCACCGGCTGCAGGGTCTCGGCATGGCGTATGGCCACGTATTCGGGCCGGAACCCGGCATCCGCAAGGCGCTGCATGGCGCCGCTTTCCAGCTCGCGGTACGGGATCTGCCCGGCCCGTACCTGCTCTGCCACCTCGCACAGGGTGCGGTATAACTGCGGCGCGAGCCGGCGTTCGGCCGTACCCAGGTACTGGTTGCGTGAGCTCATGGCCAGGCCGTCGGCCTCGCGCACGGTGGGAACACCTTCAACCCTGATCGGCCAGCACAGGTCGCGCACCATGCGCCGGATTACTGTCAGTTGCTGGTAGTCCTTCTCGCCGAACACCGCGACATCGGGCTGCACCAGGTTGAACAGGCGCGCCACCACGGTCGCTACGCCGGCGAAATGCCCGGGCCGGAAATCGTCGCACAGGCCGTGGCTGACTTCAGGCACTTCGATCTGTGTGGTGGCCTGGGTGCCGCCCGGGTAGAGCGTATCGACTGCCGGCGCAAACAGCAGTTGCACGCCTTCGGCCGCGAGTTTCTGCTGATCACTGTCCAGGGTGCGCGGGTAGCTGTCGAAATCCTCGCCGGGACCGAACTGGGTGGGGTTGACGAAGACACTGGCCACCACGTGCGGGGCCTGTTCCAGGGCATGGCGCACCAGTTGCAGGTGGCCTTCATGCAGGTTGCCCATGGTGGGTACGAAAGCGATACCCTCCCCGGCACTGCGCCAGGCGCTGACCTGGCTGCGCAGCGCTTCAACGGTGGTCAGGGTGCGCATCATTTAAAGCTGTGTTGTTCGTCCGGGAAACTGCCCGCCCTGACCGCCTCGACAAAGGCGCGCAGCGCGGCCGGGATATCCGCGGCATCGGCCAGGAAGTTGTGCGAGAAGCGCGGGCGCTTGCCGGGCGTAATGCCGAGCAGGTCGTACAGCACCAGCACCTGGCCGTCGCAGTGCGGGCCGGCGCCGATGCCGATGGTCGGTATGTGCAGGCTTTCACTTACCTGCCGCGCCAGTTCGGTGGGTATGCATTCCAGCACCAGCAGCGAGGCGCCGGCCTGCTGCAGGCCCTGTGCATCTTCCAGCAGGCGTTGCGCGGCATCCGCGTCGCGGCCCTGCACCCGGTAGCCGCCCAGCTGGTGCACGGACTGCGGGGTGAGTCCCAGGTGCGCGCACACCGGGATGCCGTGTTCGGTCAGCGCACGCACAGTGTCGAACATCTCGCGCCCGCCTTCCAGCTTGACCATGTGTGCGCCGCCGTGGCGCATCAGGCGCGCGGCGTTGGTCTGTGCCTGCGAGGCGGTGGCGTAGCTCATGAAAGGCATATCGACGACACGCAATGCATGGCGGCCGGCACGTGCCACGCAGGCGGCGTGGTAGACCATCTGGCTCATGGTCACCGGCAGTGTCGAGTCGTGTCCCTGGATCACCATGCCCAGCGAATCGCCGACCAGGATCACTTCCACGCCGGCGTCTTCCAGCAGACTGGTGAAGCTGGCATCGTAGGCGGTCACGCAGCTGATTTTCTCGCCGCGCTGCTTGAGCTGCTGCAAGTTGGTGCTGGTAACCGGCCCCGGCTCAGCCATGATTTTCCCCGGGCAGGGTCATGCGCAATGCTTCCGGCATGGGATTGAAATAGTGGCGCCCGCTCTTGACCAGCGCCATCTGATCCAGCAGGGCCTGGTAGTCGGAATCGCTGTGCACCGGGTTAATGTCTGCTGCGTTCACAATCAGTAAAGGCGCTTCATCGTAGTAGTGGAAAAACTTCATATAGGCCTCGCACAGGGAACCCAGGTAGCCGGGCTCCATGGCACGCTCATAAGCGATGCCGCGCTTGCCGATGCGCTTGATCAACACGTCCACCGGCGCCTGCAGGTAGATCACCAGGTCCGGCCGGGGCACGTCGATGGTGAGGTGGGAATACACCTGTTCGTAGAGCTTGAACTCCTCGTTATCGAGTGTGAGCCGGGCAAACAGCTGGTCCTTGTCCATCAGGAAGTCGGCAACGCGTACCGGTTCGAACATATCGCCCTGGCGAAGTTCCTGCATCTGCTGCGCGCGCTGCAACAGGAAGAACAGCTGGGTCTGCAGGGCCGCGGCGCGCGGGTTGCGGTAGAAGCGTTCCAGGAACGGGTTATCGGCGGCACCTTCCAGCAGCAGTTCGCTGCCGAAGGTCTCGGCCAGGCGGCGCGCCAGGCTGGTTTTACCGACACCGATGGGGCCTTCGACAACAATAAAACCGGGATTTTCCATCTATGCCACTCTGTCCATACGAACCAGACCGTCCTGCGGGCACTGCGCGAGTAATGACTGCACGCTGCCGGCGCCCGGTATAGCAAGCGTGGCGTCGATGTCCGCCAGCGGGTACAGCACGAAATTGCGCTGTGCGATGCCGGGGTGCGGCACGCTCAGCCGGTCTGTCTGCAGGGTGCTGTCACCAAACAACAGGATATCCAGGTCCAGGGTGCGCGGCCCCCAGTGTTCGCCGCGACGGCGGTCGTGTGCCTGCTCGATGGCCTGCAGGGCGTCCAGCAGCTGTTCGGCGCCGAGTGCAGTCTGCAACTGTGCCACGGCATTCACATAGTCCGGCTGGTTCTGCGGGCCCATCGGCGCACTGCGGTACAACGGGGATACCGCCGACACGCGTGTGTGCGGGATTTCGTCCAGTTCCCGAAGCGCCTTGCAGACCTGTGCCCCGGGGTCGTCCAGGTTGCTGCCGAGGCCGATGAAAGCTGTAACCTCAGTCATCCGCGGCAGGGGCAGGTTTGCGTTTGCGACGCCGGCGGCGTTTTTTCTTCGCCGGGGAGGCTTCCACCATTTTCTCGCGCTCGCTGCTGTTCAGTGTCTGGAAATCGGTCCACCATTCGGCGAGTTCCTGCGGCGCCTCGCCCACTTCGCTGCGCAGCAGCATGAAGTCATAGGCGGCGCGGAAGCGCGGATGTTCCAGCAGGCGGTACGGCGCCTTGCCGCGCCGGCGCTCGAAGCGCGACTGCAACATCCAGATCTCGCGCATCGGGAAACTGAAGCGCTTGGGCAGCGAAGTCGCCTGTACCTGTTCGGCGGTGATCTGGTTACCCGCCAGCTGGGCCGCTTCCAGCGGCGATGCGCCTTCGTCGAGCAGTTCCTGCATGCGCAGGCGCACCGGCTCCCACAACAGGGCGGCGTACAGGAAGGCGGGCGTAACCGGCTTGCCCTCGGCGAGCCGTTTGTCGGTGTTTTCCAGTGCGCGCAGCACGAAGGTGTGCGGGAAGCCCTCTTCCTCCTGGCCCAGCGCCTCTTCAGTCATGGGGAACAGGTAGCCGAACAGGTTGTAGTGGCGCAGTAACTCGAAGCTGGTCACCGCGCAGCCGCCCAGGAACAGTTTCAGGACTTCCTCGAACAGGCGCGCGGCGGGGATGTCTTCCAGCAGGTGGCCCAGTTCGTACATGGCCGCCTCGCTGTCCGGGTTGTTGCGGAAGCCCAGCTTGGCGGCAAAGCGCACCGCGCGCAGCATGCGCACCGGGTCTTCGCGGTAACGCTGTTCGGGATCGCCGATCACGCGCAGCGTGCCGGTCTCAAGGTCGTCGATGCCGCCGACATAATCGACAACCGAGAAATCCCGGATGTCGTAGTAGAGGGCGTTGACCGTAAAATCACGCCGCCACACGTCGTCCTCGAGGCTGCCGTAGACATTGTCACGCAGCAGGCGCCCCTCGTCCGACTGCGCGCTTTCGTTGTCGTCCGAATCCGCGTCATGACGCGCACGGAAGGTCGCCACCTCGATGACCTCGCGCCCGTAGCGCACGTGCGCCAGCCGGAACCGTCGCCCGATCAGGCGGCAGTTCCGGAACAGCGCGCGGATCTCATCCGGCGTGGCATTGGTGCCGACGTCAAAATCCTTGGGCTCACGCCCCAGCAACAGGTCACGCACACCGCCACCCACCAGGTAGCTCTCAAAACCGGCCTCTTTCAGCCGGTACAGCACTTTCAGGGCGCTGGAACTGATGCTGGCCCGCGAAATTATGTGTTCGGGCCGGGGGATGGTGACAGGGTCGACGCTACCGGTGTCGATATCACCTTGATTGGTCACGTTATTTTCACTTGTTCCTGAATCACTGTAGCGTATAATAGCACCCCGTTGGCCAGCATACAGCGCCAATTGCTCCCTTCGTCTAGCGGTCAGGACACTGGCCTCTCACGCCGGTAACAGGGGTTCGATTCCCCTAGGGAGCACCATATTTTTCAATGAGTTATACGGATTCCGCGAAAGTTATCCGAAAATAATCCGAAAAATGCGTCTGGCAAGGAGGCCAAAATGCTCATTCTCACCCGCCGCCCAGGCGAAACAATCATCCTCGAAACACCCGCTGACGAACGGATCACGGTCACTGTGCTCGGCGTGAAGGGCAATCAGGTGCGCGTCGGTACCGCTGCACCGCTGGAGATTTGCATTATCCGGGAAGAATTTCTGGAATTAGGTGCAATTACTGCGCAGCACAAATTAGGGACATAGCTATCACCGACGCCCATCCCTCTGCACTCACCTATCTTTTTGTCTCGTGGTAGTTTAGATTAATATCTTCAGATGGGTTTCTGCGCAGTGGGTAGATGTGGGTCGCGCGAGTCAGTTTGTGATTCGCTTGTTGCCTGAAAACACGTTTAACCAGGAAGCAAACCGAAAATGATATTGCTGAGACAAACAAATGTAGTCCTTATCGCGAACACTTTTAACCTGCCTATATTTCACCAAGTTTGGCTGATCGACAACGATATAATTACTAAAGATGAATTTGCTGCTGGAGAGAGCTTTTTCACGCCTGTGGCGGTTAATGTTCGCGCGCCATCATATAATTTTTTGATTGTCCCGGAACGTGCTCAGGTAGCATTTAACTCCGATTTCGAAAATTCTTTACCAGTGATCCAGCGGGTTATTGGCGGCATTGCATCGAAATTACCCCACACGCCGTATACTGCGATGGGGCTCAATTTTGAATACCGGATTGGGCATAAAGATCCAAAATATTTGGCCGCTACATATAGAGATGTATTCCTCTGTAAAAACAATCCGCTAGTAACGGAATTCTCAAGTGAGGATACAATGACAGGCTTATATGTCTCAAAAGACATGTTTGGCGCTAGACTTAAACTAGATATAAAACCGATCATAGCAGATGGAAATAACATGCTTCAGCTTGTATTTAATACCCACTTGGAGCTATCAGATACATCTGAGATTCACAGGTTAATAGGTTTGTGGGAAGAGAATTTTCAGTATGCGAAGCACATCACTGAAAGCATGCAGAATATTTTGGAGGTAGAGTAACGATGAACATGCTCGATTCCGAAGTGTATTTCGATACAAATTTTGCTGACTACAATGTGGAAAAGATACGGGGTTTTGGTGAGGCAATAATTTTTGGCCGAAACCTGTCCGAGCAAGATGAAAACTGCGGCGTTTATTTAAACCCCACAGCCGGCGCATGCCAGTCTCCACAGTTCACACTTGATAAGCTGGTACTTTGGTTAAGTAGAGACTATGAAAACAATTATGCACTGTTGAGCGCTATCGCTACAGAGTTTTCCAAAGCATTAATACCAGATCCGGACTACCTCGTTAATTCGCAAAAAATTAGCGACTACCAACAGGACAAGTTCAGAAAAGATATCGGTCATTTTTTAAACATAATTGAACAGTCGGCTTTACCCATGGTCTCCTCAAAAACAATTGCCCTAGCAAAAGAAGTTGCCAAGATGGATGACAGTGAATCGGCTAATCCTGAAGAGTGGGCAAAACAATTAGCGGGTGATATCTCAAAAGGCAGAGACTGAAAGGTAAATGCATCCTCATGATTGTCCCGGGTGGGACTACGAACACCATCCCAGACACGATAGCATCTTGCCAAGTCTGTGCGAGGCATTACTCCTCTCATTAAAGAACGGACATGTGGAGCATCTTTCCGCATGTTCTGATACCAGGTTCTCTCATGGATGCTTGTTCGGCAGGCTAACTCCTGACAATTACCCTTATTTTGCGGGGCATTACCGCGGTGAAGATTTCAGATGCCTTAAGTATTACGACGTTAGGGTAGGCATGGACCCGCGAGTGGGTGTGTATGCAGCCGGAGTTATCCGCGCAGCTAACTTCCTATCAGAGGCCTTGGAAACTGGATTCAAAGTACTTGAAGAAGCTTGGGCGAAACCAGATACACACCTTCCCAGACATCAAAAAATATTTTATACAGTTGCTTTTTCTACGAGAATTCTAGTCGAATTTTTACGAATCCACCCATACGCGAATGGCAATGGTCACATGGGGCGCTTTATCATTTTTATGATATTGGCGAAGTTCAATTTGTGGCCAAAGAAATGGCCACTTGATGAGAGCCCTCCCTATCACCAGCTCATCTCAGACTACAGAGATGGCAAGCCAGACGCACTTGAACAATTCATTCTTCGTTGCTTGATCGGCAAGTGACAGCCAGATAATAACAGTCCCGCCGAAACAGCTCCATAATGTTAAGTTGCATTGAAAACTGACTCGGCTCTCACCTTATGCCGGGGTTACTTTGCCTGGTCGAGGTTTTGCTATAAACACACGGAGGATTGCGCAATGACCAAAAAGTTGGCTACCACTGAAGAGTTAGAGCAGATCATAAATAACATGATCCGATCTAGTGACGAATTAGATGGCGATTGCAGAGATGCTCGTGTTGGCAAAGTACAGTTGTGCGAAACAGATGAGGAAGGATGTAACTGGTATATCGGCCATTCTCCTCACACACCTGGATGTGAAGGACTGGTCAGTTCTGTAATCCAAGAAGTCAGGCAAAAATATAACTTGGCCGAGTAACGTCCACCGGCGACCAGATCTAGGTCACTGTGCTGGGCGTGAAAGGCAACCAGGTGCGGGTCGGTACGGAAGCGCCGGTCGATATGTCCATCATGCGCGAGGAAGTGATGTAAAGGTTACAAACAGACTACCCCAGAAGTTAAACAGGTGTTGCCGCTGTTGGTGGCGGGGTTGCATCAGGATCTTCTACGCTTCCACTCATTATGTTGCGCCATTCAACAAGTTTAGCTTTGGCATCTTCGATAACTTGGAGCTGGTCTTCAATATCTTGCTCTGTCAAATCTTCTATACCGTAGGAAACGCCATCGGGTTGCCGCTGTAAAACGGCCATTTGGATAGGGCCATTAACACCACCAGTGTTTGTTTGAATAACATGGTCTAGCACCCATGCCGCCAAAAACTTGGCTTCGTTAGTGGTGGGCTGCCGCTTACAAAATATACCTGTCAGAAAAGCCAAAAACGGATCGGCGTACTGCTTCCCTGAACCAAACACCATCCAGTAGTGGTCACTATCTAATAAACGAGGTTGCATATCGCTTCCAAAATATGCGCAGTGGTGCTGGTCGCCATGCACGAAAGAAACACAACATGATAAATTGATAGGGAACTGTAACGATGTGGCTGTGAAGTGGCTGATTGCTGCGATGGTAGTGCCAGTCGCGTAATCAAGTGGAATATTCTGTTGGAGTAAGGTGCCTATTACGCCTTGCTCCAATAATGCTCTAAACCGTGCAGCCAATGCTGGATCCCCAGCAAAGGCAAAAAGGTGATTAGGTTGTAGTGTGTAGAGTTTTTTCCCTTTAGTTTCCGTCGTGCCAATGTTGCCCATGCTGTTGGTCAGCATGCTGTCGGTTGCAATAACGACACCATCCTGGCAATAAAATGAAACTACAACAGTCATTATTCTTTAAAAATGCTATTGGCCTTCATATCGGGATATTGCTTGTAGATTGCTGACACCATTTCTTGGAATGATACTGAGCGAACCCAGCTTGCAGCGCGCTCTATAAAATGACGAGCATCCCCACTCATTTGCTGAAGAATGGCAGCGCCTTCATGGTAGCCTTGAGGGGTAAGCGAGTATGTTCTGAATCGCTGAGAGTGGTCCACTACAGCGCTACCGTTGACTTGAAGCTCGCCAACAGTATCGTATACTTCGCTGTCAAAAGGCCCGTAATCATATGGGTTGAATTGAAATACAGGCCCGTCAACCAGAGAAGCGATTTCACGGTCGATCAGGAAAAACAACTTCTGTAATTGCGCGGGACCATATGTTGCATCAGGGCCACCTGCCGCCATAGCCGCTTTTACTAATTCAGTTCGCTCCATTTCAGGCTCCTGACCTGTAATTAAAGGTCATCATTACACCATATATAGAATTGTAATACGAAAATGGTAGATATCTAGATTTGTAGCGGCAAATATCAAATATTCTTTCTTGGTCATTTTCTTACAAATACGCCTACATGCCCTTGCAAAGGCGTGGATAGCCAGCAAAAGCGCCTGCCCTGTAGGACACCCTTTCCCCAGGTTTACAAAGCCACCGCCAGCTGAGCCGCCCCCCCTCAGCCGGCCCCGGGAAGCATCATAAGAGAGGTGCAACCGTTTGGCGTGTTGTTTCCGGTAATTCCTGCCGAGGTACTCAAGCCGGACTACTATCTTCTAGGTGGTCAGGCAGTTGCGCCACCAACCTGTCGATCCGCTCGGCGGTTTCATTGCCGGCTATGGTTCTCTACCTACCTGTCCCTGCCGGATCGCAGCACCTGCCGGCCCCAGCTCGATCACCCCGCCGAAGCGGGTCTGTGCTTCAGCCTCCCGCACGCTCAACACATCGCGGATCATCATTCTTCGGACTGTTCACCAGTCGACTGACCGCGTAAGTCTCCAGATGGCCTCCGTAAGGCACAAGCAAGGCCTCCAGTTGTGCCCGGTTGTAGTGATCCGCATTCAGCCAGATGTTGTACTGCGCGGGGTTCAGTATCACCGGCATTCGGTCATGAATCGGCTGCATGGTTTCATTGGCGTCGGTGACTATGATCGAACAGCTATCGAATCCAGCGCCCTCCCTGCGCCAGTGATCCCACAGGCCGGCAAAGGCAAATAACCCACCCTCGGGTAGCCGTATGTGGTGCGGTGTCTTGTGCCCGCCCTCCTGCTGCCATTCGTAGAACCCGGTGGCCGGAATCAGACAGCGCTTTCGCCGGAAGGCTTCGCGGTAGATCGGCTTTCCCGCAACAGTTCCCGCCCGGGCGTTGATCGTCGAATACTTCGGCTTTTCTTCTTTCGACCAGTGCGGCACAAGACCCCACCTGGCCAGCGCCAGTTCCCGGCCGTTGCCGGTATCCCGGACAATCGGTACGTCCTGGTTGGGCGCGATGTTGTACCTAGGCTGCAGCTCCGACACATCGAACAGGGTTTGCTCGATCTCGAAGTAGTCATCCAGGGTCTTGGCATCAGTGATCAGGTTAAAGCGGCCGCACATGGCGCAAGAAAACTACCACAGACAAAGCGAAGCCGCCAAACAGGGCCGTGCAGGCATATAATAGGCTATCTGGTCCCAGCTGCGGAGGCTAGTGAAGCCGTACTATTTTTCAGATACACTCCCCCTTCCACTCAGGCAAGGAGGCGCCTTAAATGCAACGATATAGCGACGTTGATCGTGACTCAGGCGTGGTTGCCTATGAAACCGGGGCCGATTTCATAAGGATTAAGTTCAGTGATGGTACTGTTTACCTCTACACCTATTCCAGCGCCGGCACACACCACATCGAGCGCATGAAAGCCTTGGCCATGAGGGGGGATGGATTGAACGCATATATAAACGAACACGTCAGGAAGGCATACGCACGGAAAGAAAAATAAGCCCCGCT
>DRNU01000197.1 GCA_011374975.1 Gammaproteobacteria bacterium | reverse complement strand
CGGTGCGGCGCAGTGCAGTGCCCGGGGCATGGCGTCTTACCCGGTTGTTTTACCGGTCTCCAGTCGGCTGACACCGACCCATCATTACGAAGTCATTGCACGTTACCCGCACGATCTCGAAGCCTTTACCCAGGGCCTGGTGTTTCACCAGGGCGAACTCTATGAGAGCACCGGGATACGCGGCCGATCGAGTGTGCGCAAGCTCGACCTGAAGTCGGGACGTGTGCTGAGGTCACAGCGCCTGGACAACGACCTGTTCGGCGAAGGGCTGACCGTTTTCGAACAGCAGCTGGTACAGCTTACCTGGCAGTCCGGGCAGGCATTTATCTATGCGCCGGATGACCTGCGGCAGACCGGCAGTTTTACGTTCAATGGCGAGGGCTGGGGAAGCACCAGTATCGACGGGCGCCTGGTGGTCAGTGACGGGTCTGCTTGGCTGAGGTTTATCGCCCCGGACGAAGACTACCGGCAGGTGGCCAGTGTGCAGGTAACGGACCGGGGCCGGGAGGTCAGGGGCCTGAATGAACTCGAAGCCGTCAACGGGCTGATTTATGCTAATGTCTATCCGGGGGACTGTATTGCACAAATTGATCCACAGTCCGGTCGGGTAACCGGCTGGATTGATCTGAGCGGCCTGATGCCCCTGTCTGAACGGACGCACAGGTCGGCAGTTGCCAACGGTATTGCCTACAACTCCGGGAGCGGGGAACTGTTTGTGACCGGCAAGTACTGGCCTTATATCTACCAGCTGGAAATACATAAAGCGGAAACTCTTCCCGATAAGCGAACCACCGGCCCTGAGACCGGACAGCGCACCACGACAAAGATGACCGACGGGGGATAACAATAATGTCGAAATCATTGATACTTACCGCATTGATAGCGGCTGTTTCAGGCTACCTGGCCGGACAGTGGCCGGTGGAAGAAGCGGCGCATCCGGATACAGCGGCAACGACATTGCCGTCGATTGCCGCGGACAGTCCGGCCGCGCAGTTTATCTGCCCCATGCATGCCGAGATTGTGGATGAAGTACCGGGCAGTTGCCCGATTTGCGGCATGGACCTGGTTGAGCAGGAACCGGAACAGGTGTCTGCAGCAGACGAGGGATTGCCGGTCGTCACCATTGAACCGTCAGTAGTGCATAACCTGGGTGTGCGTACTGCGACAGCTGAGTACGGGAACCTGCAACGCAGTATCGAGACTATCGGTAAAATCACACGCGTCGACCCCACCGCGCGGCGCACCATTACACCGCCGATCCGCGGCGAGCTGGTGATGATTGCCGACAAGCAGGATGGTGACTTTATCAAGGCGGGTGAACTGCTATTTACTGTCAAATCCGATAAATTGTTTGAATACGAAAAAACGTTCCAGGAGACATTTCAGTCCGGCGACCGTGCCACGGCCAACGCCATGATCCCGCAATTGAGCAAAATGGGACTGACGCCCGGCCAGATCGCACGCCTGCAGGCCGGGGAGACACCCGAAATGCCGGTGGAAGTGCATGCCTTTGAAGACGGCTATATCTACGCGCGCCGGGGCTTCATCGGTGAACAGGTTCATACCGGCTTTACGGTGTTCAATGTGGGGGGCGATTACCGGGTCATCGAAGTCACGGCGGAAATTTTCGAACGCCAGTGGGGCTGGGTCGAACAGGGGCAGGTGGCACGCATGACGGTACGCGGCCTACCCGGCACGATCTTTGAGGGCAAGGTGGTGCGCGTTGAACCGCCGGTGGGATATACCACGCGTTCCCTGGAAGTCGTCCTGAAGTTCAAGACCGATAATGAAGCCCTGTCGCAGAGCATGTTTGCCCACGTCAGTATTGCCGGGCAGCCACGTAATGACGTTTTGATGGTGCCCACTGACAGTGTGATCCGTACCGGTGAGGGTGAGCGCGTGGTGCTGGTGCGCGGTGAAAACCGTTTCCAGCCGGTGCCGGTGGTGGCCGGGGAAGAGGCCGGCGGCATGATCGAAATCCGTTCCGGGCTTGAGGCGGGCGACCGCGTGGTTGCATCCGGCCAGTTCCTGATCGATTCGGAAAGTAACCTGCTGGCGGGTTTTCGTCGCCTGGCAACCCCCGGTGCCGTGCCCCGGGACAGCGACCGGGCTCACAGGCACGCCGAAACCCTGCCGCCGGAAGATGCTGCAGTGCCCATGACTGGGGCACAGATGCAGAAAAGCTATCAACCGGTCACCTATACCCCGGCCTCCCGTTTCTAGACGCTACAGGTCGTGATAGCCGCATTGATACGCTGGTCCGTACGCAATCGCCTGCTTGTTTTGCTGGCGGCGGCGCTGCTGAGCGCGTGGGGCGTGTACTCGGTAAGCACCATCCCCGTGGATGCCATCCCCGATCTGTCCGATGTCCAGGTCATCATCCGTACCAGCTATCCCGGCCAGGCACCGCAGGTGGTCGAGGACCAGGTGACTTACCCCCTGTCGACAGCCATGCTGTCGGTGCCCGGGGCGGTCGCGGTGCGCGGTTACTCCTTCTTCGGCGACTCTTACGTCTACGTGATTTTTTCCGATGACACGGACCTGTACTGGGCGCGGTCACGGGTGCTGGAATACCTGAGCCAGGTCTCCGGACAACTGCCGGCCGGCGTGCAGCCGCGGCTGGGCCCGGATGCCACCGGGGTCGGCTGGATCTACCAGTACGCCTTGCTGGACCGCAGCGGAACTCATGACCTGTCTGAACTGCGCTCGCTGCAGGACTGGTTCCTGAAGTATGAACTGCAAACCGTGCCCGGCGTTTCCGAAGTGGCGGCTGTCGGCGGTATGATCAAACAGTACCAGGTGGTCATCGACCCGGACCGCCTGCGTGGTTACTACCTGACTCTCGCCAACGTGAAACGTGCCATCGAAGAGTCGAATGCTGAAATCGGCGGCTCGGCCCTGGAAATTGCCGAGGCCGAATACATGGTGCGTTTCAAGGGCTATGTGCAGAGTACTGAGGATATCGGTATTACCAGCGTGCCCACCATCCGCCGCCGCCTGTCTATCTCGTCGGTGTTGCTGGATGACATCGTGCGCAGTATCCGCATCGGGCCCGCCATGCGGCGTGGTGTTGCTGACCTGGATGGCGAAGGCGAAGTCGTGGGCGGCATTATTGTGATGCGCTCTGGTGAGAATGCCCTGACCACGATCCATGCGGTGAAGGAAAAGCTCGAACAGTTACGCGCCAGCCTGCCCGAAGGCGTGGAACTGGTAGAAACCTATGACCGTTCTAGCCTCATCAACCGCGCCGTGGATAATCTTGGCCGGCGGCTGGTGGAGGAGTTCCTGGTGGTGGTGCTGGTATGCGCACTGTTCCTGCTGCACCTGCGTTCCTCGCTGGTGATCCTGATCAGCCTGCCGGTGGGCATCCTGGCGGCATTTATCGTTATGCACCTGCAGGGTATCAACGCGAACATCATGTCGCTGGGCGGCATCGCCATTGCTATCGGTGCCATGGTCGACGCCACGATTGTCATGATCGAGAACGTGCACAAACACCTGGAACGCGCCGAAAGCCGGGGCGTTGGCCGGTTGCAGGCGATACAGGATGCCGCCGTTGAAGTCGGTTCGCCCCTGTTCTTTTCGCTGTTGATTATTACGCTGAGTTTCCTGCCGGTGTTCACGCTCGAAGCCCAGGAAGCACGGCTGTTCTCGCCGCTGGCCTATACCAAGACCTATGCCATGGCGGCAGCGGCGGGCCTGTCGGTGACGCTGGTGCCGGCACTGATGGCCTTCCTGATCCGTGGCCGGGTGCGGTCGGAGGAAAGCAACCCTCTCAACCGCGGCCTGATCCTGGCTTACCGGCCATTGATCGGGATGGCGCTGAACCGGCCCTGGATTACCATCGGCCTGGCCGGTCTGCTGACGGTCACCATGATCTGGCCGTTGAACCGCCTGGGCAGCGAGTTCATGCCGGAAATGGACGAGGGCGATTTCCTGTACATGCCGACCACGCTGCCGTCGATCTCTATCGGCAAGGCACGGGAACTGTTGCAGCAGACCGACCGTCTGATCAAAAGCGTGCCGGAAGTGGCACGTGTGTTCGGCAAGGTCGGACGTGCCGAGACCGCCACCGACCCGGCACCCCTGACCATGATCGAGACGGTTATCCAGCTTAAGCCGAGGGACGCATGGCGGCCCGGCATGACCATGGAAAAAATCCGTGACGAACTCGACGCGCGGATACAGGTGCCGAGCCTGCACAACGCCTGGCTGATGCCGATCCGTACCCGCATCGACATGCAGTCAACGGGTATCAATACCCCGGTCGGCATCAAGATCGCCGGTCCCGACCTGGTCGGTATCCAGGCGCTGGGCGAGCAGGTGGAAGCCGTGTTACATACCGTGCCGGGTACCCGCACCGTGTTGTCGGATCGCGCAGCCGGCGCGCGCTATATCGATGTCGACATCGACCGCCATGCCGCCGGTCATTACGGCCTGAGTATCGCGGAGATACAGGAAGCCGCCAATATCGCCGTCGCCGGCCAGGATATAACCTATACGGTTGAAGGCCGTGAACGTTACCCGGTCAACCTGCGCTACCCGCAGGAATGGCGAGACTCGATTACCAAGCTTAAGGAACTGCCGCTGGTAGTGACCGAAGACACCCAGATCCAGTTGCAGGACCTGGCGGAAGTGCGCATTACCGACGGTCCGCCCCTGATCAAAAGCGAGAATGGCCGTATCAACGGCTGGGTGTACATCACCACTGACGGGCGCAATATCGGTTCCTATGTCGCTGCCGCCCGGCGGGCGCTGCAGGAGCAGTTGCAACTGCCGCCCGGCTACACGCTGAACTGGGTCGGCCAGTACCAGTACCTGCAACGCGCCGCCGAGCGTCTGACCTATATTGTTCCGCTGACCCTGTTCATTATCTTCATCCTGCTCTACCTGAGTTTCCGCACCCTGAGCGAGGCACTGATGGTCATGCTGGCGGTGCCGCTGGCGCTGGTGGGTGGCGTGTGGCTGTTGTGGGGGCTGGGCTTCCACCTGTCAGTGGCGGTTGCCGTGGGCTTTATCGCCCTGCTGGGGGTGGCTGCGGAGTTCGGTGTGGTCATGCTGGTTTACCTGCGTGAAGCAATTAACCGGCACCGCCCGGCAACAGATGCGGAATTGCGCACGGCGGTTATCGAAGGTGCCGTGCTGAGAGTCCGGCCCAAGGCCATGACCGCCGCGGTAATTATCGCCGGCCTGATGCCCATCATGCTGGGAGCAGGAACCGGTTCGGAAATCATGCAACGCATCGCCGCGCCGATGGTCGGCGGCATGGTGACCGCGCCACTGGTGTCGATGCTGCTGCTGCCGGTGATGTATTTTTTGTGGTATCGAACCAAAATGAAAAAGGGCGCCAGGGGGATTGGTGCCCGCGAGGAAGGATAAACCGGGGCTGCCCCGGAACTTTGGAGGGAAGTTATGAAGAACTATTTCAGATTGATGTCGCTTGTTCTGTTGTTGAGCGGTTATGGACAGCCCCTGATGGCAGAAACGGAGGCAAACAAATTTCATGAAGGTTCGCAGTATCAGCGCATAGATCCACCTGTGCCCCTGACTGATCCTGGCGAAAGGGACAAGGTTGAAGTCGTGGAAATGTTTTTCTACGCCTGCCCGCACTGCTATGAACTGGATCCCAAACTCGGCGCCTGGGCAAAGGACAAGCCCTGGGTCGAGGTCAAACGCGTACCGGC
Source organism: Gammaproteobacteria bacterium (assembly GCA_011374975.1). Classification (GTDB taxonomy): domain Bacteria; phylum Pseudomonadota; class Gammaproteobacteria; order DSM-19610; family DSM-19610; genus Thiogranum. The sequence continues at coordinate 14,266 of DRNU01000197.1, read as the reverse complement.
CATTGTCGGGCCGACCTGGGCGGACCAGGCGCGGGCGTATTATATTGCGGAAGCACTTGGCATCCTGGACAAGGCACATGATGCGCTGTTCAAGTCTATCCACGAGGACGGTGAGCAGTATTACAACGAATATATGGTGACAAAGTTCCTGGTAGAGCAGGGCGCGGACCAGCAAAAAGTCTACGATCTCTATCGTTCGCCTGAAATTGTTGCAAAGGTCAGCGAGGCGCGCGTGTTGACGGTTAAATACCGGTTGCGCGGTGTACCGGCTGTTTCAGTCAACGGTAAATATGTCACGGCGCCGTATTTTGTCCGCAGCCAGGAAGAGATGCTTGAGGTGCTGGATTTCCTGGTTGAAAAGGAACGTGGCCAACTGCAGGCCGAGGCGGAAAAACCACTCAAAAATTCATCTAAAACGGGGGGGTAATAATGAGCACGAAACGACACAAAACCGGAACAACAATAACGACCCTGTTTGCGGGTTCTCTGGCACTGCTGGCGTCAGGCATGACGTTTGCGGAATACGTGCCTTTCCCGGGCAAACTGGAAGTCAGGCTGCTGGACGTCGTGGCGCCGAACGTCGTTTTTGTCAATTTTGAGGCCTGGCCCGGTTTCCCCCGCAGCGTGCAGATTACTCTGCCCGGTCTTGCCGTGCCGGAAGATACGCCGCAGTCAGATGACTGTGAACGCGAAAAGGCCGCACGGGCGGCAGCGTTTACCCGCGATTTTCTGGCGGATGCGAAAAAGATCTATGTGCAGGATATGCGCATGGAAACCAGTGCCGATAAGGAAGCGGTCTCTCCCATACTGACGGACAAGGGCAGTCTGGCGTCAGTGCTTGAAAAAGAAGGGCTGGCGCGCCCGGACAGCGTGGATCCGGATACCAGTTGGTGCAACCAGGAGTGAATATGACATGACAGTCTATCGAAGCATGATCAAGCTTGTTTTTCTGCTGGGTCTCGCCACCAATGCTTTCGCGGCGGCGCAGCCTGATACCAAACAGACGAAAATTGACGGGACGCAGGGCTATCGTGACGAAATGCATCGTCCGCCCGAGCCCTGGAAAGGACCGCCACGCTCGGGTGCAAAAGTCTACGCTGACAGTTGTGCAACCTGCCATGCAAGGACCACGCAAGGCGCACCGTTGCCCGATGACGATGTCGAGTGGCGCATGCGCGCCGGAAAGGGGATGGATGTGCTCATGGCGCACGTCATCGACGGTTACAAGGAACTGATGCCGCAGCGTGGCGGGTGTCCGAATTGCAGTGACGCAGAGTTGAAGGCCGCAGTCCTGTACATATTGGGCCAGAGCGGCATTACCCCGGGTTCCATGTCTGCGAACAAATAGGCAAGAACGCTTGCAGGGTGACACCTGCCGATACAGTTTTGTATTGAAAGATACACAGACAGTATTTCTTCATGCTTGGTGACTTAGTTACAAACTCCGGGAAGCAGGACCGGTAAAGTCATCGCTCAACCATGAGGAGATGCACATGAACACAGGATATTCACGGACGATTCAATACATACTGCGGTTTGTTGTCCTGCTTGCTGTGCTGGGGGGTCTGGGGGGGACAGCCAGTGCCCATGAGGACAGGCACGGTGACAGGGAAAAAACCACCGTTCTGAAAGCGTTTGTTCCGGCCGCTACCGGCGGTGTGTTTACCGATAATCCGTACAACCCCCGCATTACCATCAGTATACCCGCCGGCGCCCTGAGCGCCGATGCAAAATTGATTGTCAAACGCAGGAAGCGATCACGAGCGCCGGGCGGAACTCTGACCGCCGCCGGGCCGGTGTACAGCATCCGGCTTAAAAGCACACGCCATGACTGGACTCCACTGGTGCTTGAACGACCTATGGAAGTTGCACTTGCCACTGACCGGGTGCCGGAGCATCCGCAGCTGGGGGAAGTTGCGATTTACCGTGAGGGTGGCTGGAATCGCATGATGGCCAACTTCTACCGCGCCTCGGATTCCAGGGTGTTGACGCAGACCAGGAACACACGTGTGCGTTTGCGCGCCGTGTTCCGTACCCTGCAGGCGCGCACCGGTCCCGAAGTCGAACGTGGCCGTGAACTCTATACGGAAGAAACCTGGGGTGATGAAGAAATCTGGGGCGATTTCTTTGAGCTGCACAAAGTGCTCAACAATGTGACGCCGAACATGGCCGTTGGCATTGGCGCACAGGTGGATATCACCCGGGTGCCGCAGTTTATTGTCGACGTTATGCTGGGCGATGATTTCGCCGCCAAGCAGGCTGCGCTTGACGATCCGGCTGTTGCCCGTGCACTGATGAAAGCGGATGCGATTGTCGGTATCAGGGGTGTCTACAATGACCCGGACAATCCTGACATGATGACCTCGGTGGGGCTGACCTGCGCCGTTTGCCACGTGACCGTCAGGCCGACACCTTTCCAGCTGGAGGCCGATGCTGACCCGGTGTTGCTGCCGATTGGTCCGCTGGTGTTCGGCCCACCCAATACACGCATGGATGCCGGCCTGCTGTTGTCTTTTACACCGCGCGTACAGGGGGGGTCGGAAAACGTCAACATTGCGGATTACCAGGGTTGGGGTCCCGGTCGTATCGACCCGCGCTTTTTCCCGAACAATCCCTTTAATGATGGTGTGTTCAATCCCAGCAGCATTCCGCAGCACTGGAACTACCTGGACCTCGCCGAGCAGGGTTACGCCGCCACCTGGATCGGCGTATTGCAAACTCGCCCGGACAACCACTCGCTGGCCAGTGCGCCGGAGTGTGGTATCGACCTGGTGCTGGACCGGAACGGTGCCTGGGGTACACCCGGCGCCTCGATTCAGGACATCGAAATCGGTAATCCACTGCCACAGGAATTCCTGGACAGGCTGGAAGTCGCGGAAATCACCGAGCCCGGGAATGAGCTGCTGAAACAGGATCTGCTGGATGTGGAGGCTTTCCTGCAAAGCATCGTCAGCCCGGCTCCCGGTCCGTTTGACGAGACCAGGGCGGAGCAGGGCTGGCGCCTGTTTTATGGCAAGGCTAATTGTGCGGCTTGCCACAGTTCGGGCGAAGGCACGGGGGCTGAAGGGAAGTACTTCACCAACATTGTAGAGAATCCACCGCAGGGCCTGTTGTCGATCGGCATAAAGACGCCGGGTCTGCGCGGCCTGATGTTCACCGCGCCTTATTTCCACGATGGCAGTGCCGCAACGCTCGCGGATGTCGTGCAACGATATACTTCAGCGGATATTCCGGAAGTTCCCGATCTTTCCGGCGATGAGCAGATGGCGCTGGTGGAATATATGAAGAGTCTCTAGAACCTGCAGGGAAAGGCGAAGCCGGGCTGGAATCAGCCCGGCTTCAATGACGGACATTGCTCGCGTTATTCTACAACCATCCAGTTGACCATCATGGCATGGTCCTCATGTTCGAGGATATGACAGTGCATCATGTACGACGTGGAAACGTCGTTGGGGTCACTGACATAGTCGTCATAGCGCCCGATAACGCGAACCCTGCCGCCCGGTGGTAACTGGAAGGTGTCTTTCCAGCCGGACAGTTCCGGAGGCGGAGTGCGGCCGTTGATGTCCAGGATCTGGAACTGGATATCGTGAATATGGATGGGATGGAACATACCCGTCATGTTGACCAGGTCCCAGATCTCTGTGGTGCCGAGTTTTACCATGGCAGCGACAAATTCCGGGTCATAGGGGCGACCATTGATCGTCCAGGGCGTATTACGGCCACCGCGGCGGTCAAAGGTCCAGCGGCGCGTAATAACGGAGTCCGCCGGGTTCAGACGTTCAATCGGGCGCAAGGTCTGCGGCACAATGCTGCCATCTATCTCTTCACGCGCAACGTCGAAGCGAATGATATCGAAAGTATTGCCGCCGCCCCCGCCACCACCGCCCATGCCACCACCACCGGTGTTGTTCATGGTAACGGACTGCCCGACCGGTACGTTGGAGAAGTCGATAATGACGTCATAGCGTTCTGCCGGCGCCATATTCAGCGCGTTGACTGCCACCGGTGCATCGAGCAGGCCACCGTCGGTGCCGATGATAATGAAGCGACCGCCGTTGCTCAGCGTGAAGTTATAGAAGCGCGCGTTGGAGCCGTTCAGTATCCGGAAACGGTACTTCCGATTGGCGACTTCAAAGCGCGGGTACGGTGTACCGTTGACCAGGATGGTATTGCCAAAATCACCCATACCCTGGAAGTTGTCGCTGTAGATCAATGATCCATCAGCGGCAAAGGTACGGTCCTGGACCACCAGCGGGACTTCATACTCGCCATTCGGCAGTCCCAGCGAGCGTTCGAAGTCGTCTTCGATCAGGTAAAAACCCGCCAGTCCGGCGTATACCTGGTCGCCGGTCAAATCCATGGTGTGGTCGTGGTACCAGAGTGTGGCGGGTACCTGTTTGTTACTGTAATCGTAGTTCTTGAACTCACCGGGGGCGATCAGGTCGATTGGGTGGCCGTCGAAGTGGGGATCCATGTGCCCGCCATGCAGGTGGGTGGTGGTGTGGGTATTGCTTGTGTTGTTGACCTGGCGAACAATCGTGCGCCGGTTGGCGTCGACGCGAAGGGTCGGACCTGGCGTCATACCCTGGTAGCCCAGTATATCGGTTGTTGTGCCGGGGATAATTTCGAGCGCGGCGTTTTCCTGTGAAATCACATAGAGGTCGTGGCTGGCAGAAGAACTGACAGGCTGGAGTTCCGGCGGGATATTCAGGGGCAGTTCAAAAACCGGTGCGGTGGTGCCGCCACCGCCACCGCCACCGCCACCGCCACCGGGCATTCTCGCGCCACGACGTCCGGCTTTAGCAATAGTTGGTGGAATCAACAATGCGCCGGCACCGGCGCCAACTCCTTTCAGAAACTTGCGTCTTGTAGTCATGCGATACTCCTCCTTGATTTGTGTTTGAGTGCATCCACTTTGAATAGGTACTGATTCTGATGTACCCAGGGATTTCCCCTGCCGGATTATCCATTCCAGGCCAGTATCGTCTGTGACAAAAGCTGCGCTCGATCTATAAATCTCGCATTTGTGTGTGCTCAGGGATTAAACGGAGCAGGACAGGGTGGCAGGCGGGATTTCCTGTTGGCACAACGGCGTTGTTGTACGGGTGAGCGGAGCGTTGGGTGTGGCGAAAGCTGAAGCCTGTTGAGGTCGGGTTTTCTGCGGGGTCTTTTTGCGCCGGTTCTGGAGGGACTTTTCCGGCGTCAGGCTTCGCTGCGCTGCGTTGTCTGTTCAGCTTTGTCAGCGGCCGGTTCCGGCGGTAGAATCTGGCCTGATGCGTCCAGGTGGAAGTTGTATCGGGTTTCCTCGGCGATCTTGTTGATTTCCGGGACCAGGCCGCTGTCCTTGTTTCCCGCGTCCAGTTCACGGTCAATGTCCATTTTGACGCTGCGTATCATGGCCTGGGCCTTGCCAAACCACAGCCCTGCCGTGCGTGCAAGGCCGGGCAGACGCTCCGGCCCGATGACCATGAGCGCCACGACCATGATGAGGGCGAGTTCCCAGAAGCCGATATCGAACATGCGCGGTCAGACGCCGTTGGTTTTTCCGCGCTCGGTCGTCGATTTCAGCGGGACGGGGCTGATGGAGGTTTCCACGTTGCTGCTGTCGTCGTTCATGGCCTGTTTAAAGCCCTTGATGGCGCCGCCGAGGTCCGAACCCAGGCCGCGCATGCGTTTGGCGCCGAACAGAACGAGCACAATGGCCAGGACGATGAGTAATTGCCAGATGCTGATGCCCATATTGATTTCCCCAAAAGTCTGTTGAATAGATATTAGTATCACTGCGTCGCACAGGAAGATGTAACCCCCGTCACACAACCAGGCGAGAATGTAGGTGAATACCCTGATAGAATCACATAAACAGCAGGATAACAAGATCAGATGAAAAATAATCCGGATTTGAGCCGCGAGGGCGACGATGCGCTGCTGCTGGCACGCCGGTCGCTTGACCAGGGCGACCCCTGGGGCGCGCTGGACAGTTGTCGCGAATACTGTGCACGTAACGGGAATGATGCCGACGCGCTGGACCTGCTGGGACAGTGCCTGGCAAGTACCGGCGATCTGCCCGGTGCGGGTAACGCGGTCGACAGGGCGATTCGCATTGCGCCGGACAGGGCGCGGTACTACATCCATCTCGGTGAAGTGAATGTACAGATGGGGCGTGCCCGCGAGGCACTGGGCTGTTTTCAGCACGCCATGCAGCTGGCACCGCAGGATGCGGGAATACTGAACGACTCTGCCATGGCCCTGTGGGGCATGGGTCGGCTGGAGGATGCGCGCTCACTGCTGCAGCGTGCGGTCGAGGCCGATCCCGGGAACCTGCTGGTGCGGCGCAATATGCGGCTGGTCAGCGCGCGCATGATCGATCACTGGCATTTCGCCATGCTTAACGATGATGCGCGCAACACGCAATTCGAAGCGGCGATCCGCAGGGCCGTGCAGAAAGGATCCCGGGTGCTGGACATAGGCGCAGGCAGTGGCCTGTTGTCGATGATGGCAGCCCGCGCCGGTGCAACACAGGTGACGGCCTGCGAAGTCAACCCTGCACTTGCCGGTCAGGCCCGCGAGATGATCCGGGACAACGGTTATTCAGACCGGGTACGGGTGCTCAACAAACTGTCGCAACAGATCGACCCCGATACCGATTTCCCGCCGAAGACCCGTCCCGATGTTTTGCTGGCCGAGGTTTTTGACACGCTGCTCATCGGTGAAGGCGCGCTCGCAACAATTGACCATGCACGCCGGCACCTGCTGGCTCCCGGGGCGACGGTGATTCCCTGTGCCGGTGAGTTGTATGGCGTGTTGCTTGAATCGGAATCCCTGTGGCGGGAAGGTGCTGTGGACAGTGTCAGCGGGTTCGATCTTGCTGCCCTCAACCGGTTCCGGCCGGACACGGTCAGCCTGTCGCCCGCCGCTGCCGGTGGCAGGGTGTTGTCGGATGATGCCTGTATTTTCAGTTTCGACTTTACGGCAGAAGCGGGAGCGTCGCCCGACAGTGTGCGCCTGGATATACCGGTGCGTAACAAGGGCATGTGCCACGGTCTGCTGGTGTGGTTCAGGTTACAGCTGGATGATGAACTGACTTTTGATAACCGTCCGCAGTTCGAGGCCGATGGTCTGGTCAGTGACAACCGCACGCACTGGCAGCCGGTAGTGAAACTGCTGGTCCCGGCGCTGCCGGTCGAGCCGGGAATGACAATCCGCGTGGAGGCACGGCACAACAGGAGCAATGTTGCCTTGCAGGTCTATGACCCGGTCAGCGGTGAGCCGCTGGGATAGTCTTGCCCGGCCGGGCAGGCTTCGCTATCTGGGCGTTTCCCAGGCCATGGGGTAGAGCAGGTCCAGTACCTGGTTGAAGGCGGCTGCGCTCTTTGCAATCGTGTCGACGATAACCTGCTCGTCGATCCGGGTCAGTGTCAGCGCTTCCTTTACGACTTTATCCATCGCCTTGCCGGCAATGGCCTCGGCATTCAGGTCCGAGTCCAGCAGGGCGCCGTAAGGGTCGTAGAATTGTGAACCCAGCGGGTCCTTGCTTTCCTGAGCGCAGTGCGTGACCTGATCGGCAATATGAATGATAGCGGCTTCCAGGTGTGCGTCGTGCGCCTGCGCCGGGTTATGGTGGTAGAGAATGGACGTGCACAGGTTGGTCGGCATGTTCCAGTGCAGCAGCAGGACCTGGCCCACCTCGGCATGATCGAAGCCCACCAGTTCCCGTTCAATAAGACAGATATCCCGTTCTGTTTCCAGGCGCATGGCTTCAGCCTGGCTGACTTCATCCGGCAGTTTGGTCAGCATCAGCAGGCGGCCGACATCGTGCAGCAGTCCCGCGGTGAACAGGCGTTCGCTGTGCAGCACATTACAGTGCTGGGCGAAGTTGCGCGCCAGCAGCCCGCAGTACACGCTGTGTTGCCAGAAGCCGGCCATGTCGATCAGGTGGCCGGGGATGCGCGAAAACACTTCCGCCGCGGAGGCCGCCATGGTCAGGTTGCGCAGTTCACGCATACCGATCATGTTGACCGCGCGTGTCACGGTATCGATCTTGCGCGGCAGGCTGAAATAGGCACTGTTCACCAGTTTCAGCAGGCGCGTGGTCAGTGCCGTGTCCTTGCTGACCACGTCACCGATATCAGCCGCCGTGGTGTGCGGTGAGTCAGCCAGTGCCTGCACCTGGATGCAGACTTCGGGCAGCGAAACGAGGCGTACATTGCGTGAAACCAGGTCCTGCGGGGTCACGGATATTCCTTACATACAGCTGGTGAGTCGTACCCTGTGTGACGGCGTTGCAGAGGGCTTTCTTTAGCCGGGACGTCGGCCGGTCGTCGGGGTATTCAGGGATCTGGATGCCGGCTTGCCCCGGAATGACGGGAAGCAGCCGGGGCAGGGTTCCCAACTTGTTGATATCTCATGGATAGTCGGGGTAAAGCACAGTCGGTGTGCCGGAATAGCCGCTGCAAATATGCTAGAATGACGCCTCGTTGATAACCCGGTGTAGAGGTGACAGGTGGAACAGGCTACGGGATGCTCGGCAGCAGAACCCTTCGCGCTGCGCGTGCTGGGGGATATGATGGAACCCGAGTTCGAACACGGCTGTGTGATCGTGGTCGACCCGGAGGGTCTGGTGCGGGACGGTTGTTTCGTGGTTGCCAGGCATAACGACGAATACTATTTCCGCCAGCTGGTCATGGACGGTGAGCGCTTTCTGCTGCGCTGCCTGAACCACGCCTACGAGGAGATTGTGGAACTCTCGGGCATGGAAGAGATTCATGGCGTGGTGTCGCAGAAATCCGGTGCGCGCCGCAAGGACCACAAGCGTTACGACTGAGGGCCGGTTTGCTCGGGTGTCAGCCGCGGCGTGAAATAGTTGATGGCGCTGTCTTCGTCGACCGGGTTGCCCTCGGCGTCGATCATCTCCTGGTCGTAATCGCTCCAGCCGCGCATGCCGGTCTTCAGTGAGCGCACCTTGCGGTACCCCATCTGTTGCATGACCCAGGCAGACAGCGCACTGCGTTTGCCGGAACGGCAGATGACGATAATCTCCCGCTCGCGTGCTTCTACCAGCTCAGGGATGGTTTCCTCGTAGTTGTAGTCGCAGGCGGTTTCCAGGATGCCGCGTGGCACGTTGATTGCGCCCCTGATGTGCATGGTTTCGAACTCGTAGGGTTCGCGTACATCCAGCAGCAGCAGGTCGCGTTTCTCGCCCAGCATTTCTTCCAGATCCCAGGGGAACAGTTCTTCAATGCTGTCTATGACATCGTTAATGAAATCATCGATGGACTTCACAGTATTTCCTTCCCCTGTCAGGTGCTGTCGCGGCTGCTGCGCTGCCCGCGTTCCACCGCCATGACGGCGGCTTCGACACGCGAGTGCACGCCGAGTTTGCGCAGGATAGCCTTGACGTGCAGTTTGACCGTGCCGTCCGAGATGCCGAGGTTGCGGGCAATCACCTTGTTGCTCTGGCCCTCGGCCAGCAGGCTGAGTATTTCACCTTCGCGCGGTGTCAGTTCGTCGAACGGGGAGGCCTCGTCCGGCAGCGTGCCGTCGCCCTGAACCACCTTGGCCAGCACCGGGGCGAGATCCGGCGCAACGACGGTCTTGCCGCTGACAATGTCGCGCAGCGCCAGCACCAGCGCATCCGGTTCCATGTCTTTCAGCAGGTAGCCCTGGGCGCCGTTGCGCAACGATTCGACCAGGTCGCGCTCATCGGTGCTGGTGGTCAGCATGACGATGGGGTTCTGGAAGCCGGTGTCGCGCAGTTTTTTCAGGACGCCGATGCCGTTGATGTCCGGCATGCGCATGTCCAGCAGTACGATGTCGGGTTTCAGGTCTTCGGCGCGCTGCAGGCCTTCGCGACCCTCGCCGATGGAGGCGATGACGTCGATATTCCGGTGCGCGAGCAGGCCTTCCAGGCCGACCCGGAACAGGGTGTGATCGTCGATCAGAAGGACACGCAGACTCATATTCAACTCGCCGTACGCACCGGGGAAGCCACTTCGACCGTATGGCCGACAGCGTTGTCTTCCCGGGGTTGGGGAAAGCGCAGAATAATGCGCGTGCCTTCGCCGGTCTCGCTTTCGATCTTCAGGTCGCCGTGAATACGTGCGGCACGTTCCTGGAGTATTTTCAGCCCCAGGTGTTCGCCGGGACCACCGTCCAGCACCTTGTCCTGGATGCCGATACCGTCATCTTCCACCAGCACCATGTAGTCACCGTCCTCGCTGGCGCGCATCAGGACACGGATGGCGTTGGCCTCGCTGTGTTTGCGGATATTGGCCAGAGCCTCCTGGATAATGCGCAAGACCTGGATTTCGACCTCGGCAGGGAGCCTGGCATCGTCCCATTCGAGTTGCAGGAAGGCGCTGATATCCGCGTTGCGCCGGAAGCGTTCCAGCGCCTGTTCGACGGCGGGCACCAGGCCGCGCTTGTCGACCGGGGCACGGAAGTGGGCGATCAGTTCGCGCAGTTCGGTATAGGCCTCGTCGAGACTGTTCTCGATCAGTTCGAGTTCCTGCCACAGTGCCGATTCAGATCCGCCGTGCAGGGTTTCGTCCAGTACGCGCACCTGGAATTTAAGGCTCGCCAGGCTCTGTGCCAGCGAGTCGTGCAGTTCATTGGCCATGCGCGTGCGCTCTTCCATGATCGACAGCAGGTTGGCTTCCTCGTCGAGGCGGGATTTTTCAATCGCCATACCCAGGTGGTGGCCGATACTGGTGAGCAGGTTTTTCATATCCTCGCGTTCGACCAGGCCGCGCTGTTCGGTGAACAGGTTGTAGACCCCCAGCACCTGGCCGCGGTAGCGCAGTGGCACCGCGATCATTTCAACCTGCTGGTTGTCGAAGAACGGCCGGCCGGCGAACTGGCCACAGCCTTCCAGGTCGCCGAGTGCATAGACTTCGCCCATCTGTGCAGCCTGGCCGCACAGGCAGCGGTCCACGCTGATCAGCTGTTCCTGCTTGACCACTTCAGGGTCGAGGCCGCTGCTGGCGATGAGCTGCATGTTGCCGTCCGAGGTCAGCATGCGCACCGTGCCGGCGCGTGCATCGACGACATCCTTGAGGGTGTGCAGGAAGCGTGTCAGCAGGTCTTCCAGGTCACGTGCGGCGTTGATGTTGGCGGCGACGTCATAGAGAATTTCCAGCGAGTGGGTTTTCTGCTGGATACGGCTGGTCTGTTTCCTGACCTCGGATTGCAGGTCCAGGGACAGGGTTTCGAGACGTTCACCGAGCGCGTTGATATCCTGGTAAAGCGTGCTGAAGTCCGGTTGCAATGCCTGTGGCAGGCGGGCGCTGAGGTGGCCGTCGCGCATCTGGTTGACCCAGTCGCGCAGTTCGTTGAGCGGTGTCAGCAGGTCACGGCGTGCGCTGTGAATGGCCAGCGTCAGCAGCAGCACGCCACCGACCAGCAGGATACTGTTGGCCAGGTGCAACCAGTGGCCGCCATCGGCGCTGAGAAAGAACCAGACGTTCAGGATACCGACGATGAACAGCAGTACGCCCAGCGTCGAAAGCACACGCAGGAACTGGCGCGTGGTCGGCCAGTCCAGCAGGCGCTGGCGCGCATCCTGGCGGTGCGCAACGTAGTCGTAATCGCGCTTGACTCGGAAATCAGGATTCATGGCTGCCATGTGCAGGAACGGGTCCGGTCATTATAGCGCAGGGCAATGGCAGGGCTATGCTTTCTGCACAGGATCGTTGGGGTTTATGAAGATAATCTCCCATTTGCCGTCCAGTTCAACATAGTCGATGACGGTGCCGGTCAGCAGTTCCAGGCTCTGTGGCGCGACGACAATATCAATACCTTCCGAGCGAAAGGTTTTGTCGTCTGCGTGGCTGGCATCATCGAATCCCATCGCGTAGTGGAAACTGCCGTCCTCCAGGCGGGTGACGGCGATGCGCAGGGGCATGCCTTCCATGTTGCCCTGTGTGGCGGAGTCCTGGATCTGTTTGGCGGCGGCCGGGGTCACACTGATCATGGGTGATTACCTTTGTTCGGTTGCATGTGGAGGTGTTTCGCGGGCCTTGCAGGTGGCGACGAAATCGAGAAAATGCTGTGTCCAGCGGTTGCTGCGCGTGGTGCGCTGGTGGGTGTAACAGGCCACCAGGTTGCGGTAGACATAGCCGTCGTGCCGGCCGTCGATGCCGGCACCGCGCAGTACCCTGAATGCCCAGTGTTCCGGGTCCTGCAGGTTTTCCAGCGCTGAGTAGTGGAATTCATGGGCGGCGATTTCCGTGCCGGTCCCGGCACCGGGCCAGGGGAAATCCTCACTGGTGGCCAGGCGCACATAGCCGCGCCCCTGGGGGCGCTCGTGCATAACCGCATCGCCGGGGATGATGCCGACCATATCGCTGCTGCGGTCTTTCCAGGTCAGCCGGCGCGTCAGGTACATCAACCCGCCGCATTCCGCATAGCAGGGCAGACCGGCTTCTATGGCAGCGTGTATGGCCTGACGCAGCGAACGGTTGTCTGCAAGCTGCTGCATGCAGCTCTCCGGGAAGCCGCCACCGATAATCAGGCCGTCGATGTCGGGCAGTTGCCGGTCACGCAGGGTATCGACCGGCACCAGTTCGGCGCCGGCCTGTTGCATGGCTTCCAGGTCGCCCGGGTAATAGAAGCCGAAAGCCTCGTCGCGGGCAATACCAATGCGCAGGGGAGCGGCGGCAGGCCTGATCGCACAGGGCGATGCGCCGGGTGCTGCCGGCAGCGGGGCGGATTGTGCGAGTTCGATCAATGCATCGAGTTCCACCTGTGCCGCGATACTGTCCCCGATACGCCCGATCTGCCGGTCGGCATCGTCCTGTTCATTGCTGGGGATCAGGCCCAGGTGGCGTTCCAGTATCTGTAATGCGGGATCCTTGCCGACCGCGCCGAGCACCGGCACGTCCGTGTAGTGCTCGATAACTGCACGCAGCTTGCTTTCATGGCGACTGCCGCCCAGCTGGTTGAGAATCACACCGGCAATCCGGATCTCGGGGTCGAAGGCCTGGTAGCCAAGGATGAGCGGTGCGATGCCGCGTGTCATGCCGCGGGCGTCCAGCACCAGCACCACCGGTGCACCGAGCAGTTTGGCCAGTGCCGCGTTGCTGTTGCTGCCATCCAGGTCGAGCCCGTCGTAGAGGCCCTTGTTGCCCTCGATGATGCTGATGTCAGCGCCGGTCGCGTAATAACCGACAGTATCCCGGATTTCCTCGCGCTGCATGGTGTAGAAGTCGAGGTTGTGGCAGGTATGGCCGGCGGCGCGCTGTAGCCACATGGGGTCGATATAGTCCGGCCCTTTTTTGAACGGCCGGACATCCAGCCCGCGGCTGTGCAACGCCGCACACAGGCCCAGCGTGACGGTCGTCTTGCCGGATGATTTATGGGCCGCGGAGATGAATAACTGTGACATACGGTTTGCCGGGAACGCGGTCTGTCTCAGGAATCGACCGGCCGGGCTGCGCCTTGCGAAGCCCGGCCGGGTGCCGGCGGTGGTTGCGGGAAGCCGGTACGCAGGGGCAGGTGGCTAGTCCGCTTTGCTGGCAGCGTGCGGGTCAACAACGGAATCCGCCAGTGTCTCCGGGAGGAAACGCAGCACGCGAACCGCGATGGTCACGACCAGCAGTGCCACAGCGACACCACCGACGCCAAGCGTGATCTCCCAGATCGAGGGGCTGTAGTTGTTGATCATGCCTTCATAGAAGGTGGTGCTGACGACTTCATAACCCGGGAAGATGGTCAGCGGGTAGGCCTGGCCGCCGATCAGCAGTACGTAGACCTGTGCAAAGCCGCCGATAATGACCAGCAGGGCGGCGGTGGCAATGGCCGGGCGCGATTTGCCGATGGTCGGGTGATAGACCATGGCCAGCGGTAGCAGGCTGCCGAGCAGGATCTGCACGACCCAGAACAGTGTGGTGTAGATGCCGCCATCCATCAGGATAAAGCGCTCCACGCCGTGGTGCTGGGTGGCGTACAGGTTGGTCAGGTGGTACACAATGACGAAGTACAGCACGGAGGCAATGAATACACCGAGCAGGTTTTTCAGGCGGAACAGCACGGCATCGCCGAGCGGACGGTCGGTCCATTTATAGGCAGCCATCAGAACCAGGATAAATATCGCCAGCCCGAAGGAGAAAGACATGATGATAAACATCGGTGCCAGCATGGCCATGTCATAGGCCTCGCGTGCCACCAGCCAGCCGAAGATGGAGCCGGTACCGGTGGTGAGTATCAGTCGCCAGACAAAGGCGAAGGTGCCTGCAATCCGGTAATACTTGTTCATCCTGCGTTCCAT
>DRNU01000196.1 GCA_011374975.1 Gammaproteobacteria bacterium | reverse complement strand
GGTCGAAGTGCCGGTACTGGGCATCATCGAGAACATGAGCATCCATATCTGCAGCGAATGCGGCCACGAGGAGCATATCTTCGGTGAAGGCGGCGGTCAGCGTATGTCTGATGACTACGACGTCGATTTCCTCGGCGCACTGCCGCTGGACAGGAAAATCCGCGAAGAAGTCGACAGCGGCCGCCCGTCCGTGGTCGCCGACCCGGAAGGCCGTATCGCCCAGATCTACCGCGATATTGCCCGCCGTACCGCGGCCAAACTGGCGCTCAAGTCAAAGAACTACGCGGCCAAGTTCCCGCAGATCGTGATTCAGAGCAACTGATATCTAATCGGGGTTAAATTAATTCTAAGATGCCGGCAAGCGCCGGCATCTTTTTTTGCGGCGCTTTTACCGGTATCGTTGCGGCTTCATTTTTTGCGGGACAGACAATGTCGATAAAATCCGATCAGTGGATTCGCCGTATGGCGGAGCAGGAAGGCATGATCGAGCCTTTCATCCCGGGCCAGGTCCGTCATCACGATGACGTCGGGCGGGTCATTTCCTATGGCACCTCCAGCTATGGCTACGACATCCGCTGTGCCGACGAATTCAAGATATTCACCAATATCAACTCGGCGATCGTCGATCCCAAGAACTTTGACGACAACAGCTTCGTCAACGTCCAGTCCGACGTCTGCATCATCCCCCCCAACTCCTTCGCCCTGGCGCGCACCGTGGAGTACTTCCGCATCCCGCGCAACGTATTGACCATCTGCCTGGGCAAAAGCACCTATGCGCGCTGCGGCATCATCGTCAATGTCACACCGCTGGAACCGGAGTGGGAAGGGCACGTCACCCTGGAATTCTCCAACACCACCCCGCTGCCCGCCAAAATCTACGCCAACGAGGGCGTGGCCCAGGTGCTGTTCCTGGAATCCGATGAAGTCTGCGAGACGTCCTACAAGGACCGCGGTGGCAAATACCAGGGCCAGACCGGCGTCACCCTGCCCAAGGCCTGATACCCGGTTGTGTGCTAGTCGGTAACCGGCGGCGCGCTGCCCGTCGCTGTGTCGCCGGGCAGGAATTCCACTTTCCGCAGCCGTAAATCGATCTTCACGCCGGTTTTTTTCTGTTTGACGAAACGCACCGGGAAATAATCCAGCTGCGGGGCGATCCACACCCAGCTCTTGTCTTTCTTGTCATCGGTTCGCGCCACTTTCAGGGTGCGGTAGCGCCCTGTATCCAGTTCGGTGGTGTCTTCGCCGACCAGTTTGAAATCATATTGCTTGATGCGGCCCTTGCGCGGGAAACGGTAACTGAAGGTGGTCTTGCCGTCGCGCAGTTCGAACAGCATGGCGAGTTGCATCACCAGCCGGTCGATAGTGTCTTCCGGCATGGCAATTTCCCAGTGTTTGCCGGCACCGGTGTTTTTGACCCGCAGCGCTTCCCAGTCGTAGCTCAGGTGGGCGTTGGCCTCGTCGTCACCGCCATCCTGTTGCGAGCGGTATTCGATTACCTGTATGCGGTTGTCCAGGTAGCGCCAGCGACTGCTCTCGCTGGAGCTGCCGGGGCCGAACAGTGCAGCGAGGCCGCTGGCATCCATTTTCTGCTCGTACAGGTACTCGTCGGCGCCGCTGCGGGTCAGGCGGACTTCAACGCTGCCGATGCCGAGCCCGTTGGCACTGGCATCGTAGTAAGCGATAAATTCGGGGTAGGGGTCATCCCCGCCGGCCATGCCGGTGCCGGTGAAGCACAGTGCCAGCAGGATGCTGCCGGCGCCGAGCAGGCGGGCGATGTATTTGCGCATGTTGTACCGGGTCTCAGTCATCTGTCAGGTTGCAGCGCGTTGCTGTTGAGCTGCAGCGGCTGTTGCAGGGGCTGGCCATCGAACAGCAGCTGATCGTCCTGCCAGCGCACCCGTCCCTCCGCCAGCCAGCGTATGGCCAGTGGATACAGCCGGTGTTCCTGTTCCAGCACCCGCGCCGCCAGTCGTTCTGCCGTGTCGCCGGGCAATACCGGCACGCGTACCTGTACGATCACCGGCCCGCCATCAAGTTCCTCGGTTACGAAATGCACACTGGCGCCGTGCTCGCCGAGACCCTGCTCGATGGCGCGCCGGTGGGTATG
>DRNU01000195.1 GCA_011374975.1 Gammaproteobacteria bacterium | reverse complement strand
CGTGGCTTTTGTGGGTGTCGCTGCGCTCCATTTTCCCACAAAAGCCACGCCACGTTACGGTTCAGCTTGAACGCCTTGTTCGGCATCACTGGTTGCTTTCGTGAGCTCCCCGTATTTCCCTCTTAGCTGATCACATGCATCACGAATTTTTCTTTTGATTAGATAGTCTGGGGACCCTTCGTTTTCCTTCCGAACACGGTCTGCAAGCTCCAACAATTCAACGGGAAAATGGGCAGAAAAATCCAGATCTAGTAGAACAGGTAGCAGTTGTTCGTGAGTCCTATCTAATTTCGACCTAGCAGGACCAAAGGACAGAGAGTTCAGCAGAAAATCAAGAGACATTAGAGGGGAGGCTGTCCTAGTCTCAATTTCCAGCTTCAGGTGGCTTCTTATCCTCCATGCAAGGCTATCTGTTGTTAGCCACCAGTGCTTGTACCCCAGCTCAGAAGCATGCTCCTTCTGGCGCATGGCTATGACCCCAAGGTAGCTCTCCACATCATGACGAATCAGTATCTCTGTTGTTCCGCCAAGGCCAACGTTCTCATGATGAGCACTTCGACGTGCATCATGGGCTTCTCGCCATAGCCGCTCCACTGCATACCTTAATTCATCATCGACTTCACGCGCGTAATCTTCCAATGATTCAAGCCTTATTCCGTATTGAGACGAAAGATATTCACCAATATCGTCCTCTGGTCTTTCATTGCCGCGAAAGCGCTCTGCAGTCGCGCCAAAGCTAGAAGGAGAATAGCCTGCTTGAATATAGTTGTAATAAAGGTATGGAATTCTGCCTTGCCATTCTCCCGTTCTATAGGTAGAGCATGTTTGAGATATTCGAATATGATGCAATAGCTCTTGAATTACGCCTTCGGTAACGCGCAGTTCAACGCCAGCCGAATTTAAGCTTGATACTGCAGAAGTGTATCTTCCACTATCTTGTTCCGTACAAAAAGATTCTGCCAGAAGTGGAAGAACGATCGTTGTATCGAGCCATATCTTTCCGTGACCAAAGATTTTCTTTGTGGCCTTCTGGACGTCCGGCGTCTCTCTAAGGAAGGCAAAGAGAGTGTACGAATCAGATATTTTCCTTAAATGAGATCGCACATGTATATTTCTTGAAGTGGTGAGTCTGGCTATCACATTCAAAGCAATATCCGGAAATATCTTCAACTCATCATCGAGTCCGGGATACTTTGATATATCAGAATATACCGCGTTATAAAGGAGTTCTCTGTCTATGGCGGCGACCTCTCCGGAAGCCACGGAAGCTGCAAACGCCTCACCAGTTTTGAGCAAGAAATCATCTAATACCCTCACTACTCTGTCACGACAATTCTCCAAAGCAGATTCAGAAGCTCCGGACTGATCACTCATTTCCCTCGCGAGAAGCTGATCAACTTCTCTGAGAAACTCCGATTCTTCGTTCTCGGTCGTTACAAGGAGATCTCGCAAGCGAACAACTTCATCATGGGTCAGGCAAAATTCATCATTGGCTTGCCAGTGGCGGATTTTATTTTTGGTTAGGCGTCTAAGGGCTGCATCAACTTGAGCTGCGACCTCATTTTCTGTGGTCGAGGTTAGATAGCTAAATATTGTTTTGTGAATATCGGAACGCGGCAACCGCCTGTCTAGACCTGTATTCCTAAGAGCAGCCAACACCAAAGCCTCGTAAACAACCTTGCTTAAGCCCTTGTCGGTTTTTTCATCCTCCCATTGCATAGCCAAGTAAGTAAGCGCAGCCTTCGACTCTATTGTTGTGAGCGAGGGTCTGGCCTTCTCTATAATCTTTTGACCTTCAAGTAAAGGCATGGCGATGACCTGTGAAAACGCCGTGGCTGCAGTATATTTGTTATCGTCCAAATTCAACCGCTCAGAGAACCAGGAGAAGTCCCTAATGTCGAGCGACACGCCTCCTTTCATGCAAGTGCCCTTGATCGCGTCTCCGTCAGCGCCAATTTTCTTATTGGTTACATAGATCAGCACTCGAACACTTGGGAAGTTATCTTTAATACTCTTGAGCGTTCTGGCAATTTTACTTTTCCAGTCTTTTGCCACGGAGTATTGAATTGCAACCGAAGTGATTCCTTCTGGCGAGAACAGCTCCGAGTCTCTGCCACCATCACCTGATGGACTTGCCATGGTCCTCAGCTCAGCAAACTCGCTCGCCAAGAATCTGGAGCTAAGTTCCTCGAAGTGCTCCCAGTCGGAAGAGCGAGCATTATCAAGTGCAAATGTAAAGAGCTGTGGGTTCATATTTAGGTCTCAGATTAGCTTTTTTGTTGCCGAACAGTGCAATAGGTCGATTACGTAGTATTGAGTGATAGGCCGCATCGGCCTATTGTGCGAATAGCCGATTCTTTACAGCATCATTCGCATCGTATCCATTCCTGATCCGGGTGTCATCCTGACCCATAATTCCAGCTTGTTGACTGAAATCGAAGGTCTGCTTTTGCTGTCTATTCAGCCATTCCAGCATGCTGCTGGAATGGCTGGGTTGGGTCGGTTTACGACAGATTAGCATTCGCTGATATGCGGCATAAAGCCGCTGAATTGCGTTACTGGCCGGGCCTGTTTTTAAATCAGGCAACAGCGCAATCCAGTGGTAAAAAGCTTGCGGTTGACCCATATCAATCTTTATGCAGAAAGCCGGATGCCGAAACATCGGAAATATGGTTTTCTCGCGACGTCCTACTACGCTATTAGATGAGGTGTTTCACAGGCACTGGCTCCCGGCATTGCATATCCCAGAAAATGCACCGGGGGATAGGGGTTGAGTATATGGCGCGGGTGCCTGCTGAGAGTCAGGTAATTGCTTTTCCTGAAGGGGGCGCAGGAGTAAAAGCTGATGACAAGGTCAATGACAATTAAACTGGTTTTATCGATATTCCTGTTCTTTACTTTTCACACAACGGCGATAGCAGGTGGCGGGCATGACAGGAGCCGCTGCGATGTGGTGTCATTGAATGGCACCGGAAAAATGCTTGAGGACGGGCGCATCGTTGGTACCGAGATGCTTTCTGTTATTGGTACAGAGAAGTCAATGGAGGTGGAATTTACAGCGACTCCGCTGGGTGCGCTTGAGGTCGATCAGGCTACTGGTGCCGTTACCCTGGCTGTATCCCATGATTTTTCAGGAGTAACAGAGCGTGGCGTAATGTTCACGACATTCGATGAAATTACTATCGTCCCCCTGGGCGGTGCCGATGCAACCTGTGTGCAGAATCCGTGTGGCCTGATATTCAGGCTCAAGCTGGAGACCGGCCGTGGTCGCTATAATTGCGGGGAGATCGTCAGTGGATTCAATACAGATCCATCGGCACCGATTCCGTTCACCTCGTTTGTCAATCCATTGAGCCCGGCGCCTAATGGCGATACTGTGATCCTGAATTCATCGGGCAAGCTTTGCAGATGCAACTAGTGGGTGGATGAAAGGGTCGGAGGCATCTATGTGTTTCCGGCCCGTGGGGTTGTAGTCTTAATTACAGCCTTGTCGCCAGTGTGGACTGGTAAATGGCTTTATGTACATCACCCATGCTGACCATGCCCAGCAGTTCATCACCGACCGCAACCGGGATACGGCGGAATTTACGGCCCACCATCATCGAGGCGGCCTGCAGGATATGCATGTCCGGGCGGATGGTGATTACCGCCGGTGTCATGACATCCTTGACCGTCAGGTTGACCACGTTGCTGTACTGGCTCAGTTGTTCGTCATAATCAACTGTGGCCATGTTCGACATCAGGTCTTCCAGCTTGGGGAACATTTTTCCCAGTACGTCACTCTCGGCAACGATACCGGTGAGTTTGCCGTCGTCGACCACCGGGATGCCGCTGTAGCGGTAAAGGCACATAAGTGAAACCACTTCGCCCAGTTTTTCGTCGGAAGTCACTGTGCGAACGTTGGATGTCATTACATCTTCTACTTTCATGCCTTTAATCCTCGTTGAATATATCTGTTTTCATGCCGGCTGCCCGCGGCATCCGCGCCGCAGCCATTGCTGTCCGGCCGGCCGTCTATATACCGTACCATTTTCAACTTTTGCCGGAAACATATTGGTGCAGCCTTCAGGCACACGGCAATGGAAAAAGCGGCCGGCATAAAAAAGGCCCTGCATGGGTGTGCAGGGCCTTTCCGTTGCAGCGGGCTTCAGGCCGCCAGTGTTTTCTTCAGCTTGCCGATGGCATTTTTCTCCAGCTGCCGGATGCGCTCGGCGGAGACGCCGAAGCGGTCGGCCAGTTCATGCAGGGTAGCCTTCCGGTCACTCAGCCAGCGTTGCTCAAGGATGATGCGGGTACGCTCATCCAGCTGTGCCAGTGCAGCATGCAGGTCGCTGTTGTCGTGCTGTTCCTGGTCGGACTGTTCCAGCGCCAGGGCAGGATCTGCCGCGGCGGGTGCCGCCAGGTAGGCGGCCGGCGTCCAGCTGGCGGTATCGTCTTCATCACCGGCGGTAACCGGGTCAAAGGCGATATCCTGCCCGCTGAGCCGGGATTCCATTTCCATCACGGTCTCGGGGGTGACGCCCAGGTCTTCCGCCACTGACTCGACTTCCTCGCGGTTGAACCAGCCGAGGCGCTTCTTGCTGCTGCGCAGGTTAAAGAACAGCTTGCGCTGCGCCTTGGTGGTGGCGACCTTGACGATGCGCCAGTTGCGCAGGATGTATTCGTGGATCTCGGATTTGATCCAGTGCACGGCGAACGATACCAACCGCACTCCGTAATCGGGGTCGAAACGCTTCACTGCCTTCATCAGGCCGATGCCGCCTTCCTGGATCAGGTCTGCGAGTGGCAGGCCGTAACCGTTGTAGCCGCGTGCAATTTTGACCACGAAGCGCAGGTGCGACAGCACCAGCTCGCGCGCGGCCTGCAGGTCACCGCTGTCACGCAGGCGTACCGCCAGCTCATGCTCGCGTTCTGCGCTGAGGACCGGGTAGCGATAAACCTCGCGCAGGTAGCTGTCCAGCGAATCGCCGGCGACTGGCAGGGTCATGGCTTGTGTGGCGACCAACGCATTGCTCATGTCAGGGTTACCTCCTTCTCGACGATGATGATTTTAGCACTCCGCGTATGAGAGTGCTAATACTGGAAGAAGTTCCCGGTGACTATTTCAAAAAAACTTGATCAGGATCAAAACTTGAGCGATATCAGGCGCATACCTTGTTCCGTCCCTGAGCCTTGGCGGCGTATAGCGCTTTGTCGGCGCGGTTCAGCAGCTGGGTCAGGGTCATGGCGGGGTTGTGCTGGTTGGTGGCCAGCCCGATGCTCACCGTGATGTCGACCCCGGCCGGGCGCAGAGCCTCGACCCCGTAGCGGAGGTCCTCGGCGCAGTCCTGCGCCTCGTTGCTCTGGCAGCGGGGCACCAGCAAGGCGAATTCTTCGCCGCCGAAACGTACCGCCATGGCATTTTCCGGCAGCCGGTCCAGCAGCAGCTGGCCCAGCGCTTCCAGCACCCGGTCGCCGGTGATGTGGCCCAGGTTGTCGTTGATTTTCTTGAAGTGATCGATGTCCAGCAGCACGGCTGTCACCGGCTGGTTGGCGCGGTTGGCGACGAACTGTTCGCCGTGGTCAAGCAGGTAACGGCGGTTGTAGACCCGTGTCAGGCTGTCAGTGATGGCCATCCGCTGGGTGGCCTCGGTCTGGCGCTTGAGTGCCGCGAACTGCTGGCGGATCAGCAGCAGCGAGCGAATGCGTGCCATCAGGACTTCTTCCACCACCGGCTTGGCAACAAAGTCGTTGGCGCCGGCATGAAACACCTCGATCTGTTTTTCGTCGCCTTCGGAACCCGTCAGTACCAGCACCGGCAGTTCCTGCTGTGAAAAATGGAAGCGGGCACGAATCGCGTGCAGCAGGTCGCCGCCGGTGAGACGGCCCTGCAGGAAGAAATCGGTAATCACCACGTCGAAAGCCAGCTCTGCGCGAGGGCCGCCCGGCGCAGTATCACGTAGTAATTGCAGCGCATCTTCGGCGTGCGTGGTGTGGATGACCTGCAGGCCGTGACGTTCCATCAGGCGCGTCAGCATGGCTGCGGTCAGCTGGCTGTCCTCAACGTACAGGATGCGGCCGACCAGCCCGGAATTGCGCTGCATAAAATCTTTGATAAATGCGGCAAACGCCCGGTAGCCCAGCGACTTGTCGAAATAATCGGTGACGCCGGCGGCAAACCCCTCGCGCAGCAGACGCGAGTCGGCATCGCCGGAGACAACAATCGTGGGTGTGTAGTGGTGATTGCGGCTGGCGCGTACGTAGCGGCTGAGTTCCAGGCCGTCCTGGTCCGGCAGCATCAGTGAGGTGGTAATCAGGTCGAACTGATCCCGCTCCAGCCGGGCGCAGGCTTCCTGCACGGTGCCGCAGGTGACGAGTTCGGTATCCGGCATTTCTTCGTTGAGTATCCGCACGATAATGGTGCGGGCGACTTCGGAGCCATCCACGACCAGTATTCGATTCAGTTTCCGGGACATGGAAAGTCAGGCCTGTGCTGCGTTGATATTATTTTTGGTTGTAACTACCTGCATCCCCGTATATCGGCATCCGGGGCAGAAAACTTTAAACGCTGTGGTTAAAGTTTATTGGTTGGGGAATCAGCCGGTTAGCTGGGCTCGATGGTGGCGAGGTGGCGGCCGACCGCCAGCCAGGCGCCGAGCAGCCCGAGCAGGGCCCCGGTCAGCAGCAGGCCCAGGCTGTCGCCGAAAGACAGGGTCTGCAGGCTGAAGCCGCTCTGGTACAAGCCGGCGAGCTGGCGCACCGGGCCGCTCAGTTGCAGGAAGGCGAGTTCGACCAGGATGCCGCACAGGATGGCACCCGCCACGCCGTACCACAGGCCGCTGTAGAGGAACGGCCGCCGGATGAAGCCA
The DNA here is from genome assembly GCA_011374975.1 of Gammaproteobacteria bacterium. GTDB lineage: Bacteria > Pseudomonadota > Gammaproteobacteria > DSM-19610 > DSM-19610 > Thiogranum. Next base: position 4,545 of record DRNU01000195.1, on the reverse strand, counting down.
TTGGTGGCGCCGATCAGTTTGGTGATCTCGATTTCCTCGCGCCGGCTCTGGATTTCCAGGCGGATGGTGTTGCCGATGATGAGCAGCACCGCCAGTCCCAGCAGGGCGGCCATGACCCAGATCGAACGCCGCACGATGTCGACGATGGCGCTGAAGCGTTTTACCCACAGCAGGTCCAGTTGCGCCAGTTCGACTTCCGGCAGGGCGCGCAGTTTTTCCAGCAGCGCGGCGGCGGACTCGGCATCGGCGTGCCGGCGCACCGGCTTGATGGCAATGACGGCAGGCAGGGGGTTCTCGTCCAGTGCATCCAGCGCCTCGCCGAACCCGGACAGTTCCCGGAATTCCGCCAGCGCCTGTTGTGGCGAGATATATTGCAGGCTGTCCACTTCCGGCCAGCGCGCGAGTTTTTTCTGCAGGCTGTCGATCTGCTGCTGTGTCACGGACTGGTGCAGGAACAGCGACAGGTTGGCACTGCCGTCCCACTGGGTGCTCAGCCGTTGCAGGTTGCCGGTCAGCAGGTACAGGCCGGAAGGCAGGGCCAGGGCTATGCCGATCACCGCGGCGGTCATGAACGAGGCCAGCGGTGCACGGTACAGGCGTCCCAGGCTGCTCAGCGACACCTGGACGTGACGCAACAGCCAGTTATGCAAAAACCTCGGCAGTCTCATGCGGCGGCGTGCGTCCCTTCGTTAACCAGCCGTCCCTGGTGCAGGCGTAACTGTGCGTAGGGCAGTTGTGAGATCAGGTCGAGGTCATGGCTGGCAATCAGCACCGAGACACCGACCTGGTTGAACTGTTCGAACAGGTGCATGATGTCGCGCGAAAGGTCCGGGTCGAGGTTGCCGGTGGGTTCATCCGCCAGCAGCAGCGGGGGTTTGTTGACTACCGCGCGTGCAATGCCGACGCGCTGCTGTTCGCCACCCGACAGGGTAATGGGCAGGGCGCGTTCCTTGCCCAGCAGGCCGACCTTGTCCAGCGCGGCGCGCACCCGGCGGCTGATGTCCTGGTGCCGGTGGCCGGCGATGACGAGCGGCAGCGCCACGTTGTCGAACACGGTGCGATCGAACAGCAGGCAGTGGTTCTGGAAGATCATGCCGATCTTGCGCCGTATGTAGGGTACGCGTCGCTTTGGCGTGCGCGACAGATTTTCACCGTCCAGGAATAATTGCCCGCGGGTCGGGCGTTCCAGCAGGGCGATCAATTTAAGCAGCGTGCTCTTGCCGGCACCGGAGTGCCCGGTCAGGAATGCCATGGCGCCGGCGTGCAGGTGGAAACTCACGTTTTGCAGGGCATCCCGGCCTTCCGGGTAGCGTTTGCAGACGTTATCGAAGCGGATCATGCGTCCCTGCTGTCCTCGAACAGGGCATCGACAAAGTCTGTAGCGCTGAACGGCCGCAGGTCCTCGATGCTCTCGCCGACACCAATGAAGCGTACCGGGATGCCCAGCTGTTTGGCGATAGCGAAGATGATGCCGCCCCTGGCGGTACCGTCCAGTTTGCTGAGCGAGATGCCGGTCAGGCCGATGGCGGCGTTGAATTCCTGGGCCTGGTTGAGCGCATTCTGGCCGGTGCCGGCGTCCACCACCAGCATGACTTCGTGCGGTGCATCCGGGTCCAGTTTGCCCATCACCCGTTTGATTTTTTTGAGTTCTTCCATCAGGTTGGACTGGGTGTGCAGGCGCCCGGCGGTATCGGCGATCAGGACGTCGATGTGGCGCGCCTGTGCGGCCTGCAGGGCGTCAAAAATCACCGAGGCGGAGTCCGAGCCCTGCTGCTGGGCAATCACCGGTATGGCATTGCGTTCGCCCCAGGCCTGCAGCTGTTCCACCGCCGCGGCGCGGAAGGTGTCGCCGGCCGCCAGCATCACCGAGTGGCCTTCGTCCTGCAGGCGGCGGGCGATTTTACCGATGGTGGTGGTTTTACCGGCACCGTTGATGCCGACCATCAACAGCACAAAGGGCTTGTCGGATTCGGGAATCTGTAGCGGCTGGTCAATGGGTTCCAGCAGGGCGCGCATGTCGTCGTGCAGTGCCTGCATCAGGGCATCGGCGTCGTTGAGCTGTTTGCGCGCCACGCGCTGGGTGAGGTCCGCGATAATGCTCTGCGTGGCTTCCACGCCCACATCGGCCGTCAGCAGGCGGGTTTCCAGGTCTTCCAGCAGTTCGTCGTCGATCTGCTTGCGACCCACCACCAGGCTGGCGATGCTTTCGGTGAGCCCGCTGCGGGTTTTGGCCAGCCCTGACCTGAGTCGGCCGAACAAACCCTGCTTCTTTTCCGTGCCCTGCGGCTCTTTTTCCGCTGCCGCCGTGTCGCGGGATTTTTTCTTGCCGAAACCTAACATTGTTTTTGCTGTCCAGATGAGTCTGCGTATCCTATCATTCCACGCTGATTGACCAAAGGTGTATCAGCATGATGGGTAACCCTTTGGACGGGAAGGAATTCGAAATCCGCCCTGAGAAGATAAATAACCTTTAAGGAGTACACGATGCGGGGATTACTCGCGCTGGTCCTGGGACTGGCTGCCGGCCTGGTGCTGGCACAACCGGCAACTCACGAATACCGGCTGGATAACGGCCTGAAAATTATTGTGAAAGAGGATCACCGGGCGCCGATCATGGTGTCGCAGGTGTGGTACAAGGTCGGCTCCAGTTACGAGCACGACGGCATTACCGGCGTTTCTCATGTGCTTGAGCACATGATGTTCAAGGGGACGAAAAAACACCCTGCCGGTGAATTTTCAAAAATCATTGCCGAGAACGGTGGACGCGAGAATGCCTTCACCAACCAGGATTACACCGCCTACTTCCAGACCATGGAGAAAAGCCGCCTGCCGGTGAGCATGGAGCTGGAAGCGGACCGTATGCGCAACCTGACCATCCCCGATGACGAAGTGCTGAAAGAAGTGCGGGTGGTGATGGAAGAGCGCCGCATGCGCACCGAAGACAACCCCCAGTCACTGACCTACGAGCAGTTCAACGCGACAGCCTATGCCAGCAGCCCGTACCGGATACCGGTGATCGGCTGGATGGACGACCTGGAAAACCTTTCCGTCGACGACCTGAAAGACTGGTACCGGATGTGGTACGCGCCGAACAATGCCACGCTTGTGGTGGTCGGGGATGTGGACCCGGACGAGGTTTATGCGCTGGCGAAAAAATACTTCGGGCCGCTGAAACCGAGCAAAATTGCGCCGCTCAAGCCGCGCAAGGAAATCCAGCAGCGCGGCCGCAAGGACATCAAGGTCGAGGCGCCCGCCAAGCTGCCCTACCTGCTGATGGGGTACAAGGCGCCGGTGCTGTTGACCGCGGAGCAGGACTGGGAGCCCTATGCGCTGGAAGTACTGGCCGGTGTGCTGGATGGCGGTGACAGTGCGCGGCTGGCCAGCGAGCTGGTGCGCGGCGCCACGCTGGCAGCCAGTGCCGGTGCCGGCTACAGCGCTTATGACCGCATGCAGACGCTGTTCCTGTTGTCGGGGACGCCGGCCACCGGGCATACCGTTGCCGAGCTGGAGCAGGCGCTGCTCGAACAGGTGCAGCGCCTGCGTGACAAGCCGGTAACAAAAGCGGAGCTGGAGCGCGTCAAGGCACAGATCCGGGCGCAGAAAGTCTATGAACAGGATTCCATTTTCTACCAGGCCATGCAGATGGGTATCCTGGAAACGGTGGGTCTCAGCTGGAAGGATGTCGATGCCTACCTGGAGCGCGTCGAAGCGGTCACCGCGAAGCAGGTGCAGGAAGTGGCGCGCAAGTACCTGGTGCCGGAACGGCTGACGGTCGCGGAACTGGTTCCGCAGCCGATCGACCCGCAACATCCGCCGCGCTCGGGAGGTGGTGGTCATGGACACTAGAGGAATAAATCACATGCTGTTTTCTGTACGCCTGATACTCGCCCTGGTCACACTGGGCTGGACCCTGTCCGCTGCTGCCCTGCCCGATATCCAGAGCTGGGATACCGGCAAGGGCGCCCGGGTCCTGTTCGTGGAAGCGCACGAACTGCCGATGGTGGATATCCGTATCGTGTTCGATGCCGGCAGTGCGCGCGATGCTGACCAGTCCGGTATCGCCAGCCTGACCAACGCCCTGCTGGACCAGGGTGCGGCGGGACTGGATGCCGGCCAGATCGCGCAGGGTTTCGAGCAGCGCGGTGCCAATATCGGCAGCGGTGTTGAGCGCGACATGGCCTGGCTGTCATTACGCAGCCTGACCGACAGCAAACTGCTGGAACCTTCCCTGGTGCTGTTCGGCAAAGTGCTGGCAAAGCCCGATTTCCCGAAGTCGGACTTCGAGCGCGAGCAGCAGCGCACCCTGATCGGGCTGGAATACCAGAAACAGAAGCCCGGGACGATTGCCAGCCGGGCTTTCTACAAGGCGGTCTACGGTTCGCATCCCTATGCCAGTGACCCGTCCGGCACCGAGGCCAGCGTCAGGGCATTATCCGTGGACGACTTGCGCAACTTTTACCGGCGATATTATGTGGCGCGTAATGCCACAGTCGTGATCGTGGGCGATATTTCCAGGAAGCAGGCGGCAGCTATGGCCACGCGTCT
>DRNU01000194.1 GCA_011374975.1 Gammaproteobacteria bacterium | reverse complement strand
CAGGTCGATGGCGGGCTGAGATTCTACGCTCGTGGTGCAATGTGGTACCGGAAAGCGGGCGTCGAGACATCGCAAATGTCAAGCGATCCCACTGACGCCCGATCACCAGAGCTGACAAGGTTCCACCGGCGGACGGCTCAACCCGTTGCGTTTGCCTTGTTGCGGTCTCTCTTGAGGACTACAGGTACCCCCCAGTCTTTTTTGATGGCTTCCTTCATACAGTTGAATTCGTCAACACCAATACGCTTTGAGAGTTCCAATTCTAGTTCGGCAAAAATCCCCAAAGCGGCTTTAACGCGATTTCTTCCTTTGGGGGTCAGGGAAACAATTTTTGCGCTTAAATTCGTTGGGTCGGTATCTGTGTATACAAATCCCAGCTTTTCAAGATCGACCACTCGTTTTTGCGCCGCCTGCCTGGAGATTCGCATGCATTTTGCCAGCTCGGAAATGCGAATGCCCGAGTCCGTCAAATGCGCCATCAGCATTGATTGGGAGTGACTGATATCGCCCAAATTTTGTGCTTTCATTGAAGCCAGCAAGCTCATGTCGAACCAGTTGAACGCATCGAGCAGTAATTTGGCAACAGGAATTCCACTATTTCTTTTCATTGCGATAGCGTAAATGCCATTGACACGTTTTGCAATATGGACTATCGTGTCAATCACATTGACGCATGCTGAGGCTTACTTCATGACCGTTTTTGAATCCAAAACCCTTACTGTTGCAATTGATGCCCCCTATGAAAAGATAATGACGGATCTGGCGGATCCCATGACTCATCCTGAATGGGCAAAGGAATTTTTTGCAGGACCTGCTGAAAAGAGCAAGTATGGGTATGTACTGGCTCCGGTACCAATGATGGGGGGAGCTGTCAAATTCAAAATCGAATCTGATATTACTCTTGGCATTCTTGATCTTTATCTGGCTCCCCCGGATGCTGATTTCGGAACACCACTCCAGGTCAGAGTCATAAGGAATGGTGATGGCGCAAATGTTTTATGGACGCTTCTTCGCTTTCCTGGCATGTCCGACTCGAATTGGGAAGATGGGCTGGTGTCGATGTCAAAAGAACTGTGCGAACTCAAGAAAAGGCACGAGGAAACATAGCGTCAAGCTTGTTCGCTGCCCGCTTGAGTCCTCCGCTGAATTGTTTTGAGGTCCTCGCCTGCGCGGGGATGAGGGGGTGCAAGGGCGACGGCAAAGGGTGCATGACAAGCTTGTCATGTCGGGACAATTTTGAGACGACTCATCCGTCAGCGCTGGCTGTTGTCGGCGGAGAGGCCGGGTTTTATTGTCGGCCTGGTCTGGTGGCGTCTGCCCCATTCGGCCAGCAAGTCAAGAATGGGGCCCAGGCTGTCGCCCTCGTCGGAAAGACGGTATTCGACCCTGGGTGGAATCTGTGGGTATGCTTTTCGCAGCACCAGTCCGTCTGACTCCAGTTGACGCAACTGCCGTGTCAGTATGCGCTCGCTCAAACCCGGGAAGGCGCGCAGTAATTCTCCGAAACGTTGGGGGCCGAAGAATCTCAGGCGCGCGAGCAGTAATATTTTCCATTTTCCGCCGATCATGTTGACGGCGACTTCCACCGGACATTCACCCGGCTTGTTCGTCAAGTTCTCCATGGAGATACTTACCTCTTTGTCAGTGGCTGACAATTCTGTCCGTACTTGATCTTTCCTCATGAGCGCTCGAGAATTCCTCTGGATTAGTAACCGTCTCACAATCGTCTGAATGTACCTTCTGAGTCGTTTCAAGATCCTCGCCTGCGCGGGGATGACGGGGCGCGGCCGGTGGGAGCGTGGTTTGGCTTAGTATATTGGGGGAGTGCTGAATATGAATCAACATGGGACAGTGCTAGTCTACGGGGCGACGGGTGCCCAGGGAAGTGCCTTCGTTCGGGCATTGAGCGCAAAAGGGTATGGAGTGCGCGCCTTGACCCGATCGACGGAGAAATCGGCAGGCATCGTGGAAAACGGTGCCCGGCCCGTTTACGCGGATCTGTCCGATTCCAGCGCCATCGAGGCAGCCAGCCAGGGCTGCGACTACGTGGTATTTACGCTGCCGCTGGTGTTCGATGAGGATGTCGCGATGCGATGGGTGGAAAATGTCATCCACGCGGCGCAGTCGGCCGGGCTGAAAAGTTTTGTATTCAACGCAAGCAGCCTTGTCCCGGAACAGGACACCGGGGTTGCGGCACTGGATATCAAGCGGCGTGTTTCTCTCCTGCTATCCGAAAGCGGGCTACCCGTGATTACGCTTGAGCCGACGCTTTACATGGGTAATCTGGCGGCACCCTGGTCGGTGTCGTCGATTATTCATGACAATACGGTTGCCTACCCTTTGCCCCCGGATATCAAGGTGTCCTGGATAAGCTGGGAGTCGCTGGCGGAGTTTGTCGTTGCGGCGCTGGAGCGTCCTTCGTTGATTGGGCGTTCTTTACGCATACCCGGTCCGGAAGCCTTGACCGGCACGGATATCGCGAGTGCCTTTTCTTCTTGTCTGCAAATGCCGATCGACTACTACCCGGTCCCGCTGCCTGATTTCGAGTCAGGGCTGAAGCGGGTTTTGGGCGAATCCACAGCCAGGGAAATCGCCCGTCTATACGCCTGGTTTGCGAACCAGAGCGTGACCTTGCTCGCACCGGACCCAGCGCCTGCGGTGCAGGCGCTGGGTGTCAGGCCACAGCGGCTCTCGGATTGGATCCGGACAATCGACTGGACGGGTCTGGCGAATGTCTGAGCCTGCTAAGGTTGTCGTATTCCCTCAATGGACAGCCAGAGCTGGACCGTTTCTGCGGCGGGACCAAGCATGGCGGCGTTTTTCATCTTGTAGTCAGACAGCTGCAGCGTTGTGGTGCCCACGAAGCCGCGTCGGAAGCCGCCCCACGGGTCTTTTCCGGCGCCCAGCTGATGCACGTCGATAACGATATCTTTGCTCACGCCGCGCAGGGTGAACCGGCCCTTGAGCTTTGCCTTGCCGTTGCCGAGGTCTTCCCAGCCGGTGCTGACGAATCTTGCTGTCGGGAATGTGTCCGTGTCGAAGAAACGATCATCACGCAAGTGTTTGTTGCGTTCCGCGTGGTTGGTGTCGATGCTGGCGACATCGATCTCGACCTCGACGCGGTTATTGGCCGGATTGGCTTCATCATAATCGAAATCGCCGGAGAAACGGTTGAAGCGCCCCTCCAGCCAGCTAAATCCAAGATGCTTGATTCTGAACGTGATAAAGGCATGCATGCCCTGGGTGTCGATTACATAGTGCTCCGCAGCCTGGGCATGAATGCTTCCTTGTCCGAGTACGAGCACCAGGATAAAAAACAGTCTTTTGGTCATGATGATTTCCTCCTTATCGGGAGTTGTGTGAAGAAGGGCGGGGTTTGCCCGGTCGCAGCATGCGGCGCAGGGTGGCGTCGCGGTCAAAAAAATGGTGTTTCAATGCCGCCAGGCTGTGCAGAACGGCCAGTGCCATGAGCGCCCAGGCCAGCCATTCATGCGCCTTTCCGGTGATATCTTCCTGGTTGGGGTAGCCGTGGAAGGTCGCCGGAATATCAATCCAGCCAAAAACCGGTAGTGGTTTGCCGTCGGCGGTCGTAGTGAGGTAACCGCTGATGACGATGGCTGCAATCAAGGCATAAAAGAGTCGCTGAACCTGCAGCGCCGCGCGTTGTTCCCAGGGCCTGCCCGTCATCCGTGGGCGGGGGTTCGACAGGCGCCAGCCAAGCCGGATCACGAGCAGCAGCGCGGTGGCAACACCGAGTCCGAAATGCCATGCCGGGCCCTGTATATACCAGCGGTCGTAATAATCAAGATCGGCAATGTACAAGCCCAGGGCAAACAGGCCGATCACGAGCATGGCCATCAGCCAATGCAGTAGCACGGCGATCAGCCCGTAGTACGTCGAGTCGTTGCGTAGTGGTAGCTGTGTCATCGCGTTTCGTGCCCTAGCGTGTGCGCCGGCGGCTCGGCTCGTGACAGACGGAGTATGCATTGAGGGTGAGGTATCGCATCCAGGGAGCGCGAACGAACACCGGTCGTTGCATATTTGATTCGTTGAATTGAAACATATTATTTATTGTATATTGTTGGGTTAATGATTAATATTGAAAAAAGTACACATATATATTCGAAATAATCGAACATGCCATCCGAAATCAGCCTGGATGCACTGCGTGTCCTTGACGCCATTGCCCGGCGCGGCAGTTTTGCTGCGGCAGCCGAGGATCTGCACCGGGTGCCTTCATCGGTGACTTACGCGATCCAGAAACTCGAAGAAAGCCTGGGCGTAAGCCTGTTCGATCGCCGTGGTCACCGCGCCCGTTTGACCTCGGCGGGCGAATCGCTCTTGCGTGAAGGGCGGGATTTGCTCACCGTGGCCGATGGCGTGGTGCGAAACGTGAAGCGGGTCGCGACGGGCTGGGAGGCCGAGCTGAGAATTGCGATCGGTGACTTGATTTCGTCGACAAAGGTGCTTGAACTGTGCGAGGGATTTTATCAGGTCGCACCGGATATCCGTCTACGTCTTTCCAGCGAAGTGCTCGGTGGTGTCTGGGATGCGCTGGTGTCGGAACGTGCCGATCTGGTCATCGGCGCTCCTGGTGAAGGTCCGCCGGGTGGTGGGTATGCCCTCAAACCGCTCGGCGAGGTCGAATTCGTCTTTGTCGTCGCACCAGGACACCCCCTGGCCAAGGCGCCGGAACCCCTGAGTCAGGATCTTATACGTCGCTACCGTGCGGTTGCCGCGGCAGATACCTCTCGCGGACTTCCCCCCAGAACCGTAGGATTGCTGCCCGGGCAGCGCGTGCTAACCGTTCCCGATCTGCACACCAAACGGGAGGCACAAAAAAAAGGCCTGGGCGTTGGCTATTTGCCCCGGCATATGATCGCCGAAGATATCGCTGCCGGCGATCTGCTGGTCAAGGCCACGGAAGATGGTCTAAGTACCCGGCACACGCTCTACTATGCCTGGCGCGTGCGCCACCAGGGCAAGGCCCTCGCCTGGTTCAAGGAACAGCTGTGCGGGGTGGAGGCCGGTTTTGACTGGTTCGACGCCGGTTGGGGTCGATAGACGGGCCAGCTCAACAACCGCCTCACATTCTCCGAATGTGCCAGCCGGATCGTTTCGAGACCCCACCTTCCTTCCCCTCGTCATCCCCGCGCAGGCGGGGATCTCGAAACGATCCAGCAGGGGGATTTCAAGCGGTAACGGGGTCGCCAAGCCAAACGATCACAAAGCCTCATTCAGCGCGCCTCCGGCCGGTCGGTCCGCCAGGCGCGGTGGCGCCGGCAGGGCCATCCCCCGTCAAGCCGCCGCAACGCAAGCGGATGGCCGGCCAGAGGCCCGCTGAATGAGGCTTTGTGATCGTTTGGCTTAGTAAGAATGCTCATGTTGCTCGCGTGGCCTGATCGATGCAATCACGGACCGGGCATGGGCTTCGGCTTCCACCTCCTTGCCGACAT
>DRNU01000193.1 GCA_011374975.1 Gammaproteobacteria bacterium | reverse complement strand
GTCTTGTCGTAATATGGTTTGAAGGCGCGGAAGATATCCTCTGCCTCGTTGACAAAATCCAGGACAAAGGGCGCATCCTTGCCGGGGATCATCCTGTTGAGACGCGAGAGGGTCTGCACGGCCTGCACCCCGTCGAGTCGCTTGTCAACATACATGGTGTGCAGCAGGGGTTGGTCAAAACCGGTCTGGTATTTGTTTGCCACCAGCAGCACCTGGTAGTCGGGAGAATCGAAGCGTTCCGGCAGCCGGCCTTCGCTGATGGGCTTTCCCGTCACCACATCCGTGTTCATGCCCGGCTCGGTATATTCCTGTCCGGTCTCCGGGTCCCGCACGGTTCCGCTGAAAGCGACCAGTGGCCGCACATCCGTGTATCCGTTTTCCGCGATGTAGTTCTCAAAGGCCAGTTTATAGCGCACGGCGTGCAATCTGGACGATGTAACCACCATGGCCTTGGCACGCCCGCCGATCCTGTGTTTCACGCTGCGCCGGAAGTGTTCCACCATCACTTCCGTCTTCTGCTCGATATTGTGCGGATGCAGGCTCATGAACTTGGCAAGTGCCCTGGCCGCTTTCTTCCTGGGGAGTTTCGGATCGTCCTCAGCCGCCTTGAGGAGCCTGTAAAAGGTCTTGTAGGTGGTGTAATTCGTCAGCACATCAAGGATAAACCCCTCCTCGATGGCCTGCCGCATGGAATAGAGATGAAAAGGTTCAGGCTTGCCGTTTGCTCCCGGCCGACCGAACAACTCCAGCGTCTTCCCTTTCGGGGTGGCGGTGAAGGCAAAGAAACTTACATTCGGTTGCCGTCCCCGTGACTGCATCACCCGGTTCAGGCAGTCTTCCCAGTCGGCGCCATTCTCATCGCTGTTTTGCGCATCCGCGCCAAGGATGGCCTTGAGTTCGCGCGCGGTTTCTCCGGTCTGGCTGGAATGGGCCTCGTCCACGATGACGGCGTATTTTCGCTTGCTGATCGCGGCTTCCCAGTCTTTCGCCTGCTGCTTCTCCTCGGCGGTCGCCTGCTCCAGGCTCCGGGCACCTGCCGCATGCAGCAGGCCCCGCAGGACAAAGGGAAATTTCTGCAAGGTGGTGACAACAATCTTGGTGCCGTCGATGAGCGCTCCGGCCAGTTGCCTGGAATCCCTGTCTATTGCCCTGACCACGCCATGGGCATGTTCGATCTGGTATATCGCGTCCTGCAGTTGCCGATCCAGAACCCGCCGGTCGGTAATCACCACCACGCAATCAAAAACCTTGCTATCATCCGCATCATGCAGGCTTGCCAACCGGTGCGACAGCCATGAAATACTGTTGGTCTTGCCGCTGCCGGCCGAATGCTGAATCAGATAGTTCCGGCCCGGGCCTTCCCGCCGGGCCGCGTCCACCAGGCTGCGCACCGCGTCCAGTTGATGAAAACGTGGAAAGATCAGCGTCTCCCTGACCTTCCGCCGCCGGCCGCCCTTCCTGTCGTCAACCTTTTCATCCTTTTTCTCCACAAACATAAAGTGGCCAAGGATGTCCAGAAAGCTGTCACGCTGCAATACATCTTCCCAGAAATAGCCGGTGCGATGACCGGAATCATGCTGCGGATTTCCTGCGCCGCACTGGATTTCGCCAGGATTGCTGCCCCGGTTGAAGGGCAGAAAGCGCGTTCTTCGGCCAGCCAGCCGGGTGGTCATGTGCACCTCGTCCGGATCAACGGCAAAATGCACCAGGGCCCGTTTTTGAAAAACAAAGAGCGGCGCCCGGGGATCACGGTCGTTCTGATACTGGTGTACCGCCTGGGTCCAGTTCT
>DRNU01000192.1 GCA_011374975.1 Gammaproteobacteria bacterium | reverse complement strand
TACAGGTCAGCTTGCTGTTCCAGTTGCCGCTCCAGTCGCTACTCACATTGATGGCACCCCTTGCCAAATGCCGATAGTGCAGATTCTGGTTGGGGGTTTGGGTTGCCTCGTAATAATTTGATGTCTGGGGGCCATTACCGCCATCCGCCGTATCCGTGATGGCCTCAAAATCATGACAACTGAAGCAGAGCTGGTAGTTGGACTCCTTCGGCGGAATATAGCCATCCGTCAGCGGCACCTGCATGGGATATTTCAAACGGTAGCTGGCTTGGTACTCGGTCGCATCGCAGCCGTCGGAGCAGTCGAAGCTGCGCTGGTTTCCATCTATGTGCCGCGTCCTTGGATCATGGCAGTTGAAGCACTGTTTCCCGGGACCCTGCTTCCCCCCGCCGGTGGCCGGGATGCTCTGGTCGCTGGGCACACCATGGCCGGTCTTGTAGAAGCCCCAGCCGACGCCATAGTTATAGGGCTCGTCTTCGTCGCCGATGACCGGCGGGGCGTAGACGTCGATGCCCCGGTCGATGCCCACCTCGGCGTCCCAGGCGGTGAGGTCGATATGCGAGGAGTACTGCTCCGAGTCGTGGCGTTCGTCATGGCAGCCGGCGCACCACTTTCCCTTGCCGGGCTTGAGGGTATTGTTGTCCGCGCTGTAGACGCCGCCGGACCGCCAGTTGTCCTTGGCGCCCACCGATTCACCGACGGAGTCCACGCCGTTGTAGGTGCCGCCGGGGCTGTGGCACATGTCGCAGACATCCGTTTCCGCCAGATCGAATAATCCGTCGCCATTGCTGTCCACGCCCGATTTGAAGCTGGGCATGTTATTGATGTCGTGGCAACGGTCGCAATAGATACCCGGGCCCCGCTTGTCATCCTCGCCGGCGCTGGCCGGCACGGTGGCGCCCCAGCCGGGGCCGGAGTCGACCCAGCTTTCGGTATGCGTGGAGTGCGCCCTGGTGGAGCCAAAGCCCCGGGAAGGCACCTTGGACAGGCGTGCGGTATCCGAGGGATTGTAGGGATACTTGCCATCGACCATGTAGTAGGTGCCTTCCTCATGGCCGTGGCACTCCACGCATAGGTCCACCTTGGTGTAACCCTTGCCGTGGCCAAAGCCGCCGATGTGCTTGTGACACTTGTCCGTGCATTTTTCGCCAGCGGTGCCGTTGGGATCACCCCGGTCCGCATTCATATGCATTTGATCAGGGGCCGAGCCGTCATTTCTGAAATGACCGGTCCGGGTGTGGCAGACCTGGCAGACACCGTCCAAAGTGCCATCGTTGTCGGCGAAGGAGTTCGTACCGGTGGGACGGAAAAGCTTTACCGTTTTCTGGCCGCTGTTGGGCGTGCTTATCTGATCGCGGATAAGCTTGCCGTAGATAATTGCAAAGGTGTCGCCAGTACCTATATAAGAAAGGTCCATGGCACCGTCGATGGTCAGCGTAGTGGTGGTGTTGCTGAGCACCCGGTAGCTGAGATTGCTCACCGGGCGGCCACGGAGGTCTTTGGCATTGATGTCAGGGAAGACTACCCGGCCAGCATGCTCATCAGTCGCCCAAGTGGCCTCGTTGTCGGTCAGGGTAGTGGCGTCAACACTGTCGATTACCCCGGAGAAGAGATAGCTGTCGCTGCCCCAGGCCGCCTTTTGCGGCTGGTAGTGGGGGTTGTGACAGGTCTTGCACTCGATATTCCAGTTGCCAAAACTGTCATCGATCTGAAGGCTAGAGTGAGGCTTGCGATTAGGCGCCACCAATTCGTTATGGCAACTCCAGCAGAGATTATTGGCCTCCGTATCATCGATATCCGCCGGGGCATGAGGGTTTTCAAGCCTGAGTAGGTTTTCGAGTCCACCATGGATGTCATGGCATTTGGGGCACTCGATGCTGAGGGCTGGGTTCGCCGGCTCATGAGGGAAATCCAGACCAAAAGCCAGCATGGTCGTAAAGGCCAGGGGAACGGCAAGAAATATGGCTTTTATTGTTATTGCCTTGTTACGCATCTACAGCCACTAAACTTTTGCACATGAAGGCCGGCCCTCTGAAATATCCTGCCAAACTCGCACGCTGTTGCTCACCCAATAAGTAAGCGGGCTTTCAACAGCCACAGGCCATTGAAATAGAAAAAGCCGCTATTGTGCCCCCCCGGGCAAAATACATTTGCCGGCTCTTTTGGTATTCCACTGTCACCTTATCGGTTGAATCTCAACTTCCTTGAGCATTGATAGCGCTTTTATCGGGTCATTGAGGAAAGCTGTTCTTGACGAAGTACTGGTCGTATCACAGCGCCAAATACAGGAGCCGGGCAGCATCGCAAAAAAAAACGGCCGCCAATCAGGAATTTGGTTCCTGTTATCCGCACCAGATGCATTTTTTTTACGCCTGAAATTGTGATGCCTGTCACAAAATCCCACACCGCAAAAAGCAGGATTTTCAGGCGAAAACAAAGAAAAAAACGGCT
>DRNU01000191.1 GCA_011374975.1 Gammaproteobacteria bacterium | reverse complement strand
TCCAGCAGGTAGTCGATCTCGTCATCGGACAGGGCCAGGCCAAGCTCGGTGTTGGCGCATTCCAGCGCCGCGCGCCCGCCACCCAGGATATCCACGCTGACCAGCGGCGCAGGTTCGGCCTGGCGGAAGATCACCTGCGCGTCCTCGCTGTCGTCCAGCACCGATTCGGTCATACGGTCGTGCAGCAAGGGCAGGATGGCCGCGCGCGCCTCTTCGCTCAGCCGGGCATCCGGCGCCAGAACCAGGTCGAAGCGGATACCGCGTTCAATACGCTTCACCCGGCTCAAACCGCAGTTGTGCGCAATATCGGTGGCCTTGCTCGACCAGGGGGAGATGGTACCGATGCGCGGTACCACCCACAGCGAAAGCTGGCCCGGCGCCGGTTCCTCGCCCGCACCGCCCAGCAGCCGCAACAGCACCTCGTGCTCGTCTGCGGATAATTCCTGTTCGAGCTCGACAAAGTGCACGAAGTGGCCGCTCAGGCCACTGATGGCCGGAGCGAGCTCGCGGATGCTGTCACTCAGTTTCTGAATTCGGAAGGCAGAAAAGGCTGGCGCGCCGGGCAATTGCAGCATGAACTTTCTCTGTCAAAGAAAGCCCACCATGATACTGGATGGCTCAGGGGGGGTACAGCGAATCAGACCTTGAAATGTCCGACCACCTGGTTCAGGCGTGTCGAGGTGCGGGTCAGCTCTTCGAGATCCTCGCTGCTGGCCTTCATCCACTCGGCATTCTCGCTTTCTTTGCTCGAGAGCACTTCCACGTTATGGGCGATTTCCTCGCTGGTCTGCGACTGTTCGCGTGCCGCATGGGCGATCTGGTCAACCATTTCGTTCATCAGCTCCACATTCTCCGACATCAGCCGGATCACCCGCTCGGTGTCATCCACGGACTCGCGCATGGTGCCGGTGGCTTCCGCCGCATGCCCCATGGAGGCCACCAGTGTCTGGTTGGAATGCCGGTTATCGTCCAGTAGTTTGCGGATCTCCGCCGTGGAATGCTGGGTCTTGGACGCCAGTTGACGCACCTCATCGGCTACCACGGCAAAACCGCGCCCGGCCTCACCGGCCCGCGCCGCCTCGATGGCCGCGTTCAGTGCCAGCAGATTGGTCTGTTCGGCAATCTCGCTGATCACCCCGATTACCTTGTGCATGGAGCGGCCCTTGGATTCGATGGCGTCGACGCTCTCCTGCAACTGGCTGATCTGTGCTTCCATGGCCTGTGCCTTTTGCGCCACCTGCTGCATGGCAGTGCTGCCTTCCCGGGCCTGGGCGCGGGCTTTCTCGGCCTCGCCCGCGGCCGTCTCGGCATTGCGCGCGATCTCGGCGCTGGTGGCTGACATTTCTTCGGTCGCCGCCGCGGTGCTGCGGGTACGCTCGGCACCCTCCAGCACGTTGGCCTGCACCGCAGCCACACGCTCACTGGACTGTTCCGCGCCCTGCTCGACCTGGCGCGCGGCCGTGACGATATCGATGACCATTTCCTGCAAACCGGCCATCATCTGGTTGAAAAAGCCGGAAGCCTGTCCAAGCTCGTCACCGGACGCCAGCTTCACGCGCTGGGTCAGATCACCTTCACCCTTCGCCATTGCTTCCAGGATTTCCCGCAGACGCAGGATCGGCGTGACAATCTGGTTACCGGCCAGCAGGGCGACAAGCACCCCGATCAGCAGGCCTGCCAGCAGCAGAACACTGATAAATGTCGAATCCTGGTCCAGGTCCTCCAGCAAGGAGGTACTAGTCGCAACGGCAAGGTTGCGCTGTTGTTCCACCAGCGTTTCCAGCTCGTCGTCGATCTGGCGCAGCAGCGGGCTGATCTCATCCCGGATCAGCCGGGTATCGGTACGCCATCTACCTGAGGCCTCGATCTCGCGCAGCTTGTCGAAATTTTCAACAAACTGTTGTTTTAATTCCATAAAACCATTCAGCCCCTCGTCCTGCTCAAAAGTCAGCTCATTCTCGAAAGCCGCCAGGCGTTTGATGTTGTCATCGGTAGCCTGCAGGTACAGGTCAATTTCGGTCAGCGGGCGCTCGCCGCGGAACGCGATATAGGCACGCACCCCGTTCATGACATTTGCCCAGGTGTAGCGCAGCTGGTGTATCTCGTTGAGCAATTCACGACGCGACTCACTGGGTTCTTCCTCGAACTCGCTCATGACCATTTCACCGCTCAGCTGCAACATCTGCTGGCTGACCGGGTTCAGGTGCTCTGCGGCGAAGGACAGGCCGGCCAGATTGCTGGCCTTGTTCTGGACCAGACCGACCATGGTGTTTTCATAGGATTTGAAGCGCTCCACCAGGCCGTGCAGTTTCTGCAGCGATTCCTGGTCCTGATCCGGGCGCGCCTGTAGCAATTGCTCCAGGCGCGACAGGTCGGTTTCCACGGCCTGCAGGGACTGCTGGTAAACATCGCGGTAGCTGTCTTCCTCGGCCAGCAGGTACAGGCCCAGCGCCGAAGCCGCGTGGGCAAGCGACTGGGACAGATCCTGGGAGGCCAGCATGGTGGGCTGCAATTCTTCCACCACCAGGCTGAGATCCTCGCTGACCTGGGACAGGCTGCGCCAGGATACGGCGGATAACACGACCATCAAGGCCAGCAGGATGCCAAAACCACCCCACACCTTTTGCCGTACCGGCAAATCTGAAAGTTTTCGGAAGCTCACCCTTCGTCCCTCATGTCCATGCATATTAAAAGTCAGGACATCCACTCACTGCGGGATACGTCCAAGGCCTGTCACTGGCCATCATTCTATGTATTGGCAATCAGACGGGGATCTTAACCTGTACAGCCATATAGCCCTATAAAATCCGGGTTAATTCAGACTCAGCCAGGGCATGCCATCCGGCTGGTCAGCCACCAGGATATCCTCGGCCGGGCGGCCGAGCACGGTGGCCAGCAGGGCGCGGGGCAGCTCGGGGTGGTTATTTTTCTCGCTCAGGTGGGCAATCACCAGGTGCTGCAGGCGTTCGGTGTCGATACGCGCCAGCAGATCGGCGGCCTGCTGGTTGCTGAAATGCCCGAAAGGCCCGCCCACGCGCCGTTTGAGGGAGGGCGGATAGGGTCCGACAGCGAGCATATTCGGGTCGTGGTTACATTCCAGGATGATGGCGTCCAGGTTATGCAGCGCCTGCACCATGTGCGGAGTGACGCTGCCGACATCGGTCAGCACACCCAGCCGCCGCTCGCCGTCGGAGAACACGAACTGACAGGGCTCGCGGGCGTCGTGCGGTACCGGGAACGGCGTGATGTGCAGTTCGCCGATAGTGAAATCCTGGTGGCCGTTGAAACAGTGCCAGGCGGCGACTTCGCCGCCCTTGTGCACGGCCTTGGTACCGGCGGTCATCCACACCGGCAGCCGGTGGCGGCGGGAGAAGCGCGCCACGCCGGATATATGGTCGCCGTGTTCGTGGGTGACCAGTATGCCGGCCAGGTCCTGTGCCTCCAGGCCCAGGCGCGCCAGGCGTTTTTCCGTTTCCACGCAGGAAAAACCGCAGTCGATCATCACCCGCGTGGCGCCGGTTTCGACCAGTGTCGCGTTACCCTTGCTGCCGCTGCCTAATGACGCAAAGCGCATATGGCCTATTTCAGTTCCTCGTACAGCAGGGTGAGAATGCGCACCCCGGTCACCGAGGTTTCCGGCTCGCCCTGCTCGTTCAGGACCACCACGCGCGAGTCCGCCCCGTCGTCGCTGAGCTTGATCTGGTAGCGCTCGACCACCTGCTCGTCATCGCTGGACCAGAAGGCCAGTTTGGAAAGCAGGCCTTTGTCATTATGTCCCTGCGCAGGGTCATTGTAACGCACATAATAGATACCCTGCTGACGGTCCCGGTCCTCGACCGCGAAGTCGATCCGGTCCAGCACGATACCCAGGTTGCGCCAGGCGCGTGAATAGCCTTCGTGCAATACCAGTACCGCCTGCCCCGATTCCTGCTGTATCAGCTCCGCGCGTGCCACGGCGGGCTTTTTCGGCTCGGTGATCATCTGTTCGACGCGCTCCGGCTGGACGCCGAGGAAAACCATCATGCGCTTGAGCATGATCGATTCCAGCCCGGGATCCTTGGGCCTGGGGCCCCATTTCATCACGCCCTCGTCACTGGCATCGGTAACGATTTCCTCCACGCCCTGGTGAGAAATGAAGATTTCCGTGGTGCCGGGCTTCTCGCCGCGCTCCAGGCGCATGCGGTAACGGTCGCGGTAGGCCGCGGAATAGGCGTTTGGAATCACGCGGCTGACCAGCCCGCGGATGGGATCCTTGGGAATCGACTCGCGGTTCTCCTTCCAGTCGGTTTCCAGCACGCCGGTGACCGGGTCCTCTTCCATAATATAGAAGCCGTTCTCCAGCCAGAATTCGCGCGCTTCCGGCCATACCTGCTCCGGGTCTCCCTGCACGACCAGCCAGGCACGGTCCTGCTCACGTTCAAAACTCAGCGCATCCTGGTCAGGCAGTACCGTGCCGGAGCCCTTTTCGGAGAATGTCTTACGGGCACTCTCATAACCTGACAGCGTGGTCGAAGTGGTTGGCACCACCAGCGCATCGGTGGTCGGGGTTGTGGTCAGGTCGGGCGGCACTTCCAGCGGCCGGCTCGATTCGGCTTTTTTGTAGTCCCGGGTGCGGTCGGGAAACATGTCATTCAGGAAAGTGCAGGCACTGATGCCCTGCCACACGATAACCAGCACCAGCCAGCGGCTTGCGGTCAGGATTTGACGCATAAATAACGATCCACTCATATTCAAGTCAGGTTTCCAGCCTATCCAGCGCACCTGCCTGTCGCAGGGCGTCACGCACCGTGGCGTGGTATTGCGGGTCCAGTGGCGTCAGCGGCAGGCGCAGACCCGGGGGAATCAGTCGCATTTCGTGCAGCGCCCATTTTACCGGGATGGGGCTGGACTCAATAAACAGGTCACGGTGCAGGGCGCGCAGCCCGGCATCGATCTGCTGCGCGGTTTCACGATCACCGGCCAGCGCCGCGGCACACATGTCATGCATGGCTTGCGGCGCCACGTTGGCGGTCACCGAAATATCGCCTTTCGCGCCCATCAGGATCAGCTCCATGGCAGTGGCATCGTCGCCGCTGTACAGGTCCAGCTGGTCACCACAGCGCTCCAGGATCTCCCGGCCGCGCTCCAGGTCGCCGGTCGCCTCCTTGATACCCACGATATTGGAAATCGGCGCCAGCCGCTGCACCGTCTCGGGCAGCAGGTCGCAGGCGGTGCGGCCCGGCACGTTATACAGGATCTGCGGGACCGGCACAGACTCCGCCACCATTTTATAGTGCTGGTACATACCTTCCTGGGTCGGCTTGTTGTAGTAAGGGGTCACCAGCAGGCAGGCATCGGCGCCGGCGTGCATCCCGCAACGGGTCAGGTCGATCGCCTCGCGGGTGGAATTGGCACCAGTGCCGGCAATGACCGGGATGCGCCCGGCGACCATATCAACGATGCGCCGCAGCAGGGCGCAATGCTCCTTTTCATCGATGGTGGCGGATTCACCGGTGGTGCCGACCGCGACAATGGCGTCTGTGCCGGCATCGATATGAAATTCAACCAGCGCTTCCAGGCTGTCTTCATCCACCGCACCGTCTTCACGCATTGGCGTAACCAGCGCAACCATACTGCCGTGAAACATCGAAGATCTCCGGAACGGAAAATAAAGCGCATGGTACGTTTCCGGCCCGCTGCTGACAAGGGAAGCCGCCGCCCGGCCGGCAAATCCCGTCGACCTCCCTGATTAGTCCATTTAATACTCGCCTCAACAGTTCCTTGTGTCCTTTACGCCCGGTAAGGCGATAATCCGGACCTGAATCCAGGGAAATCCGAGACCAACATGAGCGATCAGCCAGACAGCATCCGTGAAATCCGCATCAACCCCATCGTCCCCAGCGAATCCGTGCTGGTCTCCACCGCACGTGGCATGCGCCCGCGCAAGGACGAGGACCCGGCGCCGCGCGACACCCGCAAGCACGTCGACCGCTGCCCGTTCTGCCGTGGCAACGAAGACAAGACGCCGCCCACGGTGGCCGAGTCACCGGAGAGCGGCGACTGGCAGGTGCGGGTGGTGGAAAACCTCTACCCCGTGCTCGGCGACGACAGCACCTCCGGCAACCTGGTGTTCGGCCTGCAACAGGCGATCGACGGCTACGGC
Organism: Gammaproteobacteria bacterium; assembly: GCA_011374975.1. Taxonomy (GTDB): domain Bacteria; phylum Pseudomonadota; class Gammaproteobacteria; order DSM-19610; family DSM-19610; genus Thiogranum. The sequence continues at coordinate 16,891 of DRNU01000191.1, read as the reverse complement.
CGCCACGAAGTCATTATCGACCACCCGGATCACGGCATCGCCATCCAGGATATGTCCGAAGACCACCTGTTCCGGCTCATCGGCGTGTACCGCGACCGTATCCGCGCCCTGTACGACATGGACCCGCGCATCCAGTACGTGCTGGTGTTCAAAAACTTCGGCCCGGCGGCCGGCGCCAGCATCCCGCACACTCACAGCCAGATCATCGCCATGCCGGTGGTGCCGGAAAATGTCTACAATGAAGTCATCCACAGCCGCCGCTATTTCGAGAAAAACCGCCAGTGCATTTTCTGCTCGCTGGTCGACGAGGCGCTGACCTTCGAGGCCAGGATCTACGACCGTGAATCCGGCTCGGTACGGCGCAAGATCGATGTCGGTCAGTATGTCGTTGAACGCGGCGAGCACTTTGTCGCCATCAAACCGTTCGCCAGCCGCTACGAATGGGAAATCCATATCCTGCCCCTGCAACACGCCAGTGATTTTGTCGGCATCAGCGACGCACTGCGCGAGGACCTGGCGCGGGTACTGAAACGCGCCATGGGCCGGCTCGATGCGGTGATCGGCGGTGCCCAGTACAACTTCTTCCTGCACTCGCTGCCACACAACAACGAGTTCTCCAACTGCCAGGACAGCTACCACTGGCACCTCGAGATCTGCCCGCGCACCAGCATCCCGACCGGCTTCGAGCTGGGCTCCGGCCTGTTCGTCAGCACCATCAGCCCGGAAGATGCGGCCGCACAGCTGCGTGCCGTGACACTGGATTAATGGTAGGCTGAGCGCATGAGCAAACAGTTGGTTATCGCCGCCCTCGGTGAAGACCGTCCGGGCCTGGTGGATCAGATCTCCGGCTGGATACTGGAGAGCGGCTGCAATATCGCCGACAGCCGCATGATGGTGCTGGGCGGCGAGTTCTCGGTGCTGCTGCTGGTATCGGGCAACTGGAACAACCTGGCCAAGCTGGAAGACCAGCTCGGCCAGGCGCAGAAAAAGCTCGGCATGGTCCTGACCATCAAGCGCACCGAGACCCGTACGCCGGGCGGCGAATACCTGCCCTACGCGGTCGATGTGGTGGCGCTCGACCACCCCGGCATCGTGCACAACCTGGCCAATTTCTTTTCCCGGCGCAGCATCAATATCCAGGACCTTTCCACCACCAGCTACGCGGCCGCCCATACCGGCACGCAGATGTTCGCCGTGCACATGACGCTGGATGTCCCGGCCGATACCCACATCGCCAGCCTGCGCGAGGAATTTCTCGATGTCTGCGACCAGCTGAACCTGGACGCGGTGATCGAACCGGTAAAAGGATAACGCGCATGAGCAAGGTACAACTGAACAGAAAAGTGCCCGCTTTCAGCGCACCGGCCACCGGTGACAAAACCTTCCGGCTGTCCGACTGCAAGGGCAAAAACCTGGCGGTCTATTTCTACCCGAAAGACAGCACCTCGGGCTGTACCCGCGAGGGGCAGGATTTCCGTGACAACTACAACAAGTTCCGACGCAACAAAACGGTTGTGGTCGGCGTATCGCGCGACAGCCTGAAGTCCCACGAAAATTTCAGGGCGAAGCAGGAATTCCCCTTCGACCTGCTGTCCGACAGCGATGAAACCCTGTGCACGCTGTTCGACGTCATCAAGGAAAAGAACATGTACGGCCGCAAGGTGATGGGCATCGAACGCAGCACCTTCCTGATCGGTGCGGACGGCAAGCTGAAGCGCGAATGGCGCAAGGTCAAGGTGGACGGGCATGTCGATGAAGTGCTTGACGCCGTGCGCGAACTGAACCGCCAATGATCCAGGCCGACACCTCTTCAAGACGACTGTTTATCCTCGACACCAACGTGCTGATGCACGACCCCACGGCGTTGTTCCGCTTCCAGGAGCACGACGTCTACCTGCCGATGGTGGTGCTGGAAGAAATGGACGCCGGCAAGAAAGGTGTCTCCGAAGTGGCGCGCAACGTACGCCAGGCGAGCCGTTTCCTCGACGAACTGATGAAAGACATCAGTGCCGACGAGATCGAACGGGGCATCCCGCTCAATAACCGCGGCATCGTCGAAGGCATCGAGACCGACGACTGCGGCCGCCTGTTCTTCCAGACCCACACCCTGAAAATCTCGCTGCCCGATGCCCTGCCCGGCAGCAAGCCGGACAACAGCATCCTGGGCACCGCACTGGCGCTGCAGAACGAACACCCGGACGTCACCGTCACGCTGATATCCAAGGACATCAACCTGCGCATCAAGGCCGCGGTGCTGGGCATCCACGGTGAAGACTATTTCAACGACCGGGTGCTGGAAGACGTCAACCTGCTGTTCTCCGGCAGCAGCGAACTGCCGGCGGAGTTCTGGCAGGAACACAGCGATACGCTGGAATCCTGGCAGAAGGACGGCCGCAACTATTACCGTGTCGACGGACCGCTGGTGGAGTCCTGGAACATCAACGAATGCGTCTATCTGCCGGAGGAACAGGGCTTCGAGGCACTGGTGCGCGAAATGGACGGCACCACCGCCGTGCTGGAAACCGCCATCGACTACCGTGGCTCACGCCATACCGTGTGGGGCATCAGCGCGCGCAACCGCGAACAGAACTTCGCCCTCAACCTGCTGATGGACCCGGAGGTCGATTTCGTCAGCCTGGTGGGCACCGCCGGTACCGGCAAGACGCTGCTGGCGCTTGCCGCCGGGTTGACCCAGACGCTGGAGGAAAACCGCTACAAGGAAATCATCATGACCCGCGTCACGGTCCCGGTCGGCGAGGACATCGGCTTCCTGCCCGGCACCGAGGAAGAAAAGATGACGCCCTGGATGGGCGCCCTGATGGACAACCTTGAAGTACTGACACGCACCGATGTGGGCGGTGACTGGGGCCGCGCGGCCACCAACGACCTGCTCAGCAACCGCATCAAGATCCGCTCCATGAACTTCATGCGCGGGCGCACCTTCCTCAACAAGTACCTGATTCTCGACGAGGCGCAGAACCTCACGCCCAAGCAGATGAAAACGCTGGTGACGCGCGCCGGGCCGGGCACCAAGGTCATCTGCCTCGGCAACGTGGCGCAGATCGATACGCCCTATATCACCGAAACCAGCTCGGGCCTGACCTACGTGGTAGACCGCTTCAAGAGCTGGGCGCACAGCGGCCACATCATCCTGACGCGCGGCGAGCGTTCACGGCTGGCGGATTACGCCTCGGAAGTTTTGTAGGGCGCAGGCAACGGCTGCCCGGCACTCGGCCAGGCACTGATCACCGCCTGCACCAGCGTCGCCAGCGGGATGGCGAAGAACACGCCCCAGAATCCCCACAAGCCGCCGAACACCAGTACCGCGATAATGATCGCCACCGGGTGCAGGTTCACCACCTCGGAGAACAGCAGCGGCACCAGCACATTGCCATCCAGCGCCTGGATCACGCCGTAGGCGACCAGCACATACCAGAACTCCGGCGTCCAGCCCCACTGGAAAAAAGCGATCGCGGCAATCGGCAGGGTCACGGCGGCAGCACCGATATAGGGAATGACGACCGACAGGCCGACCAGCGTGGCCAGCAGCACCGCGTATTGCAGCCCCATGAACAGGAAAGTGATATAGGTAACGGTGCCGACGATCATGATCTCCCAGATCTTGCCGCGCACATAATTCGCGATCTGGGCATTCACTTCCTGCCACACGCGCGTGGTCAGCGCCCGGTCACGCGGCAGGTGCGCCTGCATCCAGTCGATGATGCGATCCTTGTCCTTGAGAAAGAAGAACACCAGCACCGGCACCAGGATCAGGTACACCAGCAGCGTGATCACGCCCACCACCGAGGCCACCGACATGGTCACCATGCCCTGCCCCAGTTTTCCCAGCTCGGCACGGATGGCGTTGATCAGGTCCTGTACCTGCGCCTCACTCACCAGCTCGGGATAGCGTTCCGGCAGGCGCATAATGGCATCCTGCCCGGCCCCGATGATATTCGGTAACTGGTGCACCAGTTGCGTCACCTGGTAGGAGAGGCGCGGCAGCAGCCCGAGCAGCGAGAACATCAGGAACACCAGGAACAGGGTGAACACCAGGATAACGGCACCCAGGCGCGGCACGCCGTATTGCCGCAGTTGTGTCACGATGCCTTCGAGCAGGTAGGCAAGCACCAGCGCCGCCAGTACCGGCGCCAGCATGCGCCCCATGGTAAGCACCACCACGAAGCCGACCAGCAGCACCAGCGCAAGAATGACCGTCTGCGGGTCGGAGCTGAAACGGCGGAACCACTGCCGGATGACTTCCATCAGTCCGCGCCGCCCTCTTTCAGCTGGCGGTATTGCTCGGCAAAGATACGTTCCAGCTCATCGATCACATCGCCGGCTTCACGCCCCTGCATCAGGTGCTGGGTGACAAGATCGGACGTCGCACCCAGCATGCTGTTCTTGTTCAGCATGGAATAGGTTTTCGACAGGCGCTTGATGGCAGCCACCACGCGCTCGTCTTCAGGACGCGGCACGTGTACGGGTTCAGGGATTTCGGCGCGCGCAGCGGGTGCCGGCGGTTTTTCCGACAGTACGGGTGCAGGGCCTGTGCGACTGAGCAGGAACTCGGCAAAGCTGGTAACAGCGTCCTGGTCAGCCGCAGACAGTTTTTCAAACAGACTCTGAATTTTTTCCTGTGCTTCCTTGCTCATAATGTTTTGCTACACAATCTCCTGGTGCGATTTGCAGTAACCACGGGCGAACTCCAGCAGCTCATCCATGGCACGATGCCGGAACTTCTGTTTCTGGTGCACAAAGGAGAACGGGCGTTCCAGCACCGGGTCAAGCGGCAGCTGCACCAGGGTACCCAGCTTCAGCTCCTTCTGTACCGTGGCCAGGGAAATAATCGCCACGCCCATGCCGGCTTCCACGGCACCTTTGATGGATTCCGGGCTTCCCAGTTCCATGCCAAGGTGTATATGGCTGTCACTGATGTCCTGCCCGTGCATGTACTCGGCGATGACCTCGCGCGTGCCCGATCCTTCCTCACGACAGATATAGGGGTATTCCAGCAGCCGGGCAATACCGACCGACTTGAGGTCCGACAGCGGGTGCCCGGGTGACACCACCGCCACCAGCTGGTCATGGCGGCAGACCTCGACCACCAGGTTCTTGTTCATCACCGGCGACTCGACCACGCCCAGGTCGATGACGTTGTTTTCCACCATGTGCACGATGCCGTCGGAGTTGGACACCTTGAGCTGCACATTGACATCCGGGTATTTCATTTTGAAATCGCCCAGCAGGGCCGGCAACATATACTCGGCGATGGTGGTACTGGCGCCGAGCATCAGCACCCCGCTGATATCGCCGGTCATTTCGCGCACCGCGTTATCCATCTCCGAATACAATTCGAAAATACGCTGCGCGTACTCGTAAACGCGCTTGCCCGCTTCGGTGAGACTGATACGGTTATGCGTACGGTCGAACAGGCGCGTGTTAAATTGCTCTTCCAGCTGGCGTACCTGGAAGGTGACTGCCGGCTGGGTCATATGCAGTGTTTCCGCCGCCTTGGTGAAACTCAACAGGCGGGCGACCGTATGGAAAACCTGCAATCTGCGATCTGCCATAATGACGAACCCTTAAATCTGTGTCTAAAGCGCCGAACAGCGCCACTCGGAATTTTTTCGAACCAATAAAAATATTTAATCAGGCGAAACAATACAGGACTATTCAGTATTTTGCATGCGTTTTCCCTCTCCCAAAGTGGGTAAACCGCACAAAAAAAGGCCAGGCGATGGTCCGCCTGGCCCGGTATCTCCGGCAACGGCTTTTCGCCGCCGGAACCCGCCTACATTTTAAACTGCGCCATCAAGGACTGCTGTTCCGCCGCCAGGCGCGCCAGCTCTTCACTGGCCTGGGCCGTCTGCTGTGCGCCGTCCGCGGAGCGATCCGCCACTTCACGGATATTGTTCATATTGGTCTGCATTTCCGCCGCCACCGCACTCTGTTCCTCGGCCGCGCTGGCGATCAGGGTATTCATGTCGTTGATGGCTGAAACAGAACCGGCGATCATCGCCAGGGACTCGGCCGCCTTCTCCACCAGGTCGGAACTTTCCTGCGCCTTGCTCTGCGCACCTTCCATAACTTTCACGGCATTGCCGGTTCCGCTCTGCAGGCCGGTAATCATATCCTGGATTTCCTGCGTGGACTGCTGGGTGCGGCTGGCAAGGGTACGCACCTCGTCGGCCACCACCGCGAAACCCCGTCCCTGCTCACCGGCGCGCGCAGCTTCGATAGCGGCATTCAGCGCCAGCAGGTTGGTCTGTTCGGCAATACCCCGGATTACATCCAGTACCGAACCGATATTCTCGCTTTCCATTTCCAGGTTACGGATAACCTGGGCGGCGGAATCCACTTCGTGCTGCAGGGCATCGATACCCCCGATCGCTTCGGTTGCCACCAGCGCACCATTCCTGGCCTCACTGTCTGCCGCATCGGCCGCATTCGAGGCGTCGGCTGCATTGCGTGCGACTTCCTGCACCGTACTGGTCATTTCGTTCATCGCCGAGGCGATACTGTCAATTTCCGCCTGCTGCTCGCGCACCCCGCAGCTGGTTTCATCGGTGATGGTCGAGGTTTCCTCGGCCGCCGCCGCAAGCTGGGTAGTAGCGCCACTGATCTGGCCTATCACGTTACGCAAACTGGCCGCCATCTGGTTAAAGGCGTCGATGAGTTCGCCAATCATGTCATGACTTTCCATCGTGCACTCATGGGATATATCGTTCTGGCTGATAGCCGTGGCAATTTCGGAAATCCGCTCCAGGCGTTTCAGCAGGATCACCTTGACCAGCCAGTAATTGGCCAGTCCGATGCCGGCACCGGCAACCAGGCAGCCGGCCATAAACCAGCCGAACATGCCGTCCCCCCATGCCACGAAGAAGTCGGCGAAAAAGGGGAACACAGCCCCCACCACCAGACCGAAAGATACAAAACTGATCAGAAGGTTACGTAAAATACTTGGTTTCATATTAAATACCGTTCTGTCTTCGAACGTGTTTGACTCCGATGGCAAAGTTCACCCGCCTGCACAGTTCTGCGGCTGCCCATCATAAAACTTGAACACTTACTGCCCGGCCCGCCTGTTTCACCGGCCAATAATAAAACCCCGCCGGAGCGGGGTTCAGAGGGTATTTCAACAGGCCGGGGGGACTATTCTTCGCCGCCTGCTACCCTCGTCATGGCCAGACCCATCGCCTTCGGGCTGGGCATGATGTTCATGAAGCTGTTCTGCCCCATCATCTTCAGGTCCGGGTAGTGCAGCGCCATACGGAAACGCATGTGCAGGGCAACAACCTCGTTGCCGTCCACCAGGATCTCCACCGGCAAGTATGCCGTCCCCCTGGGATCGGCAAAATCCACGTTATTCATCACCCACTTGTCATCCATGTGCTCATCTTCATTCTGTGCACCGGATTTACGCTGCACACCAAACACAGTGACATCATCGCCCAGGTCCAGCCGGTAAACCTTGGTCACGCCGCCAACGCCGGCCGCCAGGTTCTTCTCCAGCGTATCGACAGCCTTCTGGTGGCTGGGATATTTGGCCAGTTCATAGACGTCGTCGAAGTATTCCATACCGAAGGTATAGTGGTACTTGCGCAGCTTGCGTACTGTCAGGCCTTTTTTGGAACCGAAGGTTTCCTGTGCGCCGATGGCCTGCTTGAGAGCATCGCTGACACCGCTCAGATCCGTCTTGAGCCGATAGCCGTTGGCAAGGTAAATCGGGTTGGGATACGCCACCTGGATTTCGCCGGCCAACTGGGTGATGCCCACCCGCCAGGGCGCAGCAAAACCGCCATGCTCGGACATGGCTGCGGCTTTCTTCAGCTCATCGTTAGTGACAATAATAACGTAGGCCTTTTCGACAAAGGTATCGGAATACGGGCTGTATTCACCCACGATCTCAAAACCTGCGCCGCTGAGCGCATCTCTGGTCTCCTGCACCTTCGCGTCAAAATCACCCGGCCCTTGCGAGGCCAGCACAAACGGCTTGAAGCGCTCCGCCGCCTGTACACCACCCGCCAGGGGCAACAGCATCACGCCCATCAGCATGAATGCAGCAATTACTCGTTTCATCATGTTCATTCCTCTCTCCTTGCTCCTCAGATTTCCGGCCGCGGTTATTCTAGACAGTTGTTACGTGAAATACGACCGCATATATCGAACATGAAAAAGGGCCACGCAAGCATGGCCCTTTTTCACTCAAACACATAAAACATTCAAACCAGCAGCCAATCAGAATCTCCAGGAAGCCGCGGCTTCGATGGCATTCTGATACATTTCATTCTTGGCACCATAGCTGAAGCCGGTAAATGCACCGGTACCGGTGTACGTGGTATCGACATCATTCCGGAAGGCATGCATGTACGTCATGGAGAAATCAGTATCCTGGTTTACCGTGTAGGTAAAGCCGACTGTAGCGTGTTTCTCTACAACTGCAGGGGCCAGCACGTTAAACAGTGCCTCACCGTCATCGAAAGGAACCTCGGCATAGTTAAAGCCTGCGCGGAAAGTCCATGTAGGGCTGTAGGCAAAATCGACGCCGATCTTGTAGACCCAGACATCATCCCATCCAAAACCCCAGCCGTCGTTGGTTCCAAGCGCATTGGAGATTTGCGTAGGATCACCGGTAAGCGAACCCACAAACGCGCCGAAGAACTCGTTTGCAGTCGGCCCCTTGTTAGCTATCGCATTCACATCGCTGTACATAATACGGGAAATGTCTGCCGCAACGGTCAACCGGGGCGAGAAATGAACGGCGATACCGCCACCGAACATCGCGGGGATATCAAAATCGCCCTGTTCTGCAAACAGGCCCGCATAGTCGTCGAATTCATCCATATAGATCTTGGAGCGACCCATCAGGCCGACCGAGAGCATACCGAAGTTACCCTGGTAACCGATCTGTGCACCCATGCCCCAGGCAGAATCGTTGCCGTTATTGGTGACTTTCCCCGCATCGCTGGAGAAACCCTGGAACAAACCGAGACCGTAGGCGCGGAAAGTCTGGTAACCGATTACCGGTCCGAATCCGACCGAGTGATTGGGCGTGATTTTGTAAGACAGCGTGGGAGAGATCAGCACCTGCGCCAGGTTCACACCCAGTGCCGGGGTGTTATTGGGGTTCGTGTACAAAGTCGCCAGGTTCGGGTCCAGCACGGCGGCAGGTACACCAGCCACATTTTCCAGGAAACCGGCAAACCCTGAAGGGCCTGGCTGGAAAGCCCCGGTGGACGAATCACCAATGACCGGCGCAAATGCATCGACGTAAATATTCCCGTTGCCGGTATTGGCATCACCATAACGGGTATTCATGCCACCGTTGGCCGTAACCGCCAGACCCAGGGTAACCGTGTTGCTCCAGGCCTTGGTAATACCGAAACTCGGGATAAGGAAAGAATTGGAACGGCTGTTTTCTCTTGAGTCTACGCCTTGCCGGGAACCCGCACCCATATCCGGCACAAACATTCCTGTGGCATCCACCTGCGCCTTGCGCTTGGGCTTGAATATCTCAAGGCCGGCCGTAACGTTGTCGCCCACATCAGAAATCGACGCAGGGTTTATCGCGGCAGCCATGCCGTCCTGACCGTATGCAATACCCGCGCCTGCCAGGCCACGGTTTTTTGCACCCGCACCGATCTTGAAATACCCATTGGTCGCCTGGGCCAACGGCGAAGCCAGAAGAGCCGCCACGGCAGCGGAGGTTAGTGTCCGTTTCAGGATGCTTTTCATAAGTCCGTTCCTCTATATTTAATTGAGCTGGCGTTCATCTCTTGTTGCGTAAAAGCGACAATCTTTTGGGAGATTCGCTACAAAGATGTAATAGAACACCACAGCCTGTCAAATCGCCTGAATACAAAAGCAAAAATTATGCCTGACATAATATATCAGCGTTTACTAATACTTAGACGAAATTCCTTAACAGATTCCTATAGCGTTCAACAGCGGTTTTACTTGATATGGGCGGTTCAGGGGGGATATGCTCGGATTCCGTAGCGGCCACACAACAGATATCGAGGAGCCCCGATATGCAAAAACAAAAAGCCATTTTTTCGCCACTGCGCCTGTTCGGCGCCGGAATCCTGACCCTTTGCTCGAGTAACAGCATGGCATCAGGGTTTGCGCTCATCGAGCAAAGCGCCAGTCAGATGGGCAATGCATTTGCGGGTGCGAGCGCGTTTGCCAACGATGCATCCACTATCTACTTCAACCCGGCCGGGATGACACGTCTGCAGCGCCAGGTGGTCGGCGGTGTGCACCTGGTCAACACCTCGGCCAAATTTGACGGCAGCGGGACGGATCCTGCCGGCTTCCCCACCAGCGGCGGCAATGGCGGCGATGCCGGTGGACTTGGCATAGTACCGAATTTCTATTTTTCAACGCCACTGGGTAACAACCTGTACGCCGGCATCGGCGTCACCGTACCCTTCGGTTTGTCGACGGAATATGACGATGACTGGAAAGGCCGTTATCAGGCTATCGAGTCCGAAGTCAAAACCCTCAACTTCAACCCGTCGATCGCCTATCGCGTCAACAGCCAGTTCTCTATCGGCGCCGGGGTCAACCTGCAGTACATCGATGCCAAGCTGACCCAGAATATCGACCAGGGCAGCCTGTGCCTGCCCACCCAGTCCCAGCTTCAGGCGCTCGGCGTTCCGGGTGCGGACCCGGCCCTGTGTGCCGGGCTGGTACCACAGGGCAGCGATGGATTCGCCAAAGTGGAAGGCGACAACTGGGCCGGTGGTTTTAACGTGGGCCTCCTGTATGAGCCCACCAGCGCTACTCGTGTCGGGCTGTCCTATCGATCCAAAATCCAGCAGCAACTGTCCGGCAAGGCACGCTTCAACAATATCCTGCAACAACAGTTCTCCGATTTCGGAATTTTTACAAAAACCGGCGTCCGTGCTGATATTGACCTGCCACAGACTGCCTCGGCAAGTATCTGGCACGATATCAACAGCACCTGGTCGGTCATGGCCGATGCCACCTGGACGGGCTGGGACAATTTCGATGAATTGCGCATCCAGTACGATTCGCTACAGCCGGATACTGTCATCGATGAAAGCTGGGACGACGTGTGGCGTTTCGCGGTTGGTGTCGACTACCGGCATAACAGCGCCTGGACATTCCGCGCCGGCACAGCTTTTGACGAAAGCCCGATCCCGGATTCGAACCGCACCGCGCGTATCCCGGGCGAGGATCGTATCTGGGTGTCGCTGGGCTTCAGTTATCAGGCCACTCCAACACTCGGTGTCGATGTCGGTTATTCACACCTGTTCATCGACGATCCGAAACTCAGGGAAAACACGCCAACCGCCGGTACACTCACCGGCGACTACGATGCTTCTGTAGACATCCTCAGCGCACAGGTGGTGTGGAACATATAACCGGACATAAAACCCGGACAAAAAAAGGCCGGCGGGAATCATCCCGCCGGCCTTTTTTTAATTCAGCGACAGCTCAGGATTTCTTGATCAGAAATTCGTACTTGCCGCCGGCTTCCTTGGATTCCAGCAGTTCGTTGCCGGTCTGCTTGGCGAAGGCTTCGAAGTCCTTCACGGAACCCGGGTCAGTCGCGATGATGCGCAGCACCTGGCCACTATTGATCGTACCCAGCGCTTTCTTGGCCCGTAGAATAGGCAGCGGGCAGTTCAGTCCGGATGCGTCCAGTTCTTCATCATAATTTGCCATTGTACAGCGCTCCTCAACGTGTGATTTCAGTTAGCCGGTGATCGGCCTCAAAATGGTGGCCGCATTTATAGGATAAGTCCCGGCCAAACGCAAGCCCAAGCCGTATATATACCCCTATTACAGAGACATTGGCGCAGGCGAAAACCGTCTGCGATCAGCTGTCGAGGGCTGTATTTTCGGGCTTTGCAACCGGGAATCCCTGCCGGTGCCAGTCGACGATGCCGCCACGCAGGTTGATGGCATGCCCGATGCCCTGCTGCTGCAACCAGGCGCAAACCTGCCCGGAGCGGGCGCCGGTACGGCAATACACGATAATTTTCCGATGCTTACGCCACTCATCAAGGCGCAGCGGAACCAGGTGCATGGGTACGGCTGCGGCGCCGGGCAGCATGCCGTGCGCCATTTCCGCCGCACTGCGCACATCGACCAGCAGCGTATCCTGCGCTTCGTTCTCCAGCACACCGGCCAGTTGCGGGGCGTCAATTTCCTGAATGCCAAACATAATTCACACCATATTAGAAAACTCTAATATGATTACCTGAAAATCCTGTCCTGTCAACATGGCTAGTCTACGGCTGGCGACTAGGGTATCCTCCAGTGCAATGATATTTCGCAGGTTAACAGTAGCGCTCTTGTCAGGATCGCTGATATTTACATCCCCCTTTGTTGCAAGCGACGTCACCGGTAACGATCTGCCTGATTTCGGCGATTCCAGCGGCTCGCTGATCTCCCCCGCACAGGAAATGGAACTGGGTGCGGCCTTCATGCGCAGCGTCCGTTCGCAGACCACGCTGGTCAACGACCCGGAGATTCACGGCTATATCGAACAGCTGGGATACCGGCTGGTTGCAAGCAGCGACACACCAAGCTACCCGTTCACCTTTTTCGTGGTGGATAACCCGGCGGTGAACGCCTTTGCCGGACCGGGTGGCTATATAGGGATACATACCGGCCTGATCCTGACCGCGCGCAACGAATCCGAACTGGCCGGCGTCATGGCCCACGAAATCGCGCACGTCACCCAGCGCCACCTGCTGCGTGCCTACGAGAGCGCCAACCAGATGAGCCTGCCCACGGCAGCAGGCATGATCGCCGCCATCCTGCTCGGTGTTGCAACGGGCAATACCGAGGCGGGTATTGCCGGCGTTTCAGCCGTGCAGGCCGGTAATATCCAGCGCCAGCTGAATTTTACCCGTGCCAATGAAAAGGAGGCCGACCGCATCGGTATCCAGACACTGGCCCGCTCCGGCATCGACCCCTACGGCATGCCCAGCTTTTTCGAGCGCCTGCACCAGTCCACCCGGCTGTATGGCAACAATGTTCCCGAATTTCTCAGCACTCACCCTGTCACTTCCAACCGAATCGCGGAATCCATGTCTCGCGCCGAACGCTACGGCCGGGGCAAAGACCGCAACTCACTGGAGTTTCAGCTGATCCGCGCCCGCCTGCAGGTACTCGACTCCGACAACCCGCAGGAAATGCTGCGCCAGTACCAGTCAATGGCAAAAAAACGCGACGCGGGCGTCGCCGAGCAATACGGCCTGGCCCTGTCATACTGGCGTACCGGGGCTATCGACAAGGCACAGAAAACCCTGCACGCTCTCATGCAGGACGACCCGGATCGCGTGCTGTACCGCACCACAATGGCGGAAATGCAGCTCGAGGCCGGACAGACGCAGGAAGCCCTGCAGTTATACAGGGATACACTGAGCCTGTATCCCGGCGACCTGGTCGTCGGCCAGCGCTACACCGCGGCACTGATACAGGCCGGGCAGGCGACAAAGGCCCGCGACTATGCACTCAAGATGCTGCGCAACAAGCAGGCGCGCACCGCACCCGTCTATGAACTCTGGGCCAAGGCCGCCAGCATCAGCGGCCCGGCCTGGGAAACCAACATTGCCTCGGCCGAGGTCTATTTCCTGTACGGCAACCTGCAGCTCGCCAAAGATCAGCTGCAACAGGCACTGAAACATGACGGGCTGAGCCAGTACGAACAGGCCCGGGTACGCGCCAGGCTGAATGAATTTACCCAGCTCATGGCGGCTCGCGAGCACAAATAACTCCGGCGCGGGGGAATAAATTCATAGCCAGCCCCGTCCTCGCGCTTAGGCCATTTATAATTTTTGGCACATGGTTAACGACAACCCGGCAAACAAGCGTTTTAATATTTGCTTATATACATTTTTGTGTGACATAGACAACAAACGGAAAATTCGTTTTGACTCAAGGTAATCAGGGAACTATATTTGGCAGACTGTATTTGGACCTGATTGCAAATTGCGGGGATCGTTACCACTTCGCAGCCCATTGCCAGACAGCTGGCACAACCACCTCGATAACGCATTTAAGGAGGAAATGATGCGGAAATATCCCGGCATCCTGAAGACCGCAAGTTCAGTGCTGGCGCTTGCCGGCAGCCTTGTGCTGCTGCCTGCCCCAGGACTGGCCCTGGCAGAAGAAGCAAAACCATCAGTCGCAGAACAGGGCAAGTCCATTGCCTTCAACCGCAAACAGGGCAACTGCCTGGCCTGTCACCAGATTGCCGGTGGCAAGCTGGAAGGCAATATCGGTCCCCCGCTGGTTGCCATGAAAGCCCGCTTCCCTGACAAGGCGAAGCTACGTGCGCAGATCTGGGACTCCACCAAGGCCAACTCGAACAGCATTATGCCGCCATTCGGACGCCACCAGATTCTCAGTGAAAGCGACATCGACAAGATTGTGGAGTTTATCTACACGCTGTAACCCCCGTGTAGAACTATTAGGAGACAGACAAGTGATTAACATGAAACGCAGAACCTTTCTGAAAGGATCCGTGGCCGCAGGTGCCGTCAGCGCTGCTGTTGGCGCAGGGCTCTTGACCCCGCGCATGGTACTGGCAGCCTGGCCGACAGCCGCCTTCGAAGCCGGCTCCGTTGACAGTGCACTGGATGCCCTGGCAGGTGCTCACCAGCTGGAAGGTTCCGACAAGATTTCCATCCGTGCGCCGGATATCGCAGAAAACGGTGCCGTGGTTCCGGTATCAGTGACAACCACCATCGCCGGTGCAGAGTCCATCAGCATTCTGGCTGAAAAGAATGCTGCACCGCTGACGGCGTCCTTCAATCTCGGCCCCAATACTGAAGGTTATGTATCTACCCGCATCAAAATGGGTAAAACCTCCAGTGTCATTGCTGTGGTAAAAGCCGGCGGCAAGCTGTACAGCACGGGCAAGGAAGTCAAAGTCACCATTGGCGGCTGCGGCGGCTAACCAGTTTTTAGAGGATATAGCAAAATGGCATCGATCAAGATTCGAGCAAAAGCAAGCGACGGCGTCACCACGATCAAGGCATTGATCAAGCATCCGATGGAGACCGGCCAGCGCAAAGACAAGAAATCCGGCAAGTTGATTCCTGCGCACTACATCCAGGAAGTCACCTGCGAGCATAATGGTACTGCGGTGATGACAGCCCTGTGGGGTCCGGCCGTCTCCAAAAATCCTTACCTGTCGTTCAAGTTCAAGGGCGCCAACGCAGGCGATACCGTGAAACTGAGCTGGGTCGACAATAAAGGCGAAAGCGACTCAACAGAAACCAAGGTAAGCTAGAGACCATGCGGCCTGCTTGGCGAACAACCAAAACCGGAGGTGGAGAACCTATGAAGAAACTGCTAGTCATCGCCGCGACTCTGGGCCTGATGAGTGCTGCGTCCCTCGCAGTACAGGCCAGTCCACAACAGGACCTGAAAGAGTTTCGTGCCTATTTCGCGGATCGTTTCCCCGATGTGCCTTTCAATGATTACGTCAATGGTGTGTACTCCATCGACCAGGCATCCCGCGAGCAATGGGAAGCCATCGAGGAATTCCCGCCCTATGAACTGAATATCGACAAGGGCAAGAAGCTGTTCAACACGCCGTTCAAGAATGGCAAGACCTACGCCAGCTGTTTCCGTAATGACGGCATCGGCATCAAACAGGATTACCCCTACTTTGACACCGCCTCTGGCAAGGTGGTCACACTGGAAGGGGCGATCAATGATTGCCGCACCAAAAACGGTGAAAAGCCATTGAAGTGGAAGAAAGGCGCCATGGCCGACATCTCCGCCTACATGGCCTATACCTCACGCGGCAACAAGATCAACGTCAAGGTTCCCGGTGACGAAGGTGCCCAGGCGGCCTACCAGCGTGGCAAGAATCACTTCTACGCCAAGCGCGGGCAGCTCAACATGTCCTGTGCCGACTGCCACCAGTGGAATGCCGGCAACCGGGTACGGGCAGATCTGCTCAGCCCGGCACTGGGACACACCAGCCACTTCCCTGTGTATCGCTCCAAGTGGGGCGGCCTGGGTACCCTGCACCGTCGCTACGGCGGCTGTAACAAGCAGGTTCGTTCCAAGCCCTACAAGGCCCAGAGTGATGAGTACAAGAGTCTCGAGTACTTCCACACCTACATGAGCAACGGTCTGGTTCTGAATGGCCCGGGTGCTCGCAAGTAACAGCCCTGTGTAACAAAAGCCCGGTCATCTGACCGGGCTTTTTTTGTTTGTGCCCCAGGAATAAAATACTGACATTGGCGTCTCTCCATTCAGTCCGCACTAAACCTGTTCAATCAAGGATCACCACATGAATATCAGCCGTCGTGAGTTTCTCCAGATGCTTGCCGTTGCAAGCGCTTCGGGTATCTCCCTCAGCGCCTGTGACAGCGACCAGGCCAGTCGCTCGGCAGCCAGCGGTATCAAACCCTCCGCAAAAGCCGCCAGCCCTTACGAGCTGGCCCCGTTCGGTAACGTGTCCCTGATGCATTACACCGACTGCCATGCCCAGCTGACGCCGATCTATTTCCGCGAACCCAGCATCAACCTCGGTATCGGATCGATGCGCGGGAAACCGCCGCACCTGGTCGGTGACAACTTCCTGGCCCACTACGGCATCCAGCCCGGCAGCCGCGAAGCACATGCCTTTACCTACCTGAACTACGTGGAAGCCGCCAAACAGTTCGGCAAGGTCGGTGGTTTCGCCCACCTTTCCACGCTGGTGAAAAAGATTCGCGCCCAGCGCCCCGGCTCACTGCTGCTGGACGGCGGCGACACCTGGCAGGGTTCCGGCACCGCCTACTGGACCAATGCCCAGGACATGGTCGATGCACAAAAGCTGCTCGGCGTGGATGTCATGACGGCACACTGGGAGATGACCTACGGCGCGGAACGCGTCACCGAGATC
>DRNU01000190.1 GCA_011374975.1 Gammaproteobacteria bacterium | reverse complement strand
TGGGCGTGAAAGCACCTGGCAGGGCGAATACGACAACGGTTTTACCCCTGAATATGTCGTCACTGCTGACATCCACCCATTCGTGACCACGGCGTGTGTGAAAGATAACCGAGGGCACCTTCTGATTTTCACGATTTTCCTGCATTGCGTTTCTCCACTGTTTGTTGAGCATGGAATGCAGTATGGAGAGCCCGGGATTATTTTAGAAATTGTTTGGCCTTATACTCTTAATAGCCTGTGGCTATGGGCATAGATATTTCTTGCCAGAGTAACCTTCATGGCGAAAAGATGGCACAATATCAGCCTCACTGATTATGACAAACACAAAGACTCTATCCGCGAACGTAAACCGGTGCTGGTTAACGTCCAGGTGACTGCGCTGAATATCGGCCAGCTGCCCCTGGGCCTGGCCGGACAAGGTCACTTCAATACTCTGCAATGCTTTTACAACGGGCTTGCCTGCATCGCCCGAATCTGACCGTTTGACAGTAGTTGAACAGCCCGCCAACGCAACCACAAGAATAAGGATCGAGGCAATAATTTTCCTGTTCATGAGACTCCTTTTGATCTTTCAGAGCACATCGCCTAATGTAATAAGATCAATCGGAAGGAGTACCTGTGCCACAGCCCCAGCCGTTCAAACCCGCCTGGTGGTTGCCGGGCGCGCATGCACAAACCCTGTTCCCGCACCTGTTTCGACGACATGCCCCGCCGCCTCTGCGGCGCGAACGCATGGAGCTTGACGACGGGGACTTTATCGATCTCGACTGGACGGAATCCCGTGAAGGCCCGTTAGTTATACTGCTGCACGGTCTGGAAGGCTCGATTCGCTCACACTACGCAGGTGGTTTGATGCGCAGCCTGTATGACTGCGGGTTCGAGTCGGTATTGATGAACTTTCGCGGCTGCAGCGGTGAACCCAACCGGTTGCCGCGCGGGTATCATTCCGGTGAGACCGGCGACCTGGGCACCGTGCTTGAACGCTTGCACGGCCGCGACCCGCAACGTCCGGTTTACCTGGTCGGTTTTTCCCTGGGCGGAAATGTGCTGCTCAAGTGGCTGGGTGAAAATCCCGGGCAACAGGTGGTACAAAAGGCTATCGCGGTTTCCGTGCCGTTTGAACTCAACATTGCCGCCCGGCGGCTGGAATCCGGTGCCTCACGGCTTTACCAGGTCCACCTGCTGCGCAAGCTGCGTCGTTCGCTGCGTGCCAAGGCACGCCGAATGGCCTTGCCTGTCGAGACCGGCCAACTTGACAAGCTGAAGACATTTCGCCAGTTTGATGACCAGGTGACGGCCCCCGTGCACGGCTTCCGTGATGTCGATGATTACTATCAACGCAGCAGCAGTCGCCAGTTTATTCACAGGATCCACTGCCCTACCCTGATCCTGCAGGCCCGCGATGACCCCTTTATGACAGCAGATGCCATACCTGACGAGTCCGAACTCGGCCCGGGCGTCCGGCTCGAAGTCAGCGGCAGCGGCGGCCACGTGGGTTTTGTGAACGGCCCATGGCCCTGGCGACCTGTTTACTGGCTGGACCGGCGTGTGTGCGCTGCCCTGCGATCTGACGAGCTGGCTGACTATGCGTAAGATGTGGCGGGTTCAGCTATGGATTAACCAGCCCGGCACAGGAAAAGTCTGATTTTTTATAGGCGATCAACCCGTTGAACCTGTCGTTTTCGACCGGGTAAAACAGGTAGTCCTCAATAACGCCCCCCCGGGATGCCACTAACTGCTCGACCCCGGGTTTCCAGGTTTTGCTCTTCAGCAAGACTGAATAGGGCATCGCCTGGCTGATAATATCCTGGCGATATGCACTGTCCTCCTGTAGAGACAACGGCCTGTATTTTCCGGGCTGGTACATTTCACCCCTGAGCCCGATTCCCTGTGCCATCTCATTCAATCGCTGAATGGCATCTTTCCCCCTTAAAGGCTCGATATAAATCATTTTCGGCGATTCCCAGATAGCCGGTGGCGACACCTCTTTATTCAGCTCTTCCAGGTTTATGTCGGCCTTTAAAATCGGGTAGAACGTGTCTGAATAGAAAACAAAGAATATCGGCCGCATTTTATAGGTAACATGCATGCCCCAGCTCAGCGCGGCAATTTGGACAAGAACAATAATGGTCATGTCACGGATTAATTCTTTACGGGGCTTTGACGTGTTGAATATCACCAGGGTCAGAAACGGCCCCAGCACAAGATCAACGGCCAGCACAATTTTTACGGCATCGAACACCGAATGAATCGTATAAAACGGCTTCGGATACCATATAAAATAGATAATGGACAAACAGATGGAAATAACCAATGCGCTTGCCAGGAAATGCAAGCCTGCAGCAGCCAACCGGGTTTTCACAATTCAATCCTCACAGTTACCGGATTTAAAAAGAAAAATATAATATATTGGAAATTTGATGCAAGAGGAAATCGAGCGCTCGCCCCGGGGTACGCTGCCCTCAAAAGTTTTCCATCCGGTAATCCGCAACCAGTCGGTGTTCCCCGCCCGGCCTGACCTCGATAGTATCCGCAGCCGCGTTGGCCGTTTCCACGCAGACAAAGCGCCGGTAATCGTCATCCCCGAGGTCTCCCATTTTTTGTGAAATATCCGCCCATGGATTCCACACCACGGCCGTATGGCTGCCGGCGGAAGTGATACTGATGCGACGGGCAAACGCCGCATCGTCGATGACCAGGCCGGGCTGCACATCCAGGTAAATACGGTCGACTTCCTTGTCGAACCGGACCGCCCCGGCCTGGGTGTGGCGGCTGCCGTCTCCGGCCTTGTCCAGGTAGTCCGTATCTTCCAGGCCAAGTACCTGCACCTGCCCGATCGCCCCGACACCGAAATAACTGTGCAGCGCCTGGGTAATAGTAAACGGCTGATCGCCGGTATTACGGGTCAGCAGCTCGACCCTGAGTCCGTCCCCGACTGTCACATGCAGCGAAAGGTCAAACGCATGTGGCCAGATGGCGCGTGTTTCGTCGCTGTCCGCCATCCCCAGGATGATCCGGGCATCGCCGTCGGCGAGGGTCTCGGTTGCGCGAACTGTCCAGGGTCGGTTACGTACAAACCCGTGAGCCGGTCGGCCACGGCCCTCGGGATCCGGCCCGAACCAGGGCCAGCAGACCGGGATGCCGCCCTTGATAGCCTTCCCTTGCCGGTAATACGCCGCATCACTGAGGAACAGCAGGTCATGGGCCTGATTCGACGGCTGGAAGGAAAGCACCTGGCCGGCATAGACGGAGACCAGGGCGCGGGCCTTGCCGTTGTCGATACGGGCCATGGGGAATTCACCCTTGCCCGGTATGAATTCAAGCTGGCCGGGGATGGCGTGATTACTGTTCAGTTCAGTGATTGTCATCGGGAAGCTCTTTTGACATCACCAGGAACTTCTCCTGGTAGTGCGCCTTGATATAGAAACTGCGGGAGGCGGCATTGTCCGCTTCGACACGTAAAGCCACACGGGTTGCACCCATCAATCGCGCCTGTTCTTCAAGCGCCCGGGTCAACTGTGACCCCACGCCCTGTTTACGGCATTCCGGAACAACAAACAGGTCTGACATGAACGCATAGGCACTTCCACCGGCACCATTCTCCGGCTTCAACAGGCAGACAAAACCTGTCAGCTTTTTATCCTGCTCCGCGACAAGGACGATGCCTTTTCCGCCTTGCTGGATATGGACAATGTGCGACAGATAGGCTTTTACAGCTGGATCATCGGCCGCGGTCGGCCTGGTATCCTGGAATTGCCCGGTGTAGTTCAGGTAAGCAATATCACGGAGTTGCGGCTCGTCCTGAGGCTCATACAATCGAACTGTAGTCATGCACGCTGCTATATCCGGTAACCGAGGCGCCGCAGCATATCCGCTTTGGGTATGGCCCGGCCGGGCAGGTGCCCGCCATGGTGTTTCTCGAATTCCTGCCGGGATAAAATTGTGCTGTTATCCTCTTTTGCTTCGCGGGCCACTAATTCCTGCAGGCCTTTTAACGCTTTCCCTGTTTTAGAATCCTGGTCGAAAGCGATACCGGATTTGGAAGCACTGGCGATGAATCCCCGGCATATTCTTACTTCCCCGGATTCAATATCTTCACTGCTCATTTCATCTTTTCTCAGCATGTGGCAGCTGAACAGCTTGCCCCTCTGCTGGGCATCCAGTACGCCTTCCAGTGAATGTGGCCCCAACCACCCCTTTGGTGAAGATGTACTGAAGGGACATTCTTTACAGATTTTTTTGCAGATAGTCAGACCCATGTTCTTCCTCCCCGGCAGTCCTGTTAGTATATTTTCCAGACAATCCCGTACTCGTCTCAAAGCTATCAGTCTTTCCTGATCCTTGCAAATCAGGGCAGTGACATAATCGCCAAAAATGAGAACTGGTTCCTTGCGTTGACAGGGTTTTTACGCCATAACCCCGGAATGAAATACGCCTATCATTGCCTTATCGCCCTCGCGGCATGCCTTTCTGTCAGCTGCGGCGGGGGCGGAGGCGGCAGTGGAAATCCGGCGACTAACCCGAACGTCGCGCCTGCACGCAGCTATTCTATGGGATTTACGCCCTTTCCCTATGATGCTGACCCGGCAACGATCAGCACCGTCGTCGATGATATCTATGCGCGCCTCGCTGATGATGCCGATCTTGTCACGCACCATTTTGACGCCGGTGTGCCCTGGAACGCCGCCCTGACAGACAGCTATCCCTATAGCTCACATATCATGGGGGACTGGGCGCTGAGAAAAGGCCTGACACCGGCCGGCCACAAGGTGTATGTCTCGGTGACACCGATCAACCTGGCCCGCGACAGCCTCGCCCTGCTACGCGACACGGCCGACGATATGCCGCTGGCAAGTCCCTTTGATACGCATGCGGCGAACGGCGATTTTGACCATATCGATGTCAGGACCGCCTACCTGAATTATTGTAAACGCGTCATCCAGTACTTTAACCCGGATTACCTGGCAATCGGCATTGAAGTAACCCTGTTACGCAAGCATACCGATAGCGCAACCTGGCTGAAGTACAAGGCGCTGAATGATTTTGTTTACACGAACCTGAAAACCCTCTACCCGGATCTGCCGGTGTTTGTGTCCGTATCGCCCATCGAGATGGTGAGCGGCTACCC
>DRNU01000189.1 GCA_011374975.1 Gammaproteobacteria bacterium | reverse complement strand
GGCATCCACGGTATCCGGTAACCTGGCTGTGACGTCAGGCGGCAACATCACTGACAGCGGAGCACTGACGGTGGCGGGCAATTCGACCTTTACAGCACCGAATGCGGGTTCGATCACGCTGGATGATGCCGGCAATGCCTTTACCGGTTCGGTGCAGTTCCTGGCTTCGGCGGGCACGCTGGCGAATGTGACCGTGACAGATACCACGGCACTGGACCTGCAGGCCCTGGCGCTGACGGGTAACCTGGATGCTACGGCTGCCGGCCTGACACAGAGCGGCGCACTTTCCATTGGCGGCACCAGCAGCTTTAATGGCGGTGCGAATGCGATCACGCTGACGAATGCAGGAAATGACTTTACCGGCGCGGTGTCGTTGAGCAACAGCGGTGCAAATAATGCGGCGGTAACAGACAGCAACGCACTCGATATTGGCGCGTCTTCGGTAGGCGGTAACCTGACGCTGACAGCCGGTGGAATAATCACCGATAGCGGGGCTGTATCCGCCGCGTCGCTGACAACCACCTCTGTCGGCGGCACAGAACTGGATGCCGGTCATTCCGTTTCCGGCTTCACGGCAACGAATACCGGTTCCGGCGATATTACCTTCAGTAACAATGGTTCTCTGGCTGTAGCCGCGGCTAACAGTGCAGGCGATATAACAATTAACAATAACGGGAATGTGCTTCTTGGCCTGCTTAGTGCGCCCGGAAATACCGTCAACGTGACGGCTACCGGCAATGGCTCCTCTATCCTTAACAACAACGGCAGTAACACCAATATCGTGTCCAATATCGCGAACCTGACGGCTAACTCGCGTATCGGTGCCTCCGCGAATGAGCCCATCACACTGGATGTTCTTGCGACAGGCGAAATCAACCTGGTATTCGGTGTGGCAGAGGCCTTCATCAGTAATATTAACCAGACCCCGGTCACGATTACCGGTGGTGGCGCGGTGGTGGACGTGGTCGGTGCGGCAATAGCCGGCGCGGGAAGGGCCCAGGACGCAGAACTCGCCGACGTGGGCTTTGTCGACTGGTCGCTGTTCTCTGAAGACCTGAGCCTGTTTGGCGTGGTTGAGCCGGGCATCAAGCTGCCCAAAGACCAGATCGAGGACGACCTGGTGCTGAAAGCGCCCGAGCCCGATGTGCCGCTGCTGCTGAAAACCGCGCGTGGCTGGGAGTTCCTGTGGGCTTTCCAGCGCACGGCGCTTGGTGAACCGGCTATGCAGCCGGAGCTACAGGAGCGGACACAAAGTTTCTAGTGTGGATACCATGACATTACCTCTTTTCTACAAAAAACCGGTGGTGCTGAGCAGTCAGCACCACGCGGGCCTGCGGCTACAGGCACGTGACAACTACCGCTTTGCGACAGGATCCAACTCGGTGACGCTGACAGCCGTCGAATTCGCCCGGGCCTGCCATGAATACCCGATCGTCTTCGTGCAGAGTGAAGGGAAGGTCAATCCCGTTGCTGTACTGGGCCTCAAGGACAGGCAGAATCTGTTCGTGGATGAAAAAGGGGCATGGAATGCGGGCTATGTGCCGGCCTATGTCAGGCGCTACCCGTTCATCCTGGCCAGCCAGGAAGCGGATGCGTCGGACTATACTGTCTGTATCGACGAGGCATATACCGGGTTCAACCGTGAGCAGGGTGAGCAACTGTTCCTGGAGAATGGCGAACAGAGCGATTTTCTGAAGCATGCTTTGACACTGGTGCAGGATTTTCAGGCACATTACCAGCGTACCGCCGCGTTTGCCGGGCGCTTGCTCGACTGGGGATTATTACAGCCACTGCAGGCGAATGTGGAACTGCGTGCGGGCGACAAGATGTCACTGACCGGGTTCATGGCGGTCGACGAGAACAAACTGAAAGCCTTGCCGGCCGAGCGGCTTGCCGAACTGGTGCAGCAGGATGAGCTGGGGGTGATCTACTATCACCTGTTGTCACTCGACAATTTCGGGCGGCTGGTGGACCGGGTGGCCGAGGCCGCCTGAGCGAAAAGGGAGCGGATTCCGACAGTTGGCGAAGCATTTTGAGCTATACTGTAGGTGAAGGATAGCAGCGTGGAGGTCAGGGTGGTGGCCATGGAATTGATGCCGGGAGCTCTGGTCAGGTGCGCACTATACAGACAAAAAAGAACATAAAATGAGCACAATTGACGTCAATAGCCTGTTGAACGAGATATCCCCGGATGCACCGAGCGGTGAGGATCTTGAGTACGATCCTGCCTTCGGCGAACTGGAACGCGCAGCCCTGGGCAAGGCAGAGCAGGTCCTGGGAGATTCTGTCGCGGCTGCAGAGCCGCCCAACTGGCGTGAAGTACGCAAGCTGGCGACCGAACTGCTGGGCCGCAGCAAGGATCTGCGCGTCGGTGTCTACCTGACACGGGCACTGACCAGTCTCGAGGGCTACCCGGGGCTGGCAGATGGCCTGTCGCTGTTGCGCGGCCTGCTGGAGCGCTACTGGGACACCGTGCATCCGCAGCTGGACCCGGACGATGGCAACGACCCCACCATGCGGATCAATATCCTGATATCCATCGTCGACAGGGATGCGATGCTGAATGTCCTGCGCAAGGCGCCACTGGTGAGTTCACGCGTCATGGGGCGTTACGGACTGCATGATATTTACCTTGCCGGCGGTGGTGATGGCGCGGCAGCCGGCGAAGATGAGAGCGCCGTGCCGGACATGGCCGCTATCGAGGCGGCCTTTATGGATGCAGACCTCGAGGAATTGCAGGCTACTGCCGATGCTGTCACCCGCAGCAGCGGTGACCTGGCGGCTATCGACGCCGTGTTCATGGACAAGGTCGGCGCCTCGCAGGCACCGGACCTGGACGCGCTTGCGACCGTGCTCAGGGAAGCGCAGTCAACATTGAACGAACATCTGGCGCGACGTGGCGCCGGTGGTGCGGGGGCCCCGGCCGGTGGTGACGCCGGGACTGCCGGGGGAGAGGCGGCCAGCCCCGCCCAGGCTGCCGGCGGCGCCATCAACAGTCGTGAAGATGCTGTCAGGATGATGGACAAGATCAGCAGTTTCTTCGAGAAAAATGAACCGTCGAGCCCCGTGCCCATGCTGATGCAGCGGGCCAAGCGTCTGGTGTCGATGAGCTTTATGGATATATTGGCCGATGTGGCGCCGGATGGCGTCAAGCAGGCAAAAAATATCGGTGGATTAGGTAAGGACTGACTGTACAGGATACACTCGACGTGAGTTAATCACTGACAGACGGGTAATGAACACAAAATGGCGGGAACGCCGGTTTTTGCAAGAGATTAGCGGCTCTAAGGAGGTCATGTCATGGCAAAAGCAAGTAGCCAGAAATTTATAGCACGCAACCGGGCACCGCGTGTCCAGATTGAATATGACGTTGAAGTCTACGGGGCCGAAAAAAAGATCCAGTTGCCTTTCGTGATGGGGGTCATGGCTGACCTGTCGGGTAATCCGTCCGAGCCGCTGCCGCCGGTGGCCGATCGCAAGGCACTGGAAATCGATGTGGACAATTTCGATGACCGGATGAAGGCGATCAAGCCGCGTGCGTCGTTCCGGGTGCCCAACACCCTGACCGGTGAGGGCGAGCTGAGTGTCGATATCTCCTTCGACAGTATGGATGACTTTTCGCCGGCCGCGGTGGCCCGCAAGGTTGACGGGCTGAGCAAGCTGCTGGAGACACGGACCCAGCTTGCCAACCTGATCACCTACATGGACGGCAAGGCAGGCGCAGAGGAACTGATCAACAAGGCGCTCAATGATCCGGCCTTGCTGCAGTCGCTGGCGTCGGCACCAAAGCCTGACGATGGCGGTGACAAATCGTCTGATAGTGGTGAGGAGGGTTAAGCATGGCTGACGCACAAACCGAGGGTGGAACACAGGCTGAAGCCGGCACGATAGAAGCCGGGGATTTTGCCTCGTTACTGGACAAGGAGTTCAAGCCCAAATCAGAGCGCTCGAGAGAAGCGGTTGAAAGCGCTGTAGCGACACTTGCAGAACAGGCTTTGAAGGACACTGCGGTCCTGTCTTCGGACGTCATCGGCACCATCGAGGCGATGATCGCGGAGATCGACCAGAAGCTGACTGAACAGGTCAACCTCATTCTGCATCACCCGGAATTTCAGAAGGTGGAAAGCGCCTGGCGCGGACTGCACAGTCTCGTCAACAATACCGAAACCGACGAGATGCTGAAAATCCGGGTGATGAATATTTCCAAGAAGGAACTCGCCAAGACGCTGAAAAAGTTCAAAGGCACGGCGTGGGACCAGAGTCCGATTTTCAAGAAGCTGTATGAAGAAGAGTACGGTCAGTTCGGCGGCGAACCCTACGGTTGCCTGGTCGGCGACTATTACTTCGACCACAGCCCGCCGGATGTCGAGTTGCTCGGCGAGATTGCCCAGATTGCAGCGGCATCGCACGCGCCGTTTATTGCCGCGGCCAGTCCGTCGCTGATGCAAATGGAATCCTGGCAGGAACTGAGCAACCCGCGCGACCTGACCAAGATTTTCCAGACCCCGGAATATGCCGCCTGGCGTTCGTTGCGTGAATCGGAGGATGCCCGTTACCTGGGCCTGGCCATGCCGCGCACGCTGGCGCGTCTGCCGTACGGCGCCAAGACGGACCCGGTCGAGGAATTCGATTTCGAGGAAGACACCGAGGGCGCCGACCACAGTAAATACACCTGGTCCAATGCCGCCTATGCAATGGCGATCAACATCAACCGTTCCTTCAAGGAATACGGCTGGTGCTCGCGCATCCGGGGTATCGAGTCCGGTGGTGCCGTGGAGGGCCTGCCGACACACACCTTCCCGACCGACGACGGTGGTGTCGACATGAAATGCCCGACAGAGATTGCCATCAGCGACCGGCGCGAGGCAGAGCTGGCGAATAACGGCTTTATGCCGCTTATTCACAAAAAGAACTCTGATTTTGCAGCCTTCATCGGTGCGCAGTCGTTGCAGAAACCCGCCGAGTACGATGACCCGGATGCGACGGCAAACGCCAACCTGGCCGCGCGCCTGCCTTACCTGTTCGCCAGTTGCCGCTTTGCGCACTATCTGAAGTGCATCGTGCGAGACAAGATCGGTTCCTTCAAAGAGCGCGAGGATATGCAGAAATGGCTGCAGAAATGGATCACGCAGTATGTCGATGGTGATCCCGCGCACTCGAGCGAGTCTGTCAAGGCACGCAAACCGCTGGCAGCTGCGGAAGTTGTAGTTGAAGAGGTGGAAGGAAACCCGGGCTATTATACGTCCAAGTTTTTCCTCAGGCCGCATTACCAGCTTGAGGGGTTGACGGTGTCACTTCGCCTTGTATCCAAGTTGCCGTCCGTAAAGGGAGCTTAGTGCCGGCACAGGCCGGCTTTGAATGTTAGTACTCAATTGTAAAGAGGAGAAACAGTATGGCAATGCGTATATTCCTGGAAATCGAAGGTGTTGATGGTGAGTCAAAGTTGCTGGAAGGTGCTGTAGACCTGATGAGCTACAGCTTCAGCATGAGCCGGCCAAGTACCGCCCACCTGGGAAGCGGCGGCAGTGGTGGCGATCTGACAGTTTCGGATTTTGTATTCACACATAACCTGGATGCTGCTTCAAACGGTATTCGGCAATACATGGTCGACGGCAAGCAGGATTTCGCCTGCAAACTGACTGTCGTGAAGCCGACCAAGGACAAGGTCGAGACGCTCAAGTACGACATGAAGAATTGCATGTTCACCAGTGTGGTGGTTTCAGGCGGACCCGCGGATGACGTTGTGATGGAAGATGTTTCACTGGCCTATTCAAGCGTTGATTTTGCCTACACGCCGGAAGAAGAAGACGGTAGCGCAGGTTCTGAAATGGCCTGTACGATTGATATAGAGGCGGGTGGTCTGGCATAAGCAGACAAGGCCCGTGGTGAAAGAATCGGCAATGCAGGTCGTGCAGGATCTGCGCGGCGGTGATGTGCGGGGCGCCCTGTCGCAACTGCAGGACCAGGTGCGTGCAAATCCGGCCAAAGCGGAATACCGGGTTTTTCTGTTTCAGCTGCTTGCTGTGATGGGCGAGTGGGGACGCGCGCTGACGCAACTTGAAGTGGCCGGCGAGCTGGATGCCGGTACGCTGGCAATGGTGCAGACCTACCGCGAGGCGTTGCGCTGCGAAGTGCTGCGCAGCGAGGTCTTTCAGGGCAAGCGCTCCCCACTTGTTTTCGGCGACCCGGAGAACTGGATCGCGCTCGTGATCCAGTCCTTGCAGGCCTCGGCCGAGGGCAAGCATGCACAGGCGCAGGACATGCGCCAGGAGGCCTACGAGTCGGCCGAAGTCTCGACGGGAACAATAGATGGCAAGCCTTTCGAGTGGATTGCCGATGCGGACCCGAGAATCGGCCCCTTTGTCGAAGTGGTGCTTAACGGGAGCTATTACTGGGTTCCATTCCAGCGCATACAGCGTATTCAGCTCGACCCGCCCGAAGACCTGCGAGACATGGTCTGGACGCCGGCACAGTTTACCTGGTCCAACGGCGGGCAGGCGGTCGGCCTGATCCCCACCCGTTACCCCGGTTCTGAATCCAGTGAAGACAGTGCGATTCTGCTTGCGCACAAAACCGAGTGGGAACAGGTTGCAGAGAATGAATACATCGGCACAGGGCAGCGCATGCTGGCAACCGATGCCGATGAATATCCGTTACTGGATGTGCGCGATATCGTTCTCAATAATAAAGACAGCAGCACTGCCGATGTGAACTGGACAGAAGCCGCTGCAAAAGAACAACAGGAGTGATCCCCGGTGGCGGAACTGGAGCAACAGGAACGGTTGCAACCCTCCCTGCTCGACCGGTTAACGGATAATGAACCCGAAAAAACGCAGGAATCACGTGACAAGCGTGTATTGTCGGTACGCAAACTGCGCGATTGCATCAAGCGTGACCTTGCCTGGTTGCTGAACACCTCCAGCCTGAGCGATGTCCAGGACCTGTCCGAATACCCGTTGGTGGAAGAGTCTGTGCTTAATTACGGCATGCCGGACATTACCGGGATATCAGTGGCCAATGCCGATACAGGATCGCTCGAGCGGCGCCTCAGGCAGGTTATCCTGCGTTTCGAACCACGTATATTAAAGAATTCCCTGCGCGTGCACGTCGTCACCGGTGACGAGATGTCGGCCAATGCGCTGCGCTTCGAGATTGAATTCGATATGTGGGCGGAACCTGTGCCGGAAAGGCTGTACCTTAAAACGGAAGTGGACCTGGGCAGCGGCGTGGTCCAGCTGACGGATTCAAGCGGCCACTGACCGGCATGGACCCGTTACTCCTCAAATACTATAACCGCGAACTGCAATACATCCGCGAAATGGGCGGCGAGTTCGCCCGTGAGTTCCCCAAGATAGCCAGCCGCCTGGGGCTGGATGGCTTTGACTGTGCAGACCCCTATGTCGAACGCCTGCTGGAAGGCTTCGGGTTGCTCGCCGCCCGCGTGCAGCTCAAAATCGATGCCCGCTACCCGGACCTCACCCAGCACCTGCTGGAGATTATCTACCCGCACTACCTGACCCCGATGCCTTCCATGGCCGTGATGCAGTTCCAGCCGGTACTTGCCGAGGGCGCGCTTGGCGAAGGCTTCCCGATCCCCCGGCATACCAGTGTGCGCAGCATCCTCGGCAAGGGCGAGCAGACGCCCTGCGAGTACCGTACGGCGCACGATGTCACGCTCTGGCCGCTGGAAATCACGGAGGCGGAGTACTTTACCAACATGGGCGCAGTGTCCGCGGCCAGCCTGCCGGCCGGTAGCCGGCCCAGGGCCGGTGTGCGCCTGCGTATCAGGGCGACAGCAGGACTGAGTTTGCAGGACATCGCGCTGGATGAACTGACCGTCTTCCTGCGCGGCCAGGATGAACAGCCGATGCGTCTCTACGAGCAGCTGACAGGTAATGCGGTTGCGGTCGTGGTTCGCCCGACCGGACGGCCTGTTCCCTGGAACAAGGTGCTCGGTCCATCGTCGATCCAGCAGGTGGGCTTTGCGGATGACGAGGCATTGCTCACGCATGATTCGCGTTCCTTTAGTGGCTATCGCCTGCTGCAGGAGTATTTTGCTTTCCCGGAGCGCTATCTGTTCATCAGGTTCACCGGGCTGCGGGATGCCTTCCAGCTTTGTAAAGATACGGAGATCGAGCTGATCGTGCTTTTCGATCGCCTGGACCAGGAACTGGAAAACAAGATCAGTCCCGCCAATTTTGCATTGTTTTGCACGCCGGCCATTAATCTGTTTCCCAAGCGTGCCGACCGGGTGCACCTGTCGGACAGGGACAGCGAGTATCACGTGGTGCCTGATCGTACCCGGCCGCTCGACTTTGAGGTCTTCCAGGTCACCGAAGTCACCGGGCATGGCAGCAGCTCGGAAGATGAGCAGGAGTTTCTGCCTTTCTATGCCTGCAATGATTTGAGCCATTACAGCGAGCACATGGCATTTTTTGCCTTGCGACGTGAAAGGCGGGTGTTGTCATCGCGTCAGAAGCGTCGCGGTCCGCGCTCAAGTTATATTGGCAGTGAGACCTATATTTCGCTGGTCGACGCCATGCAGGCGCCCTACAGCAGCGCGCTTAAACAATTATCGATCCAGACCCTGTGCACCAACCGTGACCTGCCGCTGCAGATGCCGGTAGGCCGTGGACGCACGGATTTCACGCTGGATATCAGCGCCCCGGTGGAAGCGGTGCGCTGCATTGTCGGGCCGACCCGGCCACGACCGTCACAGGCGCACGCCCAGGGTGAGGTCGCCTGGCGTCTCATCAATCACCTGTCGCTGAATTACCTGTCGTTGATTGATGATAACGAACGGCAGGGTGCTGCCGCCTTGCGGGAAATGCTGTCCTTGTACGGCAATCTCGCGGAAGCCGGCGTCAGGAAGCAAATAGAAGGTTTGAAGTCAGTGCAGTCCGAGCAGGTGACCCGCCGTATCCCGGCACCGGGACCTATTGCTTTCGGCCGTGGCCTGGAGCTTACCCTGACGCTGGATGAATCCGCTTTCGAGGGCACCGGGGTGTTCCTGCTCGGCGCAATCATGGAGCGGTTTTTTGCCCGTTACGTATCGATTAATTCTTTTACAGAAACCCGCATCCGGACGGTAGACCGGGGAGAGGTAATGCGATGGCCAGTGAGAACCGGACAGCGGCATCTCCTCTGACACTGCTCAAGCGGCTGCAGCAGGCGCCCTATAAATTCGGGTTCTTCGAAGCACTGCGGCAGATCGAATGTGCCTACCCGGACAAGGCGCGCATCGGGGTGTCCAGCAGGCCGGCCGAAGATCCTGTCCGTTTCGGGCAGGAACCCTCGATGGCATTTGCTCCTTCAACCCTGTCGTCCCTGGAACTGTCGAAGAAAGGCCTTCCGCCCCGTCTGAGTGTATTGTTCTTCGGCCTGTTCGGTCCCAATGGCCCGTTGCCCCTGCACCTTACGGAGTACGCCAGGAACCGTCTGCGCAATGAAGATGATGCCACGCTGGCGCATTTTGCAGATATCTTTCACCACCGGCTGTTATCGATGTTCTACCGGGTGTGGGCGGATGCCGAGCCAACCGTCGGGCTTGACCGCCCGGATGATGACCGGTTTTCCGGCATGGTGGCTGCACAGATCGGAATCGGCTCGCCGGCTCTCAGGAACAGGGATGCGATGCCGGATTTCGCCAAGCAGTACTTTGCCGGCCGCCTGTCCGCCCAGACCAAAAATGCCGAGGGCCTGCTGGCGATCCTGGATGACTATTTCCATATGCCGGCGACACTGGACCAGTTCGTCGGTGAATGGCTGGCCATGCCGGCGCATTCGCAGATGCGGCTCGGTATGTCGCGCCTGACCGGTTCACTGGGCGAGACGACCACGCTGGGGGAGTATG
>DRNU01000188.1 GCA_011374975.1 Gammaproteobacteria bacterium | reverse complement strand
TTGATGCCGACTCTGAGCGAACAAACCCAACAGGCCCTGAATGATTTCGTCACCGGCCTGCCGGAAGACCAGCAACAGACTGTCTCCGCCGCTTTCCAGGACCTGCTGTCATCATCTGTCACCGCGACAGCCAAAAAAAACGGCGAAACAGCTGCCGCCTTTGAACTGGATAACGTGCGTGGCGGCAAACTCAGCCTCAGTGAAGCGCTCAGTGACGGGCCGGTTGTACTGAGCTTCTACCGCGGCTCCTGGTGCCCGTTCTGCAACCTGGAACTGAATGCCCTGCAACAGCGTCTGGCCGACATTGAGGCCTGCGGCGCGCGCCTGATCGCCGTTTCGCCGGAACTGCCGGATGCGTCGCTCAGCCATGCGGAGAAACTCGAACTCGGCTTCGATGTGTTAAGCGACCCCGGCAACCTTGTTGCTGAACGCTACGGCCTGGTCATGACCGTGCATGAAACGCTGCGCCCGCTGTACCGGCAATGGGGCATCGACCTGCCCGCCGCCAACGGTGACGAGAGCTTCCAACTGCCGGTACCGGCCACCTTTGTGATCGACTGCAGCGCCATTATCTGTGCCTCGCACGTCGACAAAGACTACACAAAGCGTATGGAACCTGATGCCATCATCGAAGTCCTGCAGGCGATCGGCCAATAATTTCGCCACGCGCTATCGATCGGCCTACAATAGGCCGATCGATTCTCACCCGACAGGGAAGTAATACAGCATGGCGGATATAGCCAAAGACGGCAGTGCCTCCGGGCCGCGTACCATTCACCTGAAAGATTACCGGCCGCCCGCCTACCTTGTCGATGAGGTCACGCTGCGTTTTGAGCTGGAGCCGGAAAACACGCGCGTCAGCAGCCGCATGATGCTGCGGCGCAACCCGGGTGCCACAGCGGCGGATACCACCTTGCAGCTGCATGGCCAGGACCTGGAACTGCTCGCGCTGAAACTCAATGGCACCGCACTGGGCGATGCCGACTACCGCATCGTCGACGGTGAACTGCTGATCGATAACCCGGCCGATGGCGCAGTACTTGAAATCGAGACACTGATCCACCCGCAACACAACACCGCGCTGGAAGGCCTGTACGTCTCCAGCGGCATGTTCTGCACCCAGTGCGAAGCCGAGGGCTTTCGCCGCATCACCTGGTTCCCGGACCGCCCGGATGTCATGACGCGCTTCACCACCACGTTGGTCGCCGACAAGGCACGCTACCCCGTGTTGCTGTCCAACGGCAACCCCGTTGAACAGGGCGAACTGGACGACGGCCGCCACTGGGTCACCTGGCAGGACCCCTTCCCCAAGCCCAGTTACCTGTTCGCACTGGTGGCCGGTGACCTGCACTGCCAGCAGGACAGCTTCACCACGCGCTCCGGGCGTGAGGTTACGCTGAAGATTTTTGTCGAAGCGGAAAACCGTGACAAATGCGACCATGCCCTCGCCTCGCTCAAACAGGCGATGCGCTGGGACGAGGACAGCTACGGCCGTGAATACGACCTGGACATCTTCATGATCGTCGCGGTCAACGACTTCAACATGGGCGCCATGGAAAACAAGGGGCTCAATATCTTCAACGCCTCCTGCGTGCTGGCCAGCCCGGAAACCGCCACCGACGCCGACTACTACAACATCCAGAGCATTATCGGCCACGAGTACTTCCACAACTGGTCGGGCAACCGTGTCACCTGCCGCGACTGGTTCCAGCTCAGCCTGAAAGAAGGTTTCACGGTGTACCGCGACCAGGAGTTCAGCGCCGACCTCAACTCGCGCCCGGTAAAGCGTATCGCCGACGTCAATGTGCTGCGCAGCCACCAGTTCGCGCAGGATGCCAGCCCCATGGCACACGCGGTACGTCCCGACTCCTACATCGAGATCAGCAATTTCTACACCGTTACCGTGTACAACAAGGGCGCGGAAGTGGTGCGCATGATCCGTAACCTGCTCGGCGCGGACGGTTTCCGCAAGGGCTGCGACCTGTACTTTGAACGTCACGACGGCCAGGCTGTCACCACCGATGATTTCGTGGCCGCCATGCAGGATGCCAACCACATCGACCTGGAGCAGTTCAAACGCTGGTACAGCCAGGCCGGCACCCCGGTGCTCGACGCCAGCGGGGAGTATGACGCGCAGAAGCACAGCTACCGTCTCACACTGTCACAGCACTGTGCGCCTACCCCGGGACAGGAACACAAGCAACCGTTCCATATTCCTGTCGAACTGGTGCTGCTGGACAGCAGCGGACAACCGATGGAACTGCAGCTGGAGAACGAAGACACATCCGTTGGCCGACAACACATGCTGGAACTGCGCGAGCCGGAACAGACATTCACCTTCATCGGGCTCGGCGAACCGCCCGTGCTGTCGCTGCTGCGCGGGTTCTCGGCCCCGGTAAAAACTGAAATCGTACGCAGCCAGGAAGAACTCGCCTTCCTGTTCGCCAACGACCCGGACCCCTTCAACCGCTGGGATGCCGGGCAGACCCTGGCCAGCCAGACCCTGCTGCAACTGGTCGCACAGGTACAGCAGGGCAAACCGCTGACCTTGCAGGACAGCTTTATCCAGGCCTTCCGCAAAACCCTGCAACACCCGCAACTCGACCCGGCACTGATTACCCAGGCGCTGAGCCTCCCTGCGGAATCCTATCTCGCCGACCAGAGCGAATCCGTCGACGTCGATGCCATCCATACCGCACGCGAATTCGTGCGCAGCCAGCTGGCACAACAGCTGTACAACAATTTCCTGGACAGCTACCGCAAACACGATTCGGAACAACCCTACCGTTTCGATGCCGCCAGCATGGCCCGGCGTTCCCTGCGCAACCTGTGCCTGGACTACCTGCTGACCACCGGCAGCGACGAAGCCCGTGAACTCTGCCTGACGCAATTGCGCCGCTCGCACAACATGACAGACACACTGGCCGCCCTGTCGTCACTGTCCCACTACGACTGGCCGGAGCGCCGCGAACAGCTGGAACTGTTCTACAACAAATGGCAGCACGACGCCCAGGTCACCGACAAATGGTTCGCCATCCAGGCCGGCTCACGCCTGCCCGACACCCTGCAACACGTCAAGGCACTACTCACCCACCCGGCCTTCCGGCTCACCAACCCCAACAAAGTACGCGCCCTGGTAGGCCGGTTCTGCATGGGCAACCCGGTCCGCTTCCACACCCCCGACGGCGAAGGCTACCGCTTCCTCGCCGACCAGGTCATCGAACTCGACAGCATCAACCCGCAAATGGCCGCCCGCCTGGTCAGCGCCCTGAGCCGCTGGCGCCGTTTCGACCCACAGCGCCAGACCCTGATGCAGGACGAACTGCAACGCATCCTGGCAACCCCCGCCCTCTCCCGCGACGTCTTCGAAATCGTCACCAAAAGCCTGGAATAACCCCCACCCCACCCCAACTGACCAGTTTTTTGCCCCGTGCCGGGCAGGCCTTTACTGCGCCTTGCGCCCCCACAACCTTGAATTCCCCAAACCCGACCCCCACATAGTCAACCATCGGAAATTTTAAAAAGGGTATATATCGTGGCTCAATCCAAGCACCTGGTGTGCCCGCACTGCGGCGCCGTCAACCGTATTCCTGAAAACCGGCTCGACCAGCACCCGAAATGCGGCAAATGCAAAGAAGCACTGTTTACCGGCCAGCCGCTGGAACTGACAGACCGCGATTTCGACAAACACCTGCGGCGCAATGACATCCCGCTGGTGGTCGACTTCTGGGCGCCCTGGTGCGGCCCCTGCAAAATGATGGGACCGCATTTCAAAAGCGTCGCCGCGCAAATGGAACCGAAACTGCGCTTCGCCAAACTCAACACCGAGCAGGCCCAGCGTACCGCGGCGCAATACAACATCCGCAGCATCCCCACCGTGGCAATTTTCAAAAACGGACGGGAAGTCGCCCGCCAGGCCGGTGCTATGGATGCACGCGCGCTGACGAACTGGATTCAGTCGCAGGTTTAACACCCTCATCCGGGTGCGGGACACACGCCAGCGCCTGCTCCAGCACCTCGATGCCGGCACCCGGCCGGTGCGCGTGCTCACTGATATGACGGCGCCAGGCACGTGCCCCGGGCAGGCCCTGGAACAGGCCCAGCACGTGGCGTGACATCTGCTGCAGACGCACACCGTTCGCCAGTTGCGTTTCCACATAGGGCAGGAA
Source organism: Gammaproteobacteria bacterium (assembly GCA_011374975.1). Lineage (GTDB taxonomy): Bacteria > Pseudomonadota > Gammaproteobacteria > DSM-19610 > DSM-19610 > Thiogranum. Next base: position 7,022 of record DRNU01000188.1, on the reverse strand, counting down.
ACGCTGCACCACTTCGTGCCGGGAGGGTGCCGGGCTGTCATCCTGTGCGAAGCGGTGATCGACATCCGCCAGTAAATACGGGTTGTGATAGGCCTCACGGCCGATCATCACCCCGTCGACGTGTTCGAGGTGCAGCGCCACCTCATCCAGCGTTTTGATCCCACCATTGATATGCACTTCCAGCCCCGGGAAATCCGCTTTCAGGCGGTAGACGCGGTCATAACACAGCGGCGGCACTTCCCGATTCTGTTTCGGGCTCAGGCCGCTCAACCAGGCCTTGCGTGCGTGCACGATCAGGCACTCCAGCCCCGCCTCGCTCAAGCACTCGACAAAACGCACCAGCTCGGCATAACTATCGTGCGCGTCGACACCGGTGCGCGTCTTGACCGTTACCGGTATCGATACGGCTGCACGCATCGCCGTCACGCACGCCGCAACGCGTTCCGGTTCCAGCATCAGGCAGGCGCCAAAACGCCCGGACTGTACCCGGTCACTGGGACAACCAACGTTCAGGTTCACCTCGCTGTAGCCAGCCTGTTCGGCCAAATGCGCACATTCCGCCAGCAATTCCGGCTCGCTGCCTCCCAACTGGATGGCCAGTGGGTACTCCGCCGCATGGTGCGCCAGCAAGCGCTCACGATCCCCGTGCAGCAACGCGGCGCTGGTGATCATTTCGGTATACAGGCGCACGTGCCTGGAAATCAGGCGCAGAAAATAGCGGCAGTGGCGGTCCGTCCAGTCGAGCATCGGGGCCACTGACACGGGGCAGTCATTTACGGGCATGTACAGTTTCCGGAAAACCTGTCATTAATTCGTCATCACCAGGAACGAAGTGTACAAACCATACTCCAACAGCTACGTTACGCTCGCAATGACGGGCTCACAGCAATTCACTGGAAGACACCGGGTACTATAATCGGCCCACAAGCCGGACACCACCACCAGGACAGGGGGAGCAGACTATGTCCATGCCGGATGCCGGATTCATGTTACGTTCGCTGGAGTTTCTTGCCACAGCCTTTATTTTTTCTATCGGCGTGGGCGTCATGGCCGTGGCCATACTCTATATTATTGACGTCACCCAGACCCGGCACACGATCCGCCGCAATTACCCGGTTATTGGCCGCTTCCGCTACTTCTTCGAGGAAACAGGCAAATTTTTCCGCCAGTATTTCTTCGCCATGGACCGCGAGGAAATGCCCTTCAACCGTGCCGAGCGCAACTGGGTGTACCGTGCCGCCAAGGATCTCGACAACACCAGCGCCTTCGGCTCGACACGCAACCTGTCTCCGCCCGGCACCGTGCTGTTCGTGAACTGCCCGTTCCCGACCCTGGGCACCGATGCCGCGGAAATCGCTGCCATCACCATCGGGCCGGCCTGCAACAAGCCCTATACAACACGTTCGCTGTTCAACATTTCCGGCATGAGTTTTGGCGCATTATCCAGACCCGCTGTACAGGCCCTGTCCAGCGGTGCCGCCAGATGCGGCTGCTGGATGAACACCGGTGAAGGCGGCCTCTCGCGCTACCACCTGGAAGGCGGCGCCGATCTCGTATTCCAGATCGGTACCGCAAAATACGGCGTGCGCGATGCGCTGGGAAATCTCAGCGATGACAAACTACGTGAGGTTGCCGCCCACGAACAGGTAAAAATGTTCGAGCTGAAACTCAGCCAGGGCGCCAAACCCGGCAAGGGCGGTATCCTGCCCGGCAACAAGGTCACCGGGGAAATCGCGCAGATACGCGGCATTCCTGCCGGGCAGGACTCCATCAGCCCCAACCGTCACACCGACATCAATTCCATCGCTGACCTGCTGGACATGATCGACCGCATACGCACCGTGACCGGCAAACCAGTCGGCTTCAAGGCTGTAATCGGCGCCTACGGCTGGCTGGACGAGCTGTGCAATGAAATCAGGGCACGCGGCCCGCTCTCGGCACCCGACTTCATCACCATCGACAGCGCCGATGGCGGCAGCGGCGCCGCCCCCATGAGCCTGATGGACTACATGGGCCTGCCGATACAGGAGAGCCTGCCGCTGGTGATCGACAAGCTGGAAGAATACGACCTCAAGGCGCGCATCAAGGTCATCGCCTCCGGCAAGATGATCACCCCGGCCGAGGTCGCCTGGGCATTGTGTGTGGGGGCGGACTTTATCGTCTCCGCACGCGGTTTCATGTTCGCGCTGGGCTGCATACAGGCCCTGCAATGCAACAAAAACACCTGTCCGACCGGCATCACCACGCATAACCCGAAACTGCAAAAGGGCCTGGTTCCCGGCGACAAGGTGGAACGGGTTGCCGGCTATGTAAAGAACATGGTGTATGAGGTGGGCGTAATCGCACATTCCTGCGGGGTGCGGGAAGCACGCGAACTGCGCCGCTTCCACGCCCGCATTGTCACGGAAAACGGCCAGTCTATGTCGCTCGATGACCTGTATGCCTCACACACAGCACACTCACAGCAGAACCCCGATAACCGGACGGCAAATGTGGAAAAACACTAGAACGACAGGCGCCCAGACATTATGATGCGCGCACAGAATAAAACGAAGGTTCGGGAATGAGCGAAAACAAGATACTTGTCACCGGGGGCGCCGGTTATATCGGCAGCCACGTGGTCCGCCTGCTGACCGCCGCCGGTAAAAACGTGGTGGTCCTGGACAACCTGTCCACCGGCTTCGCCGAAGCGGTACTGGGCGCCGAACTGATTGTCGGCGACACCTGCGACCGCGAGCTGGTCACGCGCCTGCTGGAAGAACACCGGGTCGACACCGTGCTGCATTTCGCGGCACACACCATCGTACCGGAATCGGTCAGCGACCCGTTGAAATACTACGGTAACAATACCTGCTGCACGCGCAACCTGCTTGAGTGCTGTGCCGGGGCCGGGGTCAAATATTTTATCTTCTCCTCCACCGCCGCCGTGTATGGCACCCCGGAGGATTCCATCTGCACGGAAGACAGCCCGCTGGCGCCCATCAACCCCTACGGCACCTCCAAGCTGATGAGCGAAATGATGCTGCGCGACCTGGGCAAGGCCGGCGACATGCGCCATGTCATCCTGCGTTACTTCAACGTAGCCGGCTCGGACCCCGAGGGCCGCATCGGCCAGTCCACCAATAATGCCACCCTGCTGATCAAGGTGGCCGCCGAGGTTGCGGTCGGCAAGCGCGAACAGCTGTATGTGTTCGGCACCGACTACCCGACACCCGACGGCACCGGTGTGCGCGACTATATCCACGTCGACGACCTCGCCAATGCCCATATCAAGGCGCTCGACTACCTGCGTGAAGGCGGAGAGTCAGTCACGCTGAACTGTGGCTACGGGCACGGTTTCAGCGTGCGTGAAGTCATCGATGCGGTAAACCGGGTGAATGGCGCCCCGATCAAGGTGGTCGAGGAACCGCGCCGTGCCGGCGACCCGCCGGCACTGGTGGCAAAGGCCGACAAGGCCAGGCGCCTGCTGGGCTGGGAACCGCGCTACGATGACCTGGACTTTATCGTGAAAACATCCCTGGACTGGGAACGCAAGCTGCTTAAAGAGGGATAAAACCTGCCCCGGCTTTTACGCCGAGGCCTTGGCCGGCGCCCGGCGCCGCTGGCGGACAGCATCCGCCAGTTGCTCCAGCAACGGCACAGTGTCTTCCCAGCTGATACAGGCGTCGGTGATACTCTTGCCGTACTCCAGCTCAACCCCCGGCACATTGTCCTGCCGGCCTTCCACCAGGTGACTCTCGATCATGGCACCCATGATGCGTTCGTCGCCGGATGCAATCTGGGCCGCCACATCCGCCCCTACGTCCAGCTGACGCCGGAACTGCTTGCTGCTGTTACTGTGGCTGAAATCGATCATGATCTGCGCCGGCAGTCCCGCCGCCTCCAGCTGCACGGCCGCCTCTGCGACGCTTTCGGCATCATAATTGGGTGCCTTGCCGCCCCGGAGAATGATGTGGCAGTCGTCGTTGCCGGCCGTCGAGAAGATTGCCGCGTGGCCGGCCTTGGTTAGCGCCAGGAAATTATGCGGCTGGGACGAGGAGCGGATCGCATCGATGGCGATTTTCAGCGCACCGTCGGTACCGTTCTTGAAGCCCACGGCACAGGACAGGCCCGAAGCCAGCTCGCGGTGCACCTGGCTCTCCGTGGTACGCGCACCGATGGCGCCCCAGCTGATCAGGTCGGAGACATATTGCGGGGACATCAAATCGAGGTATTCGGTTGCCGCCGGCACGCCGGAGTCGTTGATATCCAGCAACAGTTTTCGCGCCAGGCGCAGGCCCTTGTTGATCAGGAAGCTGCCGTCCAGGTCCGGATCATTGATCAGGCCTTTCCAGCCAACCGTGGTGCGGGGCTTTTCAAAATACACCCGCATGACAATCAGCAGATCGTCCGCCAGCCGCTCACGCACCTGCTTCAGACGCGCCGCGTATTCCAGCGCCGCATCCGGGTCATGGATGGAGCAGGGACCGACGATGACCAGCATACGATCGTCTTCGCCATGCAGCAGGCGGTGAATCGCCTGCCGGGTCTCAAGCGTGGTGCGAGCAGCATTTTCGGTAACAGGAAACTCGGCCTGCAGCTCCGCGTAGGGAACCACTTCGCGAACATCCACGATTCTCAGATCGTCTGTTTTATACGACATTATTCAATCCATGATTAATGAGTTAGAAGATATTGTTTTTTCAGAGTATTTATTCATCAGGCAACAACCGGAAACGGTAATTATACACGAGCGCCAAGCATTTGTTTTTATTGGATACCTATGATGCCTGAACCGCGAGTGGATGTCTGCCCCTGACCCGGGCCCATCACCCACACGGGGGGTTGATTCAAGTACAGGTGGCGGACGCCTTATAATTCGCGCTCAAGGAGTCATACAATGTCAGCGAGCACGGTAACCGCGAAGGTTCCACTCATCATACCGGTGGAAAACCAGGTGCGGGAACTGGACCCCAAGCTGTTGCTTGCCATTATAGCGGCAAGGCGTGGCTATACCTCGATCATCGGTTCGCACCGCAAAATCGATTTCCGCATCGCCTCCCTGCCCAGGAGCCTGTACCTGTGCAAGAGTTTCACGGTGATGAACCTGAAGATGTTCCAGATCATGCACAAGCTTGGCCAGCGAATTGCCTCCTGGGACGAAGAGGCACTGGTACACCTTCCCGACGACATGTACTTTTCACGGCGCCTGTCCCCCCTGTCGCTGAAATACGTGTCCCATCTTTTTGCCTGGGGTGAAGACAACGCCAGGCTGTGGCGCCAGTACCCCGCCATGCCGCAGGAAAAGCCGATCCATATCACGGGCAATCCGCGCGGGGACCTGTTGCGGCCGGATATGTGCACCTTCTACGAAGAAGACGCCGAGGCGCTGCGCAGGCAGCATGGCAAGTTCATTCTGCTGAACACCAATTTCAATCATGTGAATGCCTTCTTTCCGAGCCAGAACCTGTTCAGGCCGGCAACAAAGGAAGGCCGGGCCCCGGTATTCGGCAAGGCCGGCAAAGGTATGAGCCGGGATTTTGCGGAGGCCCTGCGCGACCACAAGCAGGCCATCTTCGAGCATTTCAAGGCACTCATCCCCGTGCTCGACGCAGCCTTCCCGGATCACACCCTTATCGTTCGCCCCCACCCGACCGAGAACCCGGCCGTCTACCACGATATCGCATCCCGCAGCCGGCGGGTCAAGGTCACCAACGAAGGCAATGTGGTGCCCTGGCTGATGGCAGCGAAAGCACTGGTGCATAACGGCTGCACCACAGCCGTGGAGGCCTACACGATGCGGATCCCCGCAATCAGTTACCGGGCAAGCGTCGACGACAAGATCGACGAGAGCTTTTACCGGCTGCCCAATCGACTGAGCCACCAGTGTTTCGACCAACAGGAACTGCTGGACACCCTGGGGAAAATCCTCGCCGGTAAACTCGGCGCTGCCGATGGTGCAGAGCGCCAGGCACTGGTTGACGAATACCTTGTCGCCCAGGATGGCCGACTGGCCTGTGAACGGATGATCGACGTACTGGAAACGGCCATGCACGGCAAATCGGCGTTACCGGCACCGGCACCACTAAACCACCTGGCAGGCTGGTCACTGGCAAACGGGCGGCGCCTTGTTAAGTGGCTGAAGGGCTACCTGCCCGGTTCACATGCCCCACCGGAATTTCACCGTCACCGCTACCCGGGCATCACACTGAATGAACTGCGCAATCGCATCGAACGCTTTCAACGGGTACTCGGCGACGACACGACGCTGAAGGCAGAACAGATTCACGACCAGATCTTCCGCATCAGCGCCTGAGGGCCGGGATTGATATGACAGAAACTACAGCCCGCAGAATACGGGCGGATGGCAAGACCTGGCCCTGGCCGAGGAACGAATACGCAAGGAAACTGTTCAAGCTGAGTTTCCGCATGCGTGAGTGGCTGGTGCGTAATGTAGAGATTTCAGACGGCGATTCGCAGTACAGGTTCCTGTGCCGGACATTCCCGGAATTCTCACGCAGCATGAAGTTCTTTATCAAGGAACCCGGGACCTGTGACTGGATCAGGGACGAGGTAAAGCCCGGCGACGTCTTCTACGATATTGGCGCAAACATCGGCATTTATACAATACTCGCAGCCCGCTACGCGGGAGACAGCGGCAAGGTATATGCTTTTGAACCCCACAGTGCGAACTTTACCCGCCTGCTGGATAACATCCGGGTCAACAACTTCGAGCATATCATCAAACCCTGCAACTTTGCGCTGCACAATGAACAGGGCTTTTTCCCGTTCAACTATGCCTCGGGCAAAGCCGGCAGTGCAGAAAGCCAGCTGGCATCGGTCACCGATGCACACAAGGAGGAATTTCAGCCTGAAATTTCCGAACTGAAATATGCCGCAGCCATCGATGAACTGCTCTCTCAGGAAGCATTTCTGCCCCCGCAACACATCAAGATCGATGTCGATGGCAATGAGCTGCTGATACTGCAGGGCATGAGCAAACTGTTGTCAGCACCGGAGCGACCGAAAACCATCCAGGTGGA
>DRNU01000187.1 GCA_011374975.1 Gammaproteobacteria bacterium | reverse complement strand
GCAGCAGGCCTTACGCCTGTCGAAATACTGGCAGCAGCAAACAGACAACAAATCTCGATCCTGGAGACTGTGACCTCGAAACAGGCGGCCGCCGCAGCGGTTCCGGTACTGGAAGCGTGCAAACAACAAAAACGTAAAGCCAAAACGGAGATGGTTGTTGACGCGAGAATCTGGGCGAGAAGCGTTGCGGAGGGCGACAGGGCCAGGGAGCTGAAACTGCTGGAACATGTTAAATCCTATACAGACAGCCTTGTCGTCATACAGGGGCAGTTTCTGCGCATTATGAAAGCAATGCCGGACCTGGATGTGCGCGCATTGCTTGAAAGTATCGACCCCGAAGTTGAGGTCAGGAAGGTAGATAACCCGGAGAAACTGCTTATCGGGCGCTGGTATTTTTTGAGTGACCACCCGGCGACTGATTACAAAATGGTGACATCGGAAATACAGTTTATCGACCGGAAGTTTGCCATTATGAACCCGAACCTTATTGGTGAAGAAGGTTCGAGCCGGTATGAATCCCGGTCGAATGTGCTGGAGGTGGTGGAGTGGAAGGTTAACTATGCCCTGAAGCGCATCCCGTACGCGATGAGCATGGGCATGACGAGCCGGGAACTGAGCGGTTATATCTATTTTAATACCACGATAACCTACGTGCGCGACGAGGCGGACCCGAGGCGGGATCGCTCGATTAAAAAAAGCCGGGATGTCGGGTTTCTGCTGAACCCTGAAAAAAAGGAGCTGTTGATTCAGAATGTCTTCAGCAAGGAATTCAATGCCACGCGGGAGTTCGAGAAATTCCTTGCCAGGGATGTCTTGCCGGCAAAAAGCAGGGAAGACCTGAAGCGCTGGGTGAGCTACCGGCAGGAGTACCTGGACGAGGCCAAAAAGAAAATAACCGGGCTCTGTGATGCGGGGAAGTATCCCTCTATCGACAAGCCCTATTGCAGGGAAGTGCTCGCTGTCATCGATGCGGAAAGTGTAGTCATAAAGAAACGTGTGCTCAGTTCCGGGGAAAAAGCGATGAGGAAAGTGGTGAGCCGGTACCTGTTTGAGCCGGTTCGCGATTATTCCGATGCGGCGCCCGTTCCGAGCAGCCTGCCCTATACATCTATCCTGAAGACCCGGTGCAAGGCAGAAAAAGATGCCTGGTATGCGGAGCGCAGGGCGTCCGGTTATTCAAACACGCTATGGTCTATGCAAGTCCAGATGGGCAGAGCCGAGGCCTTGCCCGGGGAGGATAAAAAAGCCTTTGCACGCCATGCGAAAGCGGTTGTGGTGTGGGATGGCAGCCAGGTGATGGCTGATGGCAAGAGTTTTGCTGGAGGTGGTCTACGGCAGATTATCCACTTAAGAGCAGACGGTATCTTCGGGCTGGGCTGGAGTCCCGCCTATAAAATGAAAGAAGAGACTATTCAGATCGGGGCCCTCAACGGGAAAACGCTGGTGCGCTTTGATGCCGGGAAAGAAATAACGCGCATGTACTACGATCCGGCCAATCGCTGGGTCTACGATGGCAAGCGGGTTAACCTGTTCTGGCAGAATGACAAACAGCCCTATCCGCTGGGGGGTGCCGTCTCGTATCAGGGCGACTCGATTTCTCGTGATAGTGGTTTCTTTACCCGGTATGAAGCGGTGCGTGCATCCATTATTTCAAGCAACAGGCAACTTTCTATAATGATTGGTCAATTCAGGATGCGCGAGGACCGGAAAGTATGGGATGTGCCTGAGTACATCAAGCTGGAAGAAGCTGCGAATGCCGAGCAAATGTCAGGGAGCAGCAGCCAATGTGAAGGCTCAAGCCAGGCGGCTGCGCCAGTACCCAAAGCCCCGGCAAAGACTCAGCCGACGAAGGCCTCCCTGAACGCCGGGCGTGGCCAGGCGCCTGCACAAAAGCGTACGCAGTCAGTGACGAAGCCACAGGAAGCCAAAGCCTCCGCGCCAGTGAAGAAACCGACACCTGCGCTGGCAGGCTGCTGGCGCTGGTCGAACGGCCCGTACATCGTGGTGAAGAAGGACGGTTCCGTGCTCAATGGCGTTATTCCGGGAAGCTGGAAAACGGTGGATGAAAAGGGCGGTCGTTATTCGATTGCCTGGCCATCAATTACAGACACGTTGACCCTGTCAGAAAACGGCTCCGGCCTGTCCGGAACCAATATTTTCGGCATGCCTGTTTCGGCCAAAAGGGTGTCCGGCGATTCAGGCGGCCTGGAAGGTCAGTGGTTGTGGATGAACGGGATTCAGGTCGCTATCGCGGCTGATAAAACAGTGGCAGGCGGACCGTTTAAAGGCCTCTGGCGCAAGTCGGGTCAATCGTACGTAATTGAATGGCCGATCATTGACGACATCCATATGGCGAAGAATCAGGCCTCACTGCAAGGCAGGAACCAGTTCGGCGAGTTTGCCGCCGAGCGTGATTCCTCATGCGCCGGGCCATAGGGCCGGGTCTCCGGTAGCCGTACCGGGCAAAAAAAAGCCCCTCTTTCGAGGGGCTTAGATGCTACCGGTCTTAAGCCAGCGTTACTTGCCGGCGATATCTTCCAGCTGCTTCGCCTTGATAACCTGACCGTCCAGTGCGGCTTCCTTGGCGCTCTTGCCGTAGGCCACCGACAGCAGGGTGCTGTAGTACACCACCGGCATCTTGAACTTGGTGCCGAACTTGGCGTTGATCTGCTCCTGGTAGACCTCGGTGTTCATCTGGCATACCGGGCAGGGAGTCACGATCATGTC
>DRNU01000186.1 GCA_011374975.1 Gammaproteobacteria bacterium | reverse complement strand
GCTGGGTCGGGTCAAGCCCGGGCCGTTCAGTACTGATGAGGAGAAAACACCCCGCGAGGACGTTACCAGCCAAAACCAGGGCAGGCCATCAGTTACTCACCGACGTTCCTTAATTGAAATCTTTGAAGCGTTTCTGTAGGTACGTCTCTCTTGTCCCGGTAATCCACGACTAACCCGGGAGATGTGTATCTGTTTTGGTCTTTTAAAAATACGCGCTGGTCTGAAGAGTAATAATACAGTCCGTCCGTTGGTGAATAATCCGGTTCTCCCAATAAACTTTCAACATCGTTGCGCGTAATGCCGACTGACAAATGCTCATAAATGATTTGCAGGCTCTTGTAATCTCTGTCACTCCTGTATTTTTCGCTGGCCTTATCCAGTGGCGATGAAGAAACGGAGCAGGCTGTCAGAAGGGCCGCTAATATCATGCTGGTAAACTTAAACATCAGATGAGTTTTCTCCTCACTAACTGGTTGGCTTTGCAAACAAAAAACCCCATTCCCTTAGGATTCTGATGAATTCAGGAAGGTCTTTGGCTGTCTCGATTTGTACATGCATTAGCACATTTAGAGTGGTCTTTGTTTTATTTCCATCCAGCTGCTTTTTGATGTGTTTGATTTTACCGGGCCCAATGCCTCTCGGTGCTTTCCAGTCTTCAGTGTCTATATCCCAGTTATGGATGCTTAATGATAATTGACGGGCTACCTTCGCCAGCTCAGGATCATGTTTCCTGGGCCACCCACCCGCGCCATAAGGTGGCCGCACTTTCGTGGCTGTTATGCCGGTTGCCTTTTTTATAATGTCCTGGGTTTTTTTCAGCTCCAGGTGAACTTTGGCTTCACTTGCTTTTGCCAGGTCAGGATGGCTCCATGAGTGGTTCTGGATTTTATGTCCCCTGGCAATAATTGACTTCGCTGCGGATGGGTTTCTTTCAACCTCGCTGCCAAGAACATAGAATTCTGCGGTGATTGAATTCTTCTGGAGAGTGCTCAATATCGTATTGAGTGCCCCGGCAGGGTTTGGGCCATCGTCAAATGAGAATACGACCTTCCTTTTTTCCGTCATAGCAGTTTTCCTGGCGGGCCTGCTCGCTTGTGCGATAGTAATGCGATATCAAGCAGGTGCACGATGACATGATTCCTTTATGCTGTTTAATTCCCTTTAGCGCACTGTTGCTTTTACTCTTTTCCAGCCGCATTGGCAACAGCCCGATTAGATGGTGCATGCGTACTAAGATGGCTGAACAGATCAAAAAAACAGCATCGTAAGGTGCGGTGTTGTCATGGATAATGGTTTTACGCGTGGCTATCTCTGCTATTGAGACGGCGTGTGGAAGGAGGTGTCTGTCGCTGATATCTGGATTTTACTGGAGATTTACAAAAATTTGTGACCAATTCGTGATGAAAGGTGGTGCGGAACCCTTTTATACTGGTTGCAGGTCTGCGGCAGGCCGCTCCCGGTTTGCCTGTGAGTAAGGAACCCGGGGGCGGGCACGCAGTCGAATTAGACGGCTTTTGCCTGGGCAGGACGGGACTGTGTTGATAAAAACCGCTACGGACCTCAACGAGTCCGATGTAACTCCCTTTGGGATCTATCAGCAGAGGCGACGGTTTCTGCAATCCGGCATCGCCATCGCCGGTGCGGCGCTCGGTGCGTCGTTACTGAGTCGCGAGGCTTCGGCGGCTCTGGAGCCGGGTCGGGTCAAGCCCGGGCCGTTCAGTACTGATGAGGAGAAAACACCCCGCGAGGACGTTACCAGCTACAACAATTTTTACGAGTTCGGTGTCGACAAGTCCGACCCGGCACGTCATGCGCATAAACTCGTGACCGATCCCTGGTCTGTTGCGATTGCCGGTGAAGTGGCCCGGCCCGGCAGCTATACGCTGGAGGATATCCTCAAGCCGCACGCACTGGAAGAACGCATTTATCGTTTGCGCTGTGTGGAAGGCTGGTCGATGGTCATTCCCTGGATCGGTTTTCCCCTCGCTGACCTGATCAAACGCTTCGAACCGACCTCGAAGGCAAAGTATGTCGAATTTGAAACCCTGTATGACAAGCAACAGATGCCGGGGCAGCGCCGCCGCGTGCTGGAGTGGCCGTACCGTGAGGGTTTGCGCATGGACGAGGCCATGCACCCGCTGACATTGCTGGCAGTCGGGTTATACGGTGATGTGTTGCCCAACCAGAACGGGGCGCCGATCCGCCTGGTGGTGCCCTGGAAATACGGATTCAAGAGCATCAAGTCCATTGTAAAAATACGCTTGCGCGAAACGCAGCCAACCAGTTCCTGGACCAGGTCCGCCCCGCGTGAATACGGTTTCTACTCCAATGTAAACCCGAACGTGTCGCACCCGCGCTGGAGTCAGAAACGCGAACGGCGCATCGGGGAATTCCTCAAGCGCAAGACGCTGATGTTCAACGGCTACGAAGACCAGGTCGCTTCCCTGTATGCGGGCATGGATTTGAAGAAATATTACTGATATGCGCAAACAGCTGTTAAAACCGGTCGTCTTTATGCTTTGCCTGTTGCCGCTGATGGTGCTGGGCTGGCAGCTGCTTGCCGGGCTGCTCGGGGCCAACCCCATCGATGAGGTGGCGGACAATACCGGCGAGTGGGCCCTGCGTTTTCTGCTGATTACGCTGATGGCGACGCCGCTCAAACGCCTGTTTGGCTGGGGCTGGACAATTCGTGTGCGCCGCATGCTGGGGCTGTTCGCCTTTTTCTACGCCGGCCTGCACCTGTTAACCTACCTGTGGCTGGACCAGTTCTTCGACTGGGGCGAGATCTGGCTGGATATCCTGGACCGGCCCTTTATCACCGTGGGTATGCTGGCCTTTGTGCTGTTGCTGCCGTTGGCGATAACCTCCAATACCTTTATGATGCGCCGGCTCGGACGAGGCTGGAAGCGCCTGCACCGGCTGGCCTATATTGTCCCGGCACTGGGTGTGCTGCATTTCTGGTGGCTGGTCAAGGCGGATGTGCTGGAGCCTCTGGTATACGGTGCGGTGCTTGCCGTACTGCTGGGTTTGAGGATCCGGGCGGGTTTTGTCCCCGGGAAAGTCAGGCAGGAGGGTTGCGCTTCCTGAGTTTTGGTTCCAGGCTGTTACCCGTACAGCTGGCAGGTAATTCATACGATGTATCACGGGGAACGACTCAACAGTATTACCCATCTGGTCGGAGCCGCGCTGGCGCTTGCCGGCCTGGTGGTGCTGGTGGTGTTCGCCGCCATGAAAGGCGATCCGTGGAAGATTGTCAGTTTCAGCATCTATGGTACGACCCTGTTCCTGCTGTACACCCTGTCGACGCTGTACCACTCGCTGCGCGGACGGGCCAAACAGATATTCCAGAAGCTGGACCACGTCGCCATCTACCTGCTCATCGCCGGCAGCTACACGCCGCTTACCCTGGTGACCCTGCGCGGCGTCTGGGGCTGGACGCTGTTCGGTATTATCTGGGGGCTGGCCATTGTCGGTATTGTCGTGGACAGCCTGCACAGGAAAGGGTCGCGCAGCATACAGATGGTCATCTATCTGCTGATGGGCTGGCTGATCCTGGCTGCCATGTATCCGTTGACCCGGGCCTTGCCCAATGGTGGTCTGGGCCTGCTGGTGCTGGGTGGCGTGTTCTACACCAGCGGAATTATTTTTTATGCTATCGATGAGAGGATGAAGCACGCCCACGGTATCTGGCACCTGTTCGTGCTGGCCGGCAGTATTTCACATTACCTGGCGATGTTGCTTTATGTTCTTTAAATGTTGCCTGTGACCAGGCCGTGGTTGTGGTTGTTTCCCGGCAGGGTGAAATAGAAAGTCGCTCCCCTGTCGGTTTCCCCGTCGGCCCAGATGCGGCCGTTATGGCGCCGGATGATGCGCAGGACAGTGGCCAGACCGATACCGGTGCCTTCGTATTCCGTACCGTGCAGGCGCTGGAAGGCGCCGAACAGTTTTCCGGAATAACGCATGTCAAAACCGGCGCCATTGTCCCGGATGTAGTACACGGTTTCACCGTCCTGTTGTTGCCGGCCGAATTCAATGTGTGCGCTTGCCTGCCGGGCGGTATATTTCCAGGCATTGCCCAGCAGGTTATCCAGGGCGATCTTCAGCAGGTGCCGGTCACCACTGGCCGGCATGGACCCGGTAATATCGACCGTTACCTGCCGCTCCGGCTGCTGTTCGCGCAGTGACTGGATGACTTCCTCCGCCAGCTCGCTCAGGTTGACTTCCTCGCGTTTGAATTCGCTGCGTGTCATGCGCGACAGGGTAAGCATGTCATCGATAAGATCGCCCATGCGCTGGGTGGCGGCGCGCACCCGCTGCAGGTAATCCTTGCCGGTGTCGTCCAGTTTGTCGCCATACTCTTCCAGGATGGCGTAGCTGAAGCCGTCGATGCTGCGTAGTGGTGAACGCAGGTCATGCGACACTGAATAACTGAAGGCTTCCAGCTCCTTGTTGGAGGCATTCAGTTCCTGCGTGCGGGATGCCACCAGTGATTCGAGGTTCTGTTTGGCCTGGTGCAGGGCCTGGTTCTGTGCCTTGATGGTGTCCAGCATGGCATTGGTGCCACGGCACAATTGACTGATCTCGTTTTTACCCGAAGCGCCGAGACGCTGGTCAAGGTCTCCGCCACTGTCGGTGATTTTGTCGAAGGTGGTGGCCAGCACGCCAAGGGGGTTGATGATGATGCGCTTCATCGTCAGGGTGAGCAGGATGGACAGGAGAATATCCAGCACCAGGATTTCCAGTACCAGCTGTCGAATCTCATGCTCCAACGTGGCCTGGAGCAATCGATTGTGCCGGTACAGTTCGATGAAGCCGATGGTTTCCTCACCGTGCATGACAGGCTGGATGCGTTGCTCCTGGTAATCCCCGGGCGGAGGCCGCCGGTTGGTCAATTGCTGCCTGTTGTCGAGGGTGAGCAGGGCGGTGATGATGTTGTGCTCGTTGTCGGTAACGACAATTGCGCTGATGAAATCAGGGTCCTGCTCGGACTCGATGATCTTGCTGGCCTGTTCGGTATCGAAATTCCACAGTGGCGTGGAAAGCTGGTAGGTGAGTTCTTCCAGGAGTTTGCCGGTGCGTTTCTCGATGTCATGGGTGACGGTGCTGCGGGTCTGCTGGTAACTGAAATAACCGAAGGCCGCGAGGGTAAGGGTGACGACGCTGATAACCGTGGCGTTGAGTTTGAATGCGATGCTATGAATATTCATTCATTTGCAGGCGTCTGCGCCTTCCAGTCGGTCATGGCATATTTCGCCAGGATTTTTGCCAGGGTGCCTGACCGGCGCAGTTCTCTTATCCCGGTATCGAACCAGTCGACCAGTTGTCTGCTGCGGGGTTTTGCCGGTGAGCAGGCGATATAAACAGGTTCTCCCTCGTTGAGGCGGCCGGCAGGCCTGACCTGTTCCTGCAGGCCCAGTTCTTTCAGTTTTGCGTTCATGACCAGTGGCGCCTCCGCAATGACGGAGATCCGGCCGGCCAGCAGTTTTTCGATATTGTTTTCCAGCGCTGTTTCGCCCTTGATGGCGTGAAACAGGGAGCCGTTTTGCAGGATGAAGCTGTCCAGCTCATCGCCATAGGCATAGCCGCCGATGATGCCGACGGTCTGTGTACGCAGGGAGTTCAGCCCGGTGTAGCGCCAGGGGTTCCCGGCCCGGGTATAGAACCCGGTGGCGATCCGGCCCCAGTTCTCACGCGGGAAGACGAAGTCCGGTGTGTCGCCGCGGAAGGCGCCGACCACGCAGTCATATTTGCCTTTGCGCACTGAGTCCACGGCCCGTTCCCAGGGCATGGTCTGGTAGTCTACGCTATAGTCATGACCGGCCAGGATGGTGCTGGCCAGTTCAATCATATATCCGGGGCGGTCCGAGTCGGGCTGGCCGTTGACGGGGTACCATTCGTCGGCCCGAATGGTGATTGTCTCCGCATGGCTGACAGAGACGCCGCAGCACAGGCAGACAAGGATGACCGTAATGACGTGCCGGTTATGCGTCGTGGCACGCATGGCGTTAATTTGCATCCGTCTCGGTGGTCGCGCGGTAGTACACGTTGTCGTCCTTCCCGTGTTTGGACTACGATGAAGAATAAAGTGCCTTTTCTCTAAAGTCTACGGAAACGGGGCAATCCGGGCCGGCCGGGAGGCTTAAGTCGCCCGGAATCATGCCGATATTTTCCCGCATACCGACAGGTATCTGAGTCCTGATGGAGTAGTAAAATGACTGCAAAGAAGCAGGATCCGCATTTCCGGTTACACGCCCTGCTGACGGTGATCTTTCTGGTTACCGGGTGTGCCAGCCTTTCGAAGGATGAGTGCCAGACGGCGAACTGGAAGACCATAGGCTATGAAGACGGCGTCCAGGGCAAAGCTGAAGCGCGTATCGGTGCGCACCGCAAGGCCTGTGCAGAGTACGGGGTCGCCCCGGATCTGGAGGCGTACCGGAGCGGCCGGGACGAGGGTCTGGCAAGCTTCTGCCAGCCGGGCAACGGCTACCAGCAGGGGCGCTCCGGTAAACAATATGCCGGGGTATGCCCTGACCAGCTGGAAGCGGATTTTCTGCAGGCCTACCGCGATGGCCGCAAGTTGTACGAACTGGAAACAGAAATCAGCCGGCTCTCACAGCAACTTAAATCCCAGCGCAAACGTCTGACCAAAATCGACGTGAAAATGCGGAATGTCAGTGCCGAGCTGGTGGCGGAAAATATCCCGGTCGAACGTCGCGTGGTCCTGGTGGACAAGCTGCGCAGCCTCGGGGAAGAGAGCGCGGCCGTCAAAGCCCGGATTCCGGAACTCGAAAAGCAGCTGGAGAACCGGAAGCAGCGTGTCACAGCCCTGTCGGGCGCCGGTACTTTCCAGGGTATTTCCGTAAGGTAAATTTCGCCCGCCCGGCGGTATAATAGCGCGCATGATGCGCCTGCCTGTCACACTGCTGCTGGCCTGTGCCGGGGCGGCTCTCGCCGCCGGCCCGGCACAGGCTGTGAACGCTGCTACGCAGACCTATGTCTTCGTGTGTGAAAATCAAACCACCAATACGGTACGCGCTACCGGAGCCGAGGCCTGGGTGTTCCGCCCTGGAGGGACGCTAAGGCTCCCGTCAGTGCCGGGCGAGGCGGGCAGTTACTCCGATGGCAGTTTCATGCTCCTGATAGAGGGTCAGACAGCCCGTCTCGGTGCGGTCGGTGCTGACCCCGTGTTGTGTCGCAATGACCGGCGCAGTGCCATCTGGGAAAAGGCCAAACTCGACGGCGCGGATTTCCGCGCGGTCGGTAACGAGCCGGGATGGCACCTGGAGATCCGGGAACAGAGCCGTATCGTGCTGGTGGCCGACTACGGAGCATCCCGCGTCGAACTGCCGTTGCCGGAGCCGATCACGGATACTGCAACGCGCACCACCCGCTGGGATGCCGGTGAACTGGTCCTTGAAGTGACGGGCCGCCCGTGTCGTGATTCCATGAGCGGTGAACTGTTCGAGACCGAAGTGCGCGTCACCTGGCAAGGCAGGACGCTGCGCGGCTGCGGACGCGCACTGCACTGACAGTCCGGCCGTCCCTGGCGCAGGACTGCCTAGTGCAGTCGTTTGTACTTGATCCGGTGCGGCTGGTTGGCGTCTTCCCCCAGGCGCCGTTTACGGTCCGCCTCGTAGTCCGCGTAGTTGCCCTCGAACCAGACCACTTCACTGTCACCCTCAAAGGCCAGGATGTGTGTCGCGATGCGATCCAGGAACCAGCGGTCATGCGAGATGACCACCGCGCAGCCGGGGAAGTCGAGCAGGGCTTCTTCCAGCGCGCGCAGGGTTTCCACGTCGAGGTCGTTGGTTGGTTCGTCGAGCAGTAGCAGGTTGCCGCCGCTCCTGAGCAGTTTCGCCAGGTGCACGCGGTTACGCTCGCCGCCGGACAGGTCGCCGACACGTTTCTGCTGTTCGGTGCCGTTGAAGTTGAAGCGCGAGACATAGGCGCGTGAATTGACCTCGTACTTGCCGATGGCAATGATGTCCTGGCCGTCGGAGATTTCTTCCCACACCGTCTTGTTGCCGTCCAGCGCGTCGCGGCTCTGGTCGACGCAGGCAATCTGCACGGTTTCGCCGATGCGCAGTTCGCCGCTGTCGACAGGCTCGCTGCCGGTGAGCATGCGGAACAGGGTGGTCTTGCCCGCGCCGTTCGGCCCGATGATGCCGACGATGCCGCCCTGCGGCAGGCGGAAATTCAGCTTGTCGATCAATAGCCGGTCGCCGAAGCCCTTGCT
This sequence comes from Gammaproteobacteria bacterium, assembly GCA_011374975.1. Lineage (GTDB taxonomy): Bacteria > Pseudomonadota > Gammaproteobacteria > DSM-19610 > DSM-19610 > Thiogranum. The sequence continues at coordinate 70,972 of DRNU01000186.1, read as the reverse complement.
GATGTCTTTGGCCTCGATCACCAGTTCGCCGAGGCGCGGACCGGGCGGGATATACAGCGCCTTGGTCTCGTTGCGCTTCTGTGATTCCTGCGAAGCCAGTTCCTCGAAGCGTGCCAGACGCGCCTTGCTCTTGGCATGGCGGCCCTTGGGGTTGCTGCGCACCCATTCCAGTTCCGCCTTCATGGCTTTCTGGCGGGCGCTCTCGGTTTTCTCTTCCTGTTCCAGGCGGGCTTCTTTTTGCTCCAGCCAGCTCGAGTAGTTGCCTTCCCAGGGAATGCCGTGGCCGCGGTCCAGTTCCAGGATCCAGCCGGCAACGTTGTCGAGGAAGTAGCGGTCATGGGTGACGGCGACCACAGTACCGGGGTATTCATGAAGGAAGCGTTCCAGCCAGGCGACGCTTTCCGCATCAAGATGGTTGGTGGGTTCGTCCAGCAGCAGCATGTCGGGCTTGGACAGCAGCAACTTGCACAGCGCCACGCGGCGTTTTTCACCGCCGGACAGTTTGCTCACGTCGGCATCCCAGGGCGGCAGGCGCAAGGCGTCGGCGGCGATTTCCAGAGTGCGTTCCAGGTTGTGACCGTCGCTGGCCTGCAGCAGGTTCTCCAGCTTGGCCTGTTCGGCGGCCAGGGCGTCGAAATCGGCATCCGGTTCGGCGTAGGCGGCGTAGACCTCGTCCAGGCGCGCCTGTGCGTCGCTGAGTTCGGATAAGGCACCTTCGACGTTGCCGCGCACGTCCTTGCTCTCGTCCAGTTCCGGTTCCTGCGGCAGGTAACCGACCTTGATGCCTTTCTGCGGTCGCGCCTCACCGTGGATGTCGGTATCGATGCCGGCCATGATGCGCAGCAGGGTCGATTTGCCCGAACCGTTCAGCCCCAGCACGCCGATCTTGGCACCGGGGAAAAATGACAGGGATATATCGCGCAGGATCTCGCGCTTGGGTGGCACCACCTTGCCGACCTGGTTCATAGTATAGACGTACTGGGCCATAACCCCTCTCTGCCTGGTATGAAAAAAGTAGGGTGATTATACAGACAGAAGCAGACATGCGGTCAGTGTTCCGGCATATTCATGCCAAATCCGGTGCGCTGGTTTCAGTGGATCCTGGCCTGCGCCGGAATGGAGCAAGACGAATTCATCAGGATTTTCCTGAAAAGTCGATACGGTGTGTACAGGATGTCAGGGCAGGCAAGACAATTGGACGCTGATCTCAGCTTCACCGGGCACGATTTCGAGGCGGTGCGCACCACGCTGCACGCGACGGCCGGTATTACCCTGGACGCTGACAAACGTGACCTGGTATATGCCCGCCTGGCACGCCGCCTGCGCGCATTGCGGATGACGGCATTTTCCGATTACATGGTGCTGGTGAACTCGCCGCGCGGCGCGGAGGAACGGGTGCATTTCATCAATGCGCTCACCACCAACCTGACCGCGTTCTTTCGCGAGCCGCACCATTTCGATTTTCTTGCCGGGCGCCTGTTGCCCGAAGTCCTGCGCCGGCATGCCGCCGACCGGCCTGTCCGTATCTGGTCGGCGGGTTGTTCCACCGGCGAAGAGCCTTATTCGATTGCCATGGTTGCGCAGGAGGTGCTGGCCTCGGCAGCCGGGTTGGCGCCGGAAATTCTTGCCACGGACCTGGATTCCAGTGTGATCGCAAGTGCCAGGCAGGGGCGCTATGCGCGCGAACGTATCGCCGGCCTGTCCGCGCAACGCAGCAGGAAATGGTTCCGCCCGCTGCCGGGCAGCGGGGGCGGGACGGTCGAGGTGAAGCATGAGTTGCGGAAAACGGTCACCTTCAGGCAGCTCAACCTGATGCATGACTGGCCGGTGCAAGGTCCTTTTGAACTGATTTTCTGCCGCAACGTGGTGATCTATTTCGACAGGCCGACACGACAGCGGCTGCTTGAACGCTTTGCCGACTGTCTGTGTGACGGCGGCTACCTGTTTCTCGGGCGCTCGGAAGTCATGTATGACCCGGCCGGCCGTTTCGAGCCGGTTGGCCCGGCTGTGTACCGCAAGCCCGGTTGATCCGGGTATGTTTTAATCGTCGCAGGTTGAATGCCTGCGGGTGAGTTTATTTCCAGGAGGCAGCATGTCGTCCAGCCCGGTTGCGGTCTATGTCGGTGAAGCGCTCGCAGCCTACGGCTTTGGCGAGGGGCACCCGTTCGGCCCGGACCGTCTGCACGCCTTCTGGTCCCGCATGCAGGAACTGGGGCTGGACCGGCGGGTGCAGGTCTGTGAGCCGGTACAGGCAACGGACGAGCAGATCCTGCGTTTCCAGACCCGGGACTACCTGGCGCGGGTCAGGCACCAGTCGCAGACCGGCGAGGGTTACCTCGATGTCTGCGATACCCCGGCCTTCCCGGGTGTCTACGAGGCCGCCGCCACGGTGGTGGGAACCACGCTGGCGGCGCTGGACGATGTGGTCAACGCGCGTTGCCGGCACGCCTTCACACCCATCGCCGGCCTGCACCATGCGCGGCGTGACGGTGCGGCCGGTTTCTGCGTATTCAATGACTGTGGTATCGCGATCGAAACCCTGCGCCGGCAGTACGGTATCCGGCGTATTGCCTATGTCGATATCGATGCACACCACGGCGACGGGGTGTTCTACGCGTTTGAAGATGATCCTGAGCTGATTTTTGTCGACCTGCATGAAGACGGCCGCTACCTCTACCCGGGCACGGGCGCAGTGAAGGAAGCCGGCCGCGGGGCGGCGGCCGGTACCAAGCTCAATATCCCCATGCCGCCCGGTGCCGGTGATGCGGAGTTCTTCAAAGCCTGGGACGTGGCCGAACGCTTCATTGACCGTGCCGAACCGGAGTTCATCCTGTTCCAGTGCGGTGCCGACAGTCTGGCCGGTGACCCGATCACTCATCTTGAATACAGTGCAGCCGCGCACCGGCATGCTGCAGGCCGCCTGCAAGGACTGGCTGAGCGCCATTGCGGGGGAAAGCTGCTGGCGCTGGGCGGCGGCGGTTATAACCGGGATAATCTGGCCCGTGCCTGGACCGCGGTGGTCGAGGCCTTACTGGGCGAAAGCCGTTAATTCCAGTATCATTCCCCGCTCTTTTCAAGCCTTGCCGGGAAAACCAATGTTCAGCAAAGACATGACCATCGCCGGGTTCGACGATGAACTCGCCGCCGCCATCTCCGCCGAGGAGCAGCGCCAGGAACAGCACATCGAACTGATCGCCTCGGAAAACTATGCCAGCCCCCGTGTGATGGAGGCGCAAGGCTCTGTTTTAACAAACAAATATGCCGAAGGCTACCCGGGCAAACGCTACTATGGCGGCTGCGAATATGTCGACGTGGCCGAACAGCTGGCCATCGATCGCGCCAAACAGCTGTTCGATGCCGACTACGCCAACGTGCAGCCGCACTCCGGCTCGCAGGCCAATGCCGCGGTGTATCTCGCGCTGTGCGCACCCGGCGACACTATCCTGGGCATGAGTCTCGCCGACGGCGGGCACCTGACGCACGGCTCGAAGGTGAATTTCTCCGGCAAGGTGTTCCATGCCGTGCAGTACGGCCTGAACGCCGACACCGGCGAGATCGATTATGAACAGATGGAAGCGCTGGCGCAGGAGCACAAGCCGAAGGTCGTGGTGGCCGGTTTCTCCGCCTATTCGCGGGTGGTGGACTGGGAACGCTGCCGCAAGATCGCCGATTCGGTCGGTGCCTTCCTGTTCGTCGATATGGCGCACGTCGCCGGCCTGGTGGCCACCGGCCATTACCCCAGCCCGGTGGCGATTGCCGATGTGACCACCACCACCACGCATAAAACCCTGCGTGGCCCGCGCGGCGGCCTGATTCTCGCCAAAGCCAACCCGGATATTGAAAAGAAACTCAACTCGCTGGTGTTCCCCGGCATCCAGGGTGGTCCGCTGATGCACGTGATTGCGGCCAAGGCTGTCGCCTTTAAGGAAGCCCTGCAGCCGGAGTTCAAGGACTACCAGGGCCGGGTGCTGGCCAATGCCCGCGCCATGGCGCAGGTGTTCCTGGAGCGCGGTTACAAGGTGGTGTCCGGTGGTACCGACGACCACCTGTTCCTGGTCGACCTGATCGACAAGGGCATTACCGGCAAGCAGGCCGATGCCGCGCTGGGTAACGCCAATATCACCGTCAACAAGAATGCCGTGCCGAATGACCCGCAGTCGCCGTTCGTGACCAGCGGTATCCGGGTCGGTACGCCGGCGGTGACCACGCGCGGTTTCGACGAGGCCGAGGTGCGCGAACTGGCCGGCTGGATGTGCGATATCATGGACGACGTGGAAAACACAGCGACCATCGACCAGGTCAGGGCGAAGGCGCTGGAGCTCTGCAAACGTTTCCCGGTCTACGGCTGAGGCCGTCCCCGGACGGAGACTGACCGCATATGCGCTGCCCGTTCTGCGGCAATATGGACACCAAGGTGATCGATTCACGCCTGGCGAGTGAAGGCATGCAGGTACGCCGGCGTCGCGAATGCGTGGCCTGCGGCGACCGCTTCACCACCTATGAGGCCGCCGAGCTGGTGATGCCGCGCATCGTCAAGAGCGACGGCACACGCGAACCTTTCAACGAAGACAAGCTGCTGACCGGCGTGCTGCGCGCGCTGGAGAAACGTCCGGTGGACACCGACAGCGTGGATGCCGCCATCAGCCATATCCAGCATCGCCTGCAGTCCTGCGGCGAACGCGAGATCGAGTCGCGCCAGCTGGGCGAATGGGTGATGGAGGAGCTGCGCAGCCTCGATCAGGTGGCCTATGTGCGTTTCGCCTCGGTGTACCGCAGTTTCCAGGACGTGAGCGAATTTCGCGACGAGATCGAACGTCTCGAACAGGGACCGACGCCGGAGGAAAAGCGCGACCAGATGCCGTTGCTGCCGGACGAGGATGACAAGTCATCCGAATCCTGACTCGATGAACGACCACGCCTGCATGGCCGAGGCCATCCGGCTGGCGGCGCGGGGTGTGTACAGCACCCACCCGAACCCCAATGTCGGCTGTGTGGTCGTGCGTGACGGCGAGGTTGTCGGACGTGGCTGGCACCGCCGTGCCGGTGGCCCGCATGCCGAGGTGTTTGCACTGCGCGAGGCAGGTGACAAGGCGCGCGGCGCCGATGTGTATGTCAGCCTGGAACCGTGCAGTCACCAGGGGCGTACCCCGCCCTGTGCCGATGCGCTGGTCGAGGCCGGCGTGCGGCGCGTGGTGGTTGCCATGCAGGATCCCAACCCGCTGGTCGCCGGGCAGGGTCTGGCGCGCCTGCACGCTGCCGGTATCGAGGTCGAGAGTGGCCTGCTGGAGCCCCAGGCGCGTGCGCTGAACCCCGGTTTTATTGCACGCATGCAGCGTGGCCGGCCATGGCTGCGGCTCAAGCTGGCCGCCAGCCTGGACGGCCGTACCGCCATGGCGTCCGGCGAGAGCAAATGGATCAGCGGCGATGCCGCGCGCCGGGATGTGCAGCGCCTGCGCGCGCGCAGCTCGGCAATTGTGACCGGCATCGGCACCGTGCTGGCCGACGACCCGTCCATGAACGTGCGCCTGACTGCGGACCAGCTGAACGGCGAGACGCCGGTACGCCAGCCGCTGCGCGTGGTGCTGGACAGCCGCTTGCGCATGTCGGCGCAGGCCCGCATGCTCACGCTGCCGGGCGAGACCCTGTTGCTGACCGGTGTGACCGACAGCAGCCGCTGGCAGGATTTACAGCAGGCGGGTGCGGAAGTCGCGGCCGTCGAGCTGGAACAGGGACGCCCGCAGCCGGATGCCGTGCTGCGCCTGCTGGCGCAGCGCGACATCAACGAGGTGCTGCTGGAATGCGGCCCCACACTGGCCGGCGCCTTTATGCGTGCCGGCCTGGTGGATGAACTGGTGTTGTACATGGCCCCACACCTGATGGGGGATTCGGCCCGTGGCCTGTTCCACCTGCCGGGCCTGGAGCGGATGCAGGATCGTATTGCGCTGGAATGGCAGGATGTGCGGCAGGTGGGTGATACGCTGCGCATCACCGCCCGGCCAGCTGCAACAGAATGAATCAGGTGGACTCTGGCCGATCCGGCCTGCGCCGGAATGACGAGGCGCCTGTCGACAGGTAGAAGCACAATGTTTACTGGAATCATACAAGCCATAGGCGAAGTCGCCGCCCTCCAGCCAAAAGGCGGTGATCTGCGCCTGCGCATCCGCACCGGCAAGCTGGACCTGTCCAATGTCGCTATCGGCGACAGCATTGCCACCAGCGGCGTGTGCCTGACCGCGGTGGAACTGCCCGGCGACGGGTTCTGGGCCGACGTGTCGGCGGAAACCCTGGCCTGCACCGGCATCGGCGGGCTCGGCGTGGGTGACCGCGTGAACCTGGAAAAGGCGCTCACCCCGGTCACCCCGCTGGGCGGGCACCTGGTGAGCGGGCACGTCGACGGTATCGCGGAAGTGGTCTCGCGCCGCGACGACGGCCGCTCGGTACGCTTCCGCATGCGCGCGCCGGAGGCGCTGGCGCGTTATATTGCCGCCAAGGGCTCGGTTTGCGTGGACGGCATCAGCCTCACGGTCAACGCCGTCGACGGCGCGGATTTCGAGCTGAACATCGTGCCGCACACCCTGGTCGAGACCACCATGGGAGAATTTCAGCCCGGGCGTACCTTTAACCTGGAAGTGGATATAATCGCCCGCTACCTGGAACGTTTGCTGCTCGGGGCGGACACCGCCACGGACGGGGCGATCAATATGGATTTATTACGGCGCACCGGCTTTGCCGGCGGCGCGGATTGACGGGATTATGCAACTGAACAGTATCGAAGAGATTATCGAGGATTTTCGCAACGGCAAGATGGTCGTCATCATGGACGATGAAGACCGCGAGAACGAGGGCGACCTGATCATGGCCGCCGCGCGGGTGCGGCCGGAAGACATCAATTTCATGGCCACCCACGGGCGCGGCCTGATTTGCCTGACCTTGACCCCCGAGCGTTGCCGGCAGCTGTCGCTGCCGCTGATGGTGAACGACAACCAGGACCAGCACTCGACCAACTTTACCGTCTCCATCGAGGCTGCCGAGGGTGTCACCACCGGCATTTCGGCCTACGACCGTGCCTGCACCGTCGAGGCGGCCGTCAGACCGGATGCGAAACCCCAGGACCTGGTGCAGCCGGGGCATATCTTCCCGCTGATGGCGCAGCCCGGTGGCGTGCTGACGCGCGCCGGCCACACCGAGGCCGGTTGCGACCTGGCGCGTCTCGCCGGCCTGGAACCGGCAGCGGTGATCGTGGAGATCCTCAACGAGGACGGCAGCATGGCGCGGCGTCCGGATCTTGAGAAGTTCGCTACCGAACACAACCTGAAAGTCGGCACCATCGCCGACCTGATCCATTATCGCATCGCCAATGAGAAGAGCGTGGAACGGGTTGCGGAATGTGACCTGCCCACCGAGTGTGGCGAGTTCCGCCTGTATGCCTACCAGGACATCGTCAACAAGGGCCTGCACCTGGCGCTGGTCATGGGCGAGATCGATGCCGAGCAGCCGACGCTGGTGCGGGTGCATGTACAGAATGCGCTGGGCGACCTGTTCGGCGCGCAGATGAAAGATGCCGGCTGGCCGCTGCGCGACGCCATGCGGCGTATCGCCGGCAACGGTTCGGGTGTTGTCGTGGTGCTGGGCCAGCACGAGACGCCGCGCGACCTGGTGCAGCGCATCCAGTTTTACAACGAACACGAAAAGAGCGGCGAACCGGTCACCCGCGAGGAGCAGCACGAGCTGCGTACCCACGGTATCGGCGCGCAGATCCTCACCGACCTCGGCGTGCGCCGCATGCGCGTGCTGAGCGCGCCCAAGGTGGTGCACGGCCTGTCCGGTTTCGGCCTGGAAGTGGTCGAGTACGTGGAAGGTAAATAATGATTTCAGACTGTAACTATGCGGAGTTTTTGTCATGAGTGGCATACAGGAAATTGAAGGCCAGCTAACGATTCGCGGTGCGCGCATTGCGTTGCTGGTATCGCGTTTCAACAGCTTTGTGGTGGAGAGCCTGTTGAGCGGCGCTGTCGATACCCTCAAGCGGCACGGCGCGGAAGACCGCGACCTGAACATTATCCGTGTACCGGGTGCCTATGAAATGCCCATCGCCGCGAAACGGCTGGCGGCCGCCCAGCGTTACGAGGCCATCATTGCCCTGGGTGCGGTGATCCGTGGCGGCACGCCGCACTTCGAGTATGTTGCCGGTGAATGCACCAAGGGCCTGTCGACGGTATCGCTGCAGCACGATATTCCCATCGCTTTTGGCGTACTGACGGTGGACAGCATCGAGCAGGCCATCGAACGCGCCGGCACCAAGGCCGGCAACAAGGGCGCGGAAGCGGCCATGTCTACCATCGAAATGGTCAACCTGCTGCGCGAAATCGGCAAGTAGGCCGGCCGGCGCGTGGCGACATCGACCAACAAGCACAGTGCCGCACTGCGTACCCGCGCGCGGCGTTTTGCCATGCAGGCGCTCTACCAGTGGGACCTGTCCGGTAATAACCTGTCGGATATCGAGCGGCAGTTTCTCGAGGACGAGGATTTTTCCCGCGCCGACCGGGACTACTTTCACGAGTTGTTGCACAAGGTGCCGGCACGGCTGGACGAGGTCGAGGCGGCTTTTGCCGACTACCTGGACCGGCCGGTGCAGGAGATGGACCCGGTAGAGCGCGCCGTGCTGCGCATGGCGACCTACGAGCTGATGACGCGCATCGACGTGCCCTACAAGGTCATCATCAACGAATCCGTTAACCTGACCAAGAAATTCGGTGCCGAGCAGGCCTACAAATACATCAACGGCGTGCTGGACAAGGCCGCGCGCACGCTGCGGGCGGTCGAGCACCCGCAAGGCAAGGGTGGCAGCGGGCTGTTGAAAAAACCGTCCTGAGGCGCCGGGCGCTGAACTTAAGCCGAGATCCCGCCCGTCATTCCGGTGCAGGCCGGAATCCATAAAGCCTGATTAAAGCGTCTGGATGCCGGCCTGCACCGGAATGACGGAAAAACAGACACTGGTGACGTACTGACAATGTCGCTTTCCGAGTTCGACATCATTGAACGCTATTTCAGCCGCCGTGCTGCAGCGCGTGCCGACGTAGTGCTGGGCATAGGCGATGATGCCGCACTGCTGCAGGTGCCGGCAGACCGGCAACTGGCGGTGGCGATGGATACCCTGGTCGCGGGCCGGCATTTCCCGCCGCAGACCGCGGCCTTCGATATCGGCTGGAAGGCGCTGGCGGTCAACCTCAGCGACCTTGCCGCCATGGGCGCCAGCCCGGCCTGGGCCACCCTGTCACTGACCCTTCCCGAAGCTGACGATGCATGGCTGGCAGGTTTTGCCGACGGTTTCTTTGAGCTGGCTGAACGCTACCGGGTTGAACTGGTCGGCGGTGACACCACGCGCGGACCCCTGGCGGTGACGGTGCAGGTGCACGGGCTGGTGGAACCGGGCCGGGCCTTGCGGCGTAGCGGCGCCCGCGCCGGACAGCAGCTGTTTGTGACCGGGACACCGGGCGATGCCGCCTGTGCCTTGCAGGCTCTCCAGTCGGGAGACACGGTTGCCCCGGCCTTGTTGCAGCGGCTGAACCGGCCTGAACCGCGTGTGGATTTCGGTATGGCGCTGGCGGGGACGGGCGGCGCCGCGGCCATCGATATTTCCGACGGCCTGCTGGCGGATCTCGGGCATATACTGGATGCCGGCCAGTGCGGTGCAACGCTGTGGATTGACCGCTTGCCGCGTTCTTCCGGGCTGGCGTCGGTTCAGGATGAGGCGGCGCTGGGCTGCCAGTTATACGGCGGCGATGATTACGAACTCTGTTTCAGTCTGGACCCGGGGCGGGCCGGACAGCTTGAGGTGCTTGCCCGCCAGCAACAGCTGGCAGTGACCCGGATCGGTGTGATCGAATCACAGCCCGGTATCCGCTGCCGGCGCGATGACGGCAGCCTGTATACCCCGCAGGGCGCAGGTTTTGACCATTTCAGAGTGCCCTGATTGCAGGGTTTTCGGGTGGTAGTGTGGCCTACAATGAGCTGCCCTGCACGTAACCGCGCAGCTGTCCCACATCCTTCAATATGATCGAATGCTCACCGATTTCTATCAGACCGTCCCGGTTGAGCTTGGACAGCGTGCGTGACAGTGTTTCCGGTGTCATGGACAGCCGTGAGGCGACAACGTGTTTGGGGGTGTTCAGGTTGACCTCAGAGGTCCCCAGGTGGGTGCTCGGGATCTGGTCGAGCAGGTAGGCGATGATGCGGAAGGTGGCATTATGCAGTGTCAGGCGGTCGATCTCGCTGATCAGCCAGTGCTGGCGGCGGCTCAGGTGCGCCATGATGGCGAAGCAGGCATCGGTCGACTGGTGCAGGATGCCGGCGTAGGTCGCCGTGTCGAAACACAGCAGTCTACTGGCGCACAGTGCCGCGGCGGTCACCGGGTAGACGCTGGCACCGGAAAACATAATCGCCTCGGCGAAGGTATTTCCCGGTGAAATCAGGTCGATAACCTTCTCCTGGCCCTCGGAAGAGATGCGCATCAGTTTGACCTGACCGGACTGCAGCATGAAGATTTCGTTCGCCGGCCGTTGCTGTTCGAACAGTACCTGGCCTTCCTCGAGCGTGGCGGAACGGGTGTGCTGTAGCAGCGTATCGAGCTGTGCCGGTTCCAGATTGCCGAACAACACTGACTTGAGCATGAGCTCGCGCGCAGCATCGGCTGTTTCACCGTTGAGGGGGATGCGTTTAGGCATGGTGTCGCAAGTGTATTACCCTGGACCCGACAACACATCGCTTACAGACTTGAAACTCAAACAGCTCCCCGGCGCACTCTGTCACAGGCAACACCTTCCCATTAGTACGACTTTAGATAATTGAATTATATGGGATTAAAAAGGGTTTGTCTTTTTTAATTAAGGCCATATCCCGGCTGATGATTTTCTGCCGGCAGCCCCGGTTTTCCGGTGCCTGCAAGGTGTCCCGGGAGACGGTGTCAGGCTGTAGTGAACGAAAGTACCGTAAGACGGATATTGCCTGTGAGGCGTTGCCCCGCTTGACATATATCAAGGACACAAAAAAATCGCGGGTTTGATAATAGCGCTGCAAAATCTAGGCTTTTCAGTGGCGGGTGGCAGAAACCGGCAGGTGGCAAAAACCTGCAGAGGATTTGTGAATCCGTTTGATTCAAATCAAGGTGTCGTGGGTGAATGTACTCTAAAAAGCACGTCACAGCGTGAATATTCGCAGCATGCTTTAACTGATCATCCGTAAAGGAGTGTAGCAAATGAGTGTGAAACACAAGATGAAGTACGGGGCAGTATTACTCGCCACGTGCATGGGCCTGGCGGCTGTCACGGGAGTGGCTTACGCCAAGAAGGTAGAGCCTCTGGTTCCCCTGAACGAGGCCGACTTCGAGAAAGCGAAAAGCATGTACTTTCAGCGCTGCGCCGGTTGTCATGGTGTGCTGCGTAAAGGTGCCACGGGCAAAAGCCTGGAGCCGGTAAAAACCCGCAAGAAAGGCCAGAAGCGCCTGGAACGCATTATCACGCTGGGTACTGAAGGTGGCATGAACAACTTCGACGATATCTTCTCCAAGGAAGAAATCAAGATGCTGGCCACCTATATCCAGATGGAGCCGCCGGTTCCGCCGGAAATGCCGCTCTCGCTGATGAAGAAGCGCCACAAGGTCTATGTCGATCCCAAGGATTATCCCACCAAGCCGCTGCATGGCCGCAACTGGGAGAACTTCTTCGTCGTTATCGAGCGTGATGCCGGCAAGATCGCCATCATCGACGGTGACAAGCACGAGATCGTGGACCACATCGATACCGGCTACGCGGTGCACGTCGTCAAGGCGGCCGAGCACCACAAGAAGCAGCACCTGCCGAAGAACCAGCCGGCCGGTCGTTTCTGGTACACCCAGGGTCGTGATGGCAAGATGACCAAAATCGATCTGTGGCAGAAGCCCGGCAAGATGCTGGTGGCCGAAACGCAGATGGCCTATGACGCACGTGACGTTGCGGTATCCGGCGACGGTAAATACGTGATCGGTGGCGGTTACTGGCCTCCGCATTTCGTTATCCTCGACGCTGTGACCATGGAACCGCTGAAAGTGGTTTCCACGCGCGGTGTTGATGTCGACGGTAACTACGTGAATGAAGCGCGCGTCGCGGCGATCTACACCACGCCCAACGAGCCTACTTTCTGGGTTGCAGTCAAGGAACTGGGCCAGATGTGGCAGGTCAACTACACCGACCTCGAAAACCTGGACGTCAAGCAGGTGAACTCCGCCAAGTTCCTGCACGACGGTTTCTTCGATCCTACCGGCCGTTACTTCCAGATCGCCGCCAATGCCTCCAACAAGATGGTGGTGGTGGATTCCAAGACCGGCAAGCTGGAAGCCATGATCGATACCGACAAGAAACCGCACCCGGGTCCGGGCGCCAACTGGAACGATCCCAAGTGCGGTCCGGTCGGTGGTACCACACACCTGGGCGTTGGCAAGGTCACTGTCTGGGGTAACGATCCCAAGGGACACAAGGACCAGGCCTGGAAGATCTGCTACGAGGTCGAGACTGACGGCCCCGGCGTGTTCATCCGTACCCATCCGACGTCCAAGTACGTATGGGCTGACCAGACCAAACACCCCGAGCCTGAAATCCAGCAGAGCATCAAGGTTATTGACAAGAAAACCCGTGAAGTCGTCAAGACCATCCGTGTGACCAAGGAAGAAGGCAAGGCCGCGGTCCACATGGAGTTCAACAAAGACGGTACTGAAGTCTGGGTTTCTGTCTGGAACCGCAAGGATGCCGGCAACCCCACTGGCGAGATCGTGATTTACGATGCGAAGACTCTTAAAGAGAAGAAACGCATCAAGGGTCTGACCACGCCGACAGGCAAGTTCAACGTCTACAACCGCGTCAACCATGTAACCTGATGGGTGGTGTAGGCAACGCCCTTGTGATGTAGCAAGAGGGCGGGCATGAGTTCTTTATGCCCGCCCTTTTTTTGTTTCGTAAACAGTCAGTAATTAACGCAATGGTGAGTATTGATAATGGTTGATCCAAGCAGGAAACCCGGTTTGTTGTCGCGCAAGGTTCTGATGGGGGCCACGGTCGGTGCTGCACTGTTTTTCATGATTGTCGGTGTGATCTTCTGGGGCGGTTTCAATACCGTGATGGAGGCCACCAACACACTGGATTTCTGTATCTCCTGCCATGAGATGGAAGAGAACGTATACCGGGAGTACAAGAAAACCGTTCACTACAGTAACCGCAGCGGTGTCCGCGCGGTCTGTTCGGATTGTCACGTGCCTGATCCCTGGGTGCACAAAGTGGTGCGCAAGGTACAGGCCAGTAACGAGGTGCTGCACAAGATACTGGGCACCATCGATACCCCTGAGAAATTCAATGCCCACCGCCTGGAACTGGCCAGGAACGTGTGGAGGGCGATGAAGAGTACGGATTCGCGCGAATGTCGCAACTGTCACGACTTCGGGTCCATGAACCCCGAAAACCAGAAGGGCCGTGCCCGCAAGCAGCATATCAACGCCATGGAAGCGGGTAATACCTGTATCGATTGCCACAAGGGTATAGCCCACAGCAAGGTGCACGACCAGCTGAGTGACGAGGAGCTGGAAGATATGGAGAAACCGGATCCGGCCAACAAGCGCCCGATCCCGCCGCAGTGGGTTGCTTTCATGGAGGAAGAAGGCAGCAAAAAGCACAAGAGCAAGACAAAGGCACCGGTAGCCGCCACCCCTCCCGCGGCAGCGGAAAAGGCTGAACCGGCGGCTGCAAGCCCGGCCACGGAAAGCGCCGCTGCACCGGCAGCTTCCGGCTCGGGCCCCGACTGGAACAGTGTGCCGGCTACCGAGGTGACGCTCTTCTATCCCGGCCAGGCCTCGCTGGAGTGGGTGCTCAACGGCCGCGACCACGGCGGTGCACGACCGCTCAAGGCCGGCGATCGCTGCTACGATTGCCACGAGGGTGAAGAAGAAGACATCGGTGCCCTGGTGGTGAGTGGTGAAAAGCTGGAGCCGAACCCGATACCCGGCAAGCGCGGCAGCATCGTAGTCAATGTCCAGGCTGCACACGACAGCGACTATCTCTACATGCGCTTCCAGTGGCCGGATACGGAGGAGCATGCGCCGGTACCCTTTGTCGAGGGTGGCAAAATGGACCCGGAAAACCCGATCAAGCTGGCTGTCATGCTGACCGCGGACAACGAGGGCGTCGAGTTTGCTGACCGGGGAGGTTGCTGGCAGACCTGTCACCACGATGCGCGCACCATGCCTGATACCCCCGATGCGGCAGCACTGGCAGCCTTCCCGCTGGCGAGCCGGCTGAACCTTGACGAAGGCGTGACCAAGTATCTCAAGGAAAGCCGTACCGAGCTGGAAATCAAGGGCAAGGGCGGCAAGAAGCGCGGTGGCTGGGACAAGCTCAAGGAATCGGCCGATATCGAGGCAGCGCTCAACGACGGCCAGTTCATGGACCTGTTGCGCTTCAACGCCGGTACCGGTGAGTCCGAGGATGGCTATATTCTGGAGCAGCGCGTGATGAGCGGCGGCCAGGGTGTCAGTTTCACCGGCGGCCTCAATGACGGTGTCTGGACGGTGGAAATGAAGCGCAAGCTGGTTTCGGACAAGCCGGGCGATATCAGCCTGTCTACCGATGCCTGGTATGACATCGGCTTCGCTATCCATGATGACTACAGCGATGCCCGTTATCATCATGTATCGCTGGGCTTCAAGCTGGGCTTCGATGATGAAGACGCGGAGATCAATGCTATCGCCAGATAGGCTGTCGATTTTGTAACCCCGGATTCAACCCGGCCGGTGTATAATCGGCCGGGAATCCACAGGGACCGGGGAGGTCGCAGCGATGAAAAGATTTGTGATGCCAGTCCTGGCGGTGCTGTGCTTGCTGGGCGCGAGTACGCTTGTCAGTGCCGCGACAGTGGTCGTCATCATCAAGGATTACAAGTTCAGCCCGCAGGAAGTGAGCATAAAGCCGGGCGATACCGTGCGCTGGGAGAATCATGAAAAACGCCAGTACCACAGTGTCTGGTTTGAACAGGCGGGCGATCCCGAGCCCGATTATTTTTTTCCGGAAGAATCCTATGAGCGGGTGTTCGAAAGCGCCGGTGATTTTCCCTATCATTGCGGCCCGCACCCCGAGATGACCGGCGTGGTGCATGTATCTGATTGAAAAGGCAGCTCCTGCGCTGAATAGTATTTTAAATCTTATGAAAACTGTCCCTTTCCGTATGCGCGCTGGATCCCTGCGAGGCGTGTTTATTGCCCTGTCCGTCCTGCTCCTGGTCACTGCCCGGGCGGCAGCGGATGAGGTCGATGTCGGCAAGCTCTTCCAGGCGCACTGTGCCGAATGCCACGGCGCAGGGCGGCTGGGGAACATGGGGCCGGCACTGCTGCCCGGTAACCTCAAGCGCCTGCGTCCGAAGGCGGCTGTTGAAACCATCAGCAAGGGCAGGGCGGCCACCCAGATGCCGGCTTTTGCCGACAAACTGAACGCGGCGCAGATCAAGGCGCTGGCCGATTACATCTATACCCCGCTGGGGTTTACCCCGGTCTGGGGTCTGCCGGAAATCCGGGCCAGCCACATTATCCACAACCGGGAAAGCGAACTGCCGGACAAACCTGTCTTCAAGGTGGACGACCTGCTCAACCTGTTCCTGGTGGTGGAACTCGGTGATCACCATGTGACACTGCTGGACGGTGACCGGATGGAACCCATTCACCGTTTCAAGTCGCGCTTTGCGCTGCACGGGGGGCCCAAATATTCACCGACCGGCCGCTTTGTCTATTTCGCCTCACGTGACGGCTGGATCAGCAAGTACGATATTTATAATCTCAAGCTGGTGGCCGAGATCCGTGCCGGGATCAACACCCGTAACCTGGCCGTGTCGGCCGACGGCCGTTATGTCATGGTCGCAAATTACCTGCCACATACCCTGGTATTGCTGGACGCCCGTGACCTGAAACCCATCAAGCTCTATTCGGTGGCAGATGCCAGCGGCAAGACCTCGCGTGTCAGCGCGGTCTACACGGCGCCGCCGCGCGACAGTTTCATCGCTGCGCTTAAGGATATCCCGGAAGTCTGGGAAATCTCCTACGCCGATGAGCCACCGGCGGGCTTCAGCGGCTGGGTGCATGACTACAACGAGGAATCCGGCGAAAACCTCAAGCCGGAACCGTTCCCGGTGCGGCGTATCCGGGTCAACGATTACCTGGACGACTTTTTCTTCGACCAGGACTATGTCTCGCTGATTGGTGCCTCGCGCGAAGGCAAGGGCCAGGTGGTGAATATGGATGTGGGCCGGGTGGTGGTGGATGACCTGGAGCTGCCGGGTATGCCGCACCTGGGTTCAGGCATCACCTGGGAATACCAGGGCAGGCCCGTGCTGGCGACACCAAATCTGAAAGAGGGCAGTGTTAGCGTTATCGATATGGATTCCTGGAAAACGATCAAACGCATCAAGACACTGGGCCCCGGCTTCTTCATGCGCAGCCACGAGAAGACCTCGTATGCCTGGGTGGACGTCTTTTTCGGGCCCGACAGGGATGCCGTGCACGTTATCGACAAACGTACCCTGGAAATCGTCAAAACGCTGCGCCCGGCGCCCGGCAAGACGGCCGCACACGTGGAGTTCACCCGGGACGGGAAATATGTCCTGCTGAGTATCTGGGATACCGACGGCGCCGTGGTGGTTTACGATGCGGCGACGCTGGAAGAGGTCAAGCGCCTGCCCATGAACAAGCCGTCAGGTAAATACAACGTCTACAACAAGACCCGCTATTCAGCGGGTACCAGCCACTGACGGAAAACCCGCTTTATTTGGCGCCTTTTTCGATCAGAAAGCTGCTGTACTGCTTGTCGGTGCCGTTGATGTGGTTGATCAGCCAGTCTTTGAGAAAGTTCAGGGCATCATTCATGGCGCGGTCCTGATCCTGCTCGTACTCGGCCAGCACGGCCTCGACCTGTGCAATCATCTTCCTGTGCTGGGCCTTGTGCGGCTCAAAATCCGGGTAGCCGTATTTTTCCATCAGGCCTTCTTCGTAGCTGAAATGTGTCTTGGTGTAATCCACCAGTTCGTCCAGCGCCTCGCGCTCGAATTCCTCGCCGGTGGAATAGTCCACGGCGGTCTGTAGCTGGTTGATCAGATTGACCAGTTTCCGGTGTTGCTGGTCAATGGATTCGATGCCGACGTTGTAGTCGTTTTTCCATTCGATGAAGTGTTGTGGGGACATTTTCCGGTAAGCGAACGGAATAACCAGCAGCAGCGCTACCAGCGCCCAGGTCACGGGGCTGGCCGGGTCCGCTACCAGCTTCAGTATGACGGCGGTAATCAGCGCCAGTATAAGCACCACAAAGCCCAGCATGCCGATGTTTCGTTTCATGGATCAACCCTTAAATAACAGATAGTTCAAACAGCCTAATGGATAAATTACCGCATGGCTATCACTGCCGCACAGTGTCTTCGATCATGCTCATATAAACCCTTGACCTATGTCAAGGACAGCAAAAAAAGCCACCCCCAATATGAGCCCACAATGCTGCTGTGTCCGGGGGGGCATGCGTTGCGGCAGCCGGGAATTCGGGAGACATCGTTTGGAAATACAGGAAAAAATCTATCTGGTTGGAGCGGGACCGGGGGATCCGGAGCTGCTTACAGTAAAAGCACAGCGTCTGATCCAGACCGCAGACATTGTTGTCTATGACCGGCTGGTATCGCCCGAAATCCTGGCCCTGATACCGGACACGGTGTCGCGTGTGTACGTGGGCAAGGCAACCAACCGCCATACCCTTAGCCAGGATGAGATCAATGCTCTGCTGGTGGATCTGGCCAGGAAGCGCCAGCGCGTGGTGCGCCTGAAAGGCGGTGACCCCTTTATTTTCGGCCGTGGCGGCGAAGAAGCGCTGGCACTGGCGCGAAACGATATCCCGTTCGAAGTGGTGCCGGGGATCACGGCTGCGCAGGCCTGCGCCGCGTATGCAGGTATCCCCCTGACCCATCGGGGTCTTTCCCGGGGTGTGCAATTTCTGACCGGGCACTGCAAGGATAACGAGACACTGGTGCTTGACCGGGCCGCCTTGTCGGATGCCGGGCAGACGCTGGTTATCTACATGGGCCTTGCCCACCTGCCGCAGATTATCAGCGATCTTGTCGCAGCCGGGCGTTCCGGCGCTACGCCGGCGGCGGTTATCGAGCGCGGCACCACCTTGCGCCAGCGCAATATCATTACCACCCTTGACGAATTGCAGCAGGCTGTCCAGGAGCATGCGGTGGCCTCGCCGGCCATGCTGATCATCGGGCCGGTCGTTACGCTGGCCGGGGAACTGGACTGGTTCATGCCCTGGGCGCAGGAGATGGAACTCAAATATGCCTAAGGCGCTGATGTTTCTTGCCATGTGGGCATTAACAATGTCCGCCACGGCGGAAGCCGTCACGGCGGAGCGCCAGACCGAGTTGCGCAATCTTGTCCACCAGGATTGCGGTTCCTGTCACGGGATGCGCCTGACCGGCGGGCTGGGTCCGGCGATTACATCCCGGGCACTGCAAGATAAAAATCACGAATTCCTGTTTGCAACCATCAGCGAAGGCCGGCACGGGACACCCATGCCGCCGTGGCGCACGCTGCTTACCAGGCAGGAGATTGACTGGATTGTCGACTACCTGAAGACCGTGGAGACACAACCGTGAGGGCCTTCCTCGCCGCTGTCGTGCTGTCCCTTTTGGTGGCCGGTGCGGTGGCCGGAGAGCTGCGCGGCACGGGTGATCTCGGTGTCGTGGTCGAGCGCGCCGACGGCAGGCTGCTGGTGGTTGAGCACACGGGCAACAGCCGCCTGGCCGAGGTTGAAGGGTTGGGTGATCTGTCCCACGCCTCTGTGGTCTTTTCCCGCGACGAGCGCTTTGCCTATGTATTCGGCCGTGACGGCGGCCTGACCCGGGTCGATATCCTGGAAGGCCGCATTGTGAACCGGGTCATGCAATCCGGGAACAGCATTGGCGGCGCGATCTCCCAGGACGGGAAGTGGATCGCCGTTTCCAATTATGAGCCGGGCGGGGTGCGGGTGTTCGATGCCGCGACGCTTGAGATGGTCGCTGATATCCCGGCCGAGTATGCGCCGGGCAAGTTTTCCAAAACCGTGGGCCTGGTGGATGCGCCCGGTAACCAGTTCGTATTCAGCCTGTATGACGGCGACCAGATCTGGCTGGTGGATATGATGAATCCGCGCAAGCCCCGTATCAAGCGCTTCGAAAACATAGGCCGGGCGCCCTACGATGCATTGATTACCCCGGACGGGCGCTACTACATCGCCGGCCTGTTCGGCGAAGACAGCATGGCGTTGCTGGACCTGTGGCACCCGGAAAAGGGTGTTCAGAAAATCCTGAAAGGTTACGCCGAGCACGATGAGAAACTGCCGGTCTACAAGATGCCGCACCTTGAAGGCTGGGCTATGGCGGGTGAGCAGGCTTTCGTGCCCGCGGTAGGACAGCACAAGGTGCTGGTGATGAATACGGGCAGCTGGCAGAAAGAGGCCGAGATCGATGTTCACGGCCAGCCGGTTTTTGTCATAGCCCGGCCCGATGGCCGCCAGGTATGGGTGAATTTCGCCTACCCGAACAACGATACGATCCAGGTTATCGATGTCGAGTCGCGGCGTGTCATCAAGACCCTGAAGCCCGGCAAGGGGGTGCTGCACATGGAGTTTACCCCGCGAGGCGAGCGAGTCTGGATGTCGGTGCGTGATGATAACCGTATCGACGTCTACGACACGAGCACGCTGGAACGGGTCAAGTCGCTTCCTGCAAAAAAACCGAGCGGCATCTTTTTTACTGACCGCGCACACAAAATCGGCCTGTAACGATGGAACTGATGATTGAAAAACTGCTCAACGACTTCCAGCGTAATTTCCCGCTGGAGCCGATGCCGTTCGAGCAGATCGCCCGCCGTTTGAACACCAGCCCCGAGCAGGTGCTGCAAACGCTGAAAGACCTTCAGGCAAGGGGGGCGGTAAGCCGTGTCGGCCCCGTGTTCCGGCCCAATACCGTGGGTGTCAGCACCCTTGCCGCCATGTCTGTACCGGCGCACCGGCTGGACAGCATTGCCGCAATCATCAACCAGTTCCCCCAGGTCAACCACAACTACGAGCGTGAACACCGCTATAACCTGTGGTTTGTGGTCATCGCCGAGAATGCTGTCGCGCTGGATGAGACGCTGAGGGAAATACAGCTGGAATGCGGCTACCGGGTGCTCTCTTTACCGCTGGTCAAGGATTATCATATCGACCTGGGTTTCCGCATGAACCTGGGGCACCAGCCCGATATCGTTGCTGCGCCTGTCGGCCACAGCGAGCCTGAAAGTTATTCCGAGCGTGACATGTTATTTGGCGATGCGGAGGATCTTATTGAAGTGATTCAATCGGGCCTGCCGCTGGTTGCACGGCCGTACCAGGCTATTGCAAACCGCCTGGGCTGTTCTGAACAGACCGTGATCGACAAGCTGCGCAACATGATCGATGCCGGCATTATCAAGCGGCTCGGGGTTGTGGTGCGTCATCACGAACTGGGTTATAGCGCCAACGCCATGGTGGTATGGGACGTACCCGATGCACAGGTCGATGAACTGGGTGGCCAGCTGGGGCGCCAGGACTGCGTGACCCTGTGCTATCAGCGCCCGCGGCGCTTGCCGGACTGGCCGTATAACCTGTTCTGCATGGTGCACGGCCGGGATCGTGAGGATGTCCTTGAATGCATCGAGCGTATGGTGAACGGGCTGGGCCTGGACGACATTCCGCACACGGTATTGTTCAGCGGCAAGCGCTTCAAACAGCGTGGTGCGCGCTACCGGGGCCGTTTCAATGGATGAACTCGACCGCCGGATCATCAACAACCTGCAAGGCGGGTTCCCGGTCTGTGAGCGCCCTTTTCGGGAAGCGGCACAGCGGTTGGATACCACCGAAAGCGAACTGATTACCCGTATACGCTGCATGCTGGATGATGGGCTGCTGACCCGTTTCGGTCCCCTGTACCATGCCGAGAATATGGGCGGCGCCCTGAGCCTGTGTGCCATGAAAGTGCCCGCCGAAAGATTCGACAAGGTGACAGAGCAGGTCAATTCATTTCCCGAGGTTGCGCATAATTACCAGCGCGACCATGAAATGAACATGTGGTTCGTGCTGGCGACGGAAACGCCGGAGCAGCTCGATGAATGCCTGCGTGAGATTGAAAAGACCACCGGCATACCGGTTTTCAACCTTCCCAAAAAGGAAGAGTTCTACGTCGGATTGTTTTTCAAGGTGTAGTGCATGAGTAAGGATGCCGAAGATCTTGCGCAGCTGGACAGGCGCATTGTAATGGCCACCCAGGCCGGGTTGCCGCTGGATGCCCGGCCTTACAACTGGCTGGCCTCCGAACTGGGCGTGGAGCGCGACCTGCTGGTGGAGCGCCTCCGTGTCATGCTGGACGAGGGACGCATCCGTCGCATCGGCGTGGTGCCGAATCATTACCGCCTGGGCTACTCGGCCAACGGTATGTCGGTCTGGGATGTACCGGATGAAGATATACAGACGATTGGCAAGCAGGTCGGTGAGCTGGAAATTGTCAGCCATTGTTACCACCGGCCCAGGCACCTGCCGGACTGGCCCTATAACCTGTTCGCCATGGTGCACGGTCACAGTCAGGAAGAAGTACGCGGTAAAGTCGAACAGATTGCACAATTGCTTGGCGACAAGGCCCGTCAGCACGATGTGTTGTTCAGTACCCGTATACTGAAAAAAACAGGCTTGAGAATCGGAGGCTAGTGGACCTTAATGTTCCGGATATCACAATATATGCAGGAGCTGAAAACGCCACTGGCCGATCCCCGCCGGCGTACCCCGCCCGGGCCGGTGGTGATCTGGAACCTGGTGCGCCGCTGCAACCTGACCTGTAAACACTGCTATTCAATCTCCGCCGATATCGACTTCCCGGGCGAGCTGGACACGCAGCAAGTGTTCGATGTGATGGATGACCTGCGCGCTTTCGGAGTGCCGGTGCTCATCCTGTCAGGCGGCGAGCCGCTGTTGCGGCCCGATATCTACGATATTTCACAGCGTGCAAAGGATATGGGCTTCTATGTCGGTTTGTCCACCAACGGCACCCTGATCGATGAGCAGAACATCGACCGCATCGCGGCAGTGGGTTACGACTATGTCGGGATCAGCATTGACGGCGTGCGTGAAACCCATGACCGTTTCCGCCAGAAACAGGGCGCCTTCGATGCCTCCATGCACGCCATCAGGCTGTGCCGCAGTGCCGGTATCAAGGTCGGCATGCGTTTTACACCGACCCAGGATAACGCGCAGGAACTCCCGTTGCTGCTGGATATCATGGAGCAGGAGGATGTCGACAAACTGTATGTATCACACCTGAACTACGGCGGACGCGGTAACCGCAACCGCCGCTCGGACGTAGTGCACAAAACCACCCGCTGGGTGATGGACCTTTTGTTCGACGCCAGCTGGTCCGACGTTCAGGCCGGACGCCAGCGTGAGTTCGTCACCGGCAACAACGACGCAGACGGTGTCTACCTGTTGCAGTGGGTGAAACGCAATGTCCCTGAACAGTACGAATACATGCACAAGCGCCTGGTCCAGTGGGGCGGTAATTCATCCGGTGTGAATATCTCCAACATCGACAACCTGGGCAACGTCCACCCGGATACCTTCTGGTGGAACTACAACCTCGGCAATGTGAAGGAACGGCCGTTCTCCGAAATCTGGGTGGATCAGAGCGATCCACTGATGGCCGGCATGAAAGCTTTGCCGCGCCCCCTGAAAGGACGCTGCCGGGTGTGCAAGTACCAGGATGTGTGTGGCGGCAATACCCGGGTACGCGCGTTCCAGCTGACCGGCGACCCCTGGTGGGAAGACCCTGCCTGTTACCTGGACGACGATGAGCTGGGTATCTGCGAAGCGGATTATGCGGCCGACAAGCCGGAAGCCATGGCGCTTGAAACCCGGGTTATCCGGCATGCGAGTTAAATAAAGCCTTTTCACTCGATCAGGAGCCCCGCAAAAGCGGGGTTTTCTGTGTCTGGCGAACGGCAACTATTGGCCGATCCAGACCGCGCATTAACGTGCCCGTGTACAAGCGCCATCGCCTGGTACGGACACTTCCTTGCCCAGCTGTGGAAACCTGCCACCCTCGTTCAAGACAGGCGCCGAAAACAAGTGCCGAATCTTCGCCAGTGATGGCGGGTGTTGCCGCTACACAGCTCGTTCCGCTTGACAACGATTTCAGCATGGGCTATCTAGCATTCAGGCCCTACTGTATTGAGCATGTCCCCTCAGCGGCATCCGCTTACCCGCACGAGGCTGGCGGTCGCGACTGGAGACAGTATTAACATAAAGGGCACGTCATGAAAAAAGATCCAGAGTCCAAAGCGCAAACCCTGCCTGCAGGGGTAATGCTGAACGCCTACCCTGACAGTATTGGTAAAAAACTGTCAGACACCGTGGAGCTTCTCAAAAGGGCGGAGTTCAGGGATGCCTTCTCGCTGTTCTACATCCTGCCCACCTTTTTTCACAGCGATCTGGATCGAGGTTTTTCCATTATTGATTATGATATCAACGAAGAGCTTGTGAGCCCACAGGATCTGGATGAACTGAATGAGCTTGGTATCCATATCAAGCTCGACCTGGTGCTGAATCACCTGTCCGTACGTTCACCGCAGTTCGTCGATTTGCTGGAGAACGGAAACGAATCACCCTACCGGGATTTTTTCATCGACTGGAACGAGTTCTGGAAGGACCACGGTACCATGGGAGAGAATGACCACGTGGTGCCGGATAAAGAACATCTGGAAAAGCTTTTCATGAGAAAACCGGATCTGCCGATACTGAAAATACGCTTTCCGGATGGTAGCCTCCAGGCGTACTGGAACACCTTTTATCAAAAAGTCGAGTTCGATGAGATAACAGCCGAGGACTTCGCACACATCAAGGGGATGGGTCCGCAGGAGGCATCCGACTTTGCGCACCACATCAAGGTCGTCATCAAGGACAAGGGGCAGCTGGAATCTGCGGACCTGGAATGCATCGCTAAATACAATGATCAGGTGAGCAAGGATGAGTTGATTGCGGCCGTGTGCCACAAGCGTGAATTCCTGGGTCAGATGGATCTCAATGCCCGTTCCGAGCTGGTCTGGGAATTCTACGATGACACACTTCGCAAACTCAGCGAATGTGGCGCAAAAATAATCCGCCTCGACGCTTTCGCTTACCTGCATAAAGAGCCCGGCCAGCCGAATTTCTTCAACCGGCCCGGCACCTGGGATTACCTGGAACGTTTGCGGGGCATTGCGCAGAAATATGAGCTGATCATCTTTCCCGAGATCCATGCCGAATACGGTGCCGGCATCCACGAGGAAATTGCGCAGCAAGGCTATCCCATCTATGACTTCTTTTTCCCCGGACTTGTGATCGATGCCCTGGATCGGGGCAGCAATGAGGCTCTGTTGCGCTGGATCGAGGACATCCAGACCAGGGGATTACAGACCATCAACATGCTCGGCAGCCATGACGGAATCCCGGTGCTTGACCTCAAAGGCAAGCAAGTCAATGGCTCCCACAGGCCGGGCCTGCTGGCCGATGAGCAGATAGAGGCCGCCATAGAGCGTATTATTGAACGCGGCGGCCGGACCAAGAATTTGTACGATGCCGACGGCAAGAAGATCGACTACTACCAGGTCAATGCGACCTTCTACAGCGCCCTTGGAGAGGACGAGCAAAAGCTGCGCCTGGCCCGCGCCATCCAGATGTTCATGCCCGGTGTCCCGCAGGTGTGGTACCTGGATCTGTTTGCCGGCACAAACGACTACGCAGCAGCGGAAAGGGGACGTACCGCGGGACACAAGGAGATTAACCGCACGACTTTAAAAATAATCGACATCGAGGCCGGACTGAAACGTCCCGTCGTGCTGGACCAGCTCGACCTGATCCGGCTGCGCAACGTCTCACCGGCGTTCGCTGGAGAGATGAAGATCTTCGAGACGGAGCCCCACCTGTTACACATCTCCTGGCAACATCCTGAAGCCACTGCATCCTTGAAGGCCGATCTGCGCAATCACAGCTTCACGGTTTGCCAGGGCGACGGTACGGACGAAGAAGTTCTTATGTCCTTCTAGTCCCGGAGCCCCGCGATCAACGCGGGACGAATTTCGACAGTAAACTGCTACGGAGCACGAAAATGAGAATCCTCGCGACCGATCTGGACCGAACATTACTCCCGAACGGTAGCTGGCCACCGGACCCCGGTGCTATCGATCTCTTCAATGAGCTCACGCAAAGACATGACGTGCTGGTCGTTTATGTGACCGGAAGGAATCTTGACCTGACCGAGAACGCGATCAGGGAGTTTGGCATCCGTTATCCTCATGTGCTCATCAGTGACGTCGGCACCTCGATCAGAAAGTACGGGCAAGACGGCTGGAAGCCCCATGGCGGCTGGGATACTCACGTGAAGCTGGCCAGTCCCAGGTGGGATGCGACTGCGGTACGTAGCGCCGTAGCCGGGGTGGACGGCCTGACCGAGCAGGAGAGTGAGCATTGCGGCCCGTTCAAGCAAAGCTACTATGTTGATCATGACAGGAACGAGGCCATTCTGAAGACAGTCGACGAACGGGTCAAAGGCAAGTTCGACGAGGTCATCGTTTACAGCTTCGACTCCCAATCCGGCAAGGGCCTTCTCGACTTTCTCCCGCATAGTGCGACCAAACAGACCGCGCTCGAATATATCGCCGATGAGATTGGCGCCAGCAAACCGGATGTCGTCTTCTGTGGAGACAGCGGCAACGATGTCTTCCCGCTCACGGCGGGCTTTTCCGGCGTCCTCGTGCGAAACGCGGATGAGCAGCTCGTTGCCGGCGTCAAACAGGCGGCTGACGCGCGCCCTGAACTTAAGCTTTACTACGCGAAAGGCGGCTTCAAGGGCCTGAACGGCTACTACACCAGTGGCGTCATCGAGGGTGCCTACCACTACGGAATTTTCTACGACGCCGACTGAACGACCTGTCGATACATCGTCAGCCGGCAATGACGTGGCCGGATGTATACGTCCTAACTGATCGGCTGGAACTCCGCCGGTTCCTGTTCAGCCATGTGCTCATAGGTTTGCCAGCGCAAATCCAGTGATTCCTGCGCGAGTTCCATCAGGCATGCCGCTTTTTCCGGATTGTTCTTCTGCAGGATTTTATAGCGCTGCTCATTGTAGGCGAACTCTTCCAGCTTGATGGTAGGCCGCGTGGAGTCGAGGATAAAAGGTTTTTTCCCCTTTTTGCGCAACTCCGGGTTGTAGCGCAGCAGTGGCCAGTAGCCGGAGTCCACGGCTTTTTCCGTTTGCGACAAGCTGTCGCGCAGGTCGATCCCATGTGCAATGCACGGGCTGTAGGCGAGGATGATTGAAGGGCCGTGATAGGCCTCTGCCTCGCGCATGGCCTGCAAGGTTTGCTGCGGATTGGCGCCCATGGCAATGCGGGCGACATACACGTTGCCGTAGGAAATGGCCTGCAGTGCCAGGTCCTTCTTGGGTACGGCTTTGCCGGCAGCAGAGAACTTGGCGGTTGCCGCGATGGGCGTGGATTTGGAGGCCTGGCCGCCGGTGTTGGAGTAGACCTCGGTGTCGAGTACCAGCACGTTTATATTGCGGCCGGAAGCGAGCGCATGGTCCAGGCCCGATGAGCCGATATCGTAGGCCCAGCCGTCACCCCCGACCAGCCACACACTGCGGCGGATCAGGTGGTCGGCAACGGTCAGCAGGGATCTGGCGCGCGGGTCGTCGATTTCCCCGAGGCGCCGCTTCAGTTCGTTGACGCGTTCGCGCTGGGCGTTCATCTCGCTGCCGATATGCTGGTCGGTTTTCATTAACGAGTCGATAAACGCCTGGTCGAAGTAATCGCTCATGTCGCTGAGCAGTTGCTTGGCCATGGCCATCTGCTGGTCGGCGGAGATGCGCATCCCCAGTCCGAACTCCGCATTGTCCTCGAACAGCGAGTTGGACCACGCCGGGCCCCGGCCTTCCTTGTTGATGGTCCAGGGTGTAGCGGGCAGGTTGCCGCCGTAGATGGATGAGCAGCCGGTGGCGTTGGCCACCAGCAGGCGCGGGCCGAACAGCTGGGTCAGCAGGCGCACGTAGGGGGTTTCGCCGCAACCGGAGCAGGCCCCGGAGAATTCAAACAGCGGTTCGAGGAACTGTGCGCCGCGTACCGAGGCGAAATTGACCGTGGCACGTGAGTTGACAGGGATAGTGTCGAAGAAGACCAGGTTGTT
Source organism: Gammaproteobacteria bacterium (assembly GCA_011374975.1). Taxonomy (GTDB): domain Bacteria; phylum Pseudomonadota; class Gammaproteobacteria; order DSM-19610; family DSM-19610; genus Thiogranum. The sequence goes on along the minus strand of DRNU01000186.1, from coordinate 43,667 downwards.
TTTGCCGGCTTCGAAAACGGGGTCCTTGTCTTTCTCGACCATGTTGATGGCCTTGCGCGAGTTGTCCTGCTGGTCGAACGCCGGGCAGGCTTCCACACAAAGGCCGCAGCCGGTGCAGTCTTCCACGTAGATCTGCAGGGTGTAACGGGCGTCGGGAAAGCCTCGTGCCGATACCGGTGCCGATTCGAAGGTCACGGGGGCGTTGTCCAGTATGCTCTCGTCATAGAAGCGCGCACGGATCACGCTGTGCGGGCAGACAAAGCTGCAATTGCCGCACTGGATACAGACTTCCGGTTCCCATTTCGGAATGAAGTCGGCAATGTTGCGCTTCTCCCAGCGCGCGGTGCCGCTGGGGTAGGTGCCGTCGACCGGGATACTGGAAACCGGCAGTTCGTCGCCGCGACCGATCAGCATGGGCACGGTGACCTCTTTGACAAAGGCCGGGGCCAGGTCGGACACCGCGGGCTGCATGTCCCTGGTGGAGCTGACCTTGCCGGGTACTTTGACCTTGTGCAGGTGATCCAGTGATGCATCCACCGCCTTGAAGTTGAGCTGGACGATGTCGGCGCCCTTGCGCATGTAGGTTTTCTCTATCGCCGCCTTGATCTTTTCAATGGCCTCATCCCGCGGCAGGACGCCCGACAGGGCGAAGAAGCAGGTCTGCATAATAGTATTGATGCGACGACCCATGCCCGCATCGCGGGCCACGGTGGTGGCGTCAATGACATAGAAGTCGATGTTCTTGTCGATGATCTGCTGCTGTACGGGGCGCGGCAGCTCATCCCACACCCGGTCGGGGGCAACCGGGCTATTGAGCAGGAAGACAGCGTTGTCCGCTGCATTGTTGAGCATTTCCACCTGGTCGATAAAGTTCGGTTTATGGCAGGCGATGAAATTGGTGGAGGTAATGAGATACGGCGCCTTGATCGGGTCGGGACCGAAGCGCAGGTGTGAGGTGGTTTGCGACCCGGCCTTCTTCGAGTCATAGACAAAGTAGCCCTGGCAATAGAGGTCGGTACCGTCACCGATAATCTTGATGGAGTTCTTGTTGGCCGAAACCGTGCCGTCCGAGCCGAGGCCGTAGAACATGGCGCGGGTGACGTTGGCCGGCTCGATATCGAAATCGCTGTCGTAGTCGATGCTGGTATGGGTGACATCGTCGTTGATGCCTACGGTAAAGTGATTTTTCGGTTGTTCCGCGGCCAGGTTGTCGAATACCCCTTTCGCCATTGCCGGGGTGAATTCCTTGGAGGAGAGGCCGTAGCGTCCGCCGATTATTTTCGGCAGGGACTCCAGTTCGCCGTTGTTACAGGCCTCGGCGAGCGCGGTCACCACGTCCTGGTAGAGGGGTTCGCCTGCGCTGCCGGGTTCCTTGGTGCGGTCCAGGACGGCGATTTTCCTGCAGCTTGCCGGCAAGGCGGAAACCATGTGCTCGCTACTGAACGGGCGGAACAGCCGGACACTCACCAGTCCCAGCTTGCGGCCTTCGGCATTGAGTTTATCAATGGTTTCTTCAACCACCTGGGCGCCGGAGCCCATCATCACGATGACCTCTTCTGCATCCTCGGCACCGTAGTATTCAAATAATTTGTACTGGCGGCCGGTGAGTGTTGCCAGCTTGTCCATGGTGTCCTGGATGATCCCGGGGATCGCGTTGTAGTACGGGTTTGAGCTTTCACGCCCCTGGAAGTAGACATCCGGGTTTTGTGCCGTGCCGCGGATGAAGGGGTTGTCCGGGTTCAGGGCGCGGTTGCGGTGTGCAAAGACCAGCTCTTCGTCGATCATCTCGCGAATCTGTTCATCCGAAATCAGGTGGATTTTGTTGATTTCGTGGGAGGTGCGAAAACCGTCGAAAAAGTTGATAAAGGGCACGCGCGCCTTGAGCGTGGCGGAGTGACAAATCAAGGCGGCGTCGTGGGCCTCCTGTACGGAATTCGACGCGAGCATGGCAAAGCCGGTCATGCGCGCGGCCATGACGTCCTGGTGGTCGCCGAAAATCGACAGCGCCTGGGCGGCGATGGATCGCGCGGCCACGTGGAACACGCAGGAAGTCAGCTCGCCGGCAATTTTGTACATGTTGGGCAGCATTAACAGCAGCCCCTGGGATGAAGTAAAGGTTGTTGTCAGTGCGCCGGTCTGCAGCGCGCCGTGCGCCGTGCCGGCGGCGCCGCCCTCACTCTGCATTTCGATGACCTGGGGTACCTGGCCCCAGATGTTTTTCAGGCCCTGGGTGGACCACACGTCGGCAAGTTCCGACATGTCCGATGACGGGGTGATGGGGAAGATGGAGCAGATATCGGTAACGCGGTAGGCGATATGCGCCACGCCATAGCCGCCATCGACGGTAACCTGTTTTTGTGTGTTCTGGTCGCTCATGGCCTTATCTCTTGTTTTCCGGTGCCTGGCCGGTGACATTCGCGGCCGAGGATTCCGGGATCATTTCGATGGCGTGGCAGGGGCATTGTTCCTGGCAGACGCCGCAACCGGTGCACAGTTCGTAGTCGTAGCGGTACTTTTTACCGGGGCCCAGTTTTATGATGGCGCCCTCGGGGCAGGAGCCATAGCAGCCGTCGCACTCGAAACAGTTGCCGCAGGAGAGGCAGCGCCTGGCCTCGTAGATGGCATCCTTCTCACTGATGCCTTGCAGGATTTCCTCGAAGCCGCCGATGCGTTGTGCCATTGGCAGATGTTCCTGCCGGGTCATGGGAGCGCTGGTGCGGTACCAGAGTTGCAGCTTTTCGTGGTCGACAATCGGGTGTTTTTCGGGGGGCGTGTAGGTTTCGTTGCGCAGCCAGGCGTCGATATAACGGGCGGCTTTTTTACCGTGCCCGGTGGCAATCGTTACCGAGCGGTCACTCGGCACCATGTCGCCACCGGCGAAAATACCTTCGGCCCCGGTCATCATGTTCGGGCCCACGATGACGGTGCCATCGGCCTTGAATTCAATACCCGGCACATCTTCGAGGAAGCCCGTATCGGTATCCTGGCCGACCGCCATAATCAGGGAGTCGGCTTCCAGTTTTTCAAACTTGCCGGTAGGCCGCGGGCGTCCGTCCTCGCCCAGTTCCATGACCTCGACTTCAATCGTGCTGCCGTCGATTTCCTTGATGGTGCGCAGCCAGTTGATCTTGACGCCTTCTTCCAGGGCCTCGGCGGCCTCGAAATCATGGGCCGCCATATTCTCCCGGTCGCGCCGGTAGATAATCATCGCTTCATCGACACCCATGCGTTTGGCAACACGTGCAGCATCCATCGCGGTATTGCCGCCTCCGTAAATCGCTACGCGACGGCCAAGTTGTACCTGTTCGCCGTTCTCCACGCTCTTCAGGAAGCTCACCGCGTCCATCATGCCTTTTGCTTCACGCGCCGGGATATCGATCTTTTTGGAAAGGTGAGCGCCCACGGCAACAAAGGCGGCATCGAAATTACCGCTTTCCATCTCGCCGCGTATATCGCTGACCCGGTGGTTGCAATGAAATTTGACCCCCATGTCCTCGACACGGCTGATTTCCTGTTTCAGCTCGGCACGCGGCATACGGTAAGCCGGGATGCCGAAGTGGATCATGCCGCCGAGCACCGGGCCGGCCTCGAAAATATCGACCTGGTGGCCCAGGCGGGTCAGGTGGTATGCCGCCGAAAGGCCGCTCGGGCCGCCGCCCACGACCAGTACCCGTTTGCCCCCGGGGCGTGCGGTAAATTCCGGTTTCCAGCCCTGTTCCATCGCCATGTCGCCAAGGAAGCGCTCAACGGCATGAATGCTCACTTCATTGTCGGTGTAGGTGCGGTTGCAGGCCGTTTCGCAGGGGTGATAACAAACCCGTCCGTGGATCGCCGGAAAGGGGTTGTTCTCGATGAGTTTTTGCCAGGCTGCGTGGTATTTTCCGGCCTGGGCCAGGTCGAGCCAGGCCTGGATGTCTTCACCGGCCGGGCAGGCATCGTTGCAGGGCGGTAAATAATCCATGTAGATGGGACGCCGGGAGCGTAGCGCACCGGTACCCCTGGCATACTTGTCCGGGTTCAGATTGGCGGTCATATCCTTGCGGGTCATAAGAATGCCTTTATATGCTTTCAGTGCGGAAATTGCCGGAATTATATCGCATACGGAGGGGGGAAATGGCAAGCAGCGTATCAGTCGGGCAGGGTAAAGTAGAAGGTAGCGCCCTGGCCGGGTTGCGACTCGGCCCAGATAGTGCCCCCGTGGCGATGAATGATGTGCTGGACACTGGCCAGGCCGATACCGGTGCCCTCGAATTCCTCCGCGTCGTGCAGACGCTGAAATGGCTTGAAGAGCTTGTCCTTGTACTGCATATCGAAACCGCTGCCATTGTCGCGGATGTAGAATATGCGCATGGCGTTCCTGCGCGTGCCCGTGCTCCCCAGCTCGATGTGCGCGTGCGCAGTCTTGCCGGTATATTTCCAGGCATTACCCAGCAGGTTCTCCAGCGCCACGCGCAGCAGCTTCGGGTCACCCTGTACCAGGAGGTCCGGTTCCATCGTGTAGTCCACGCGGCGTTCCGGGCTGGCGTGTTGCAGCTGTTCCAGGATCGAGTCAGCCAGTTTGCCAAGGTCGACCGGCGCGACCTGCAGCTCCGAGCGTGACAGGCGCGCCAGTTCAAGCAGGTCATCAATCAGTTTCGCCATGCGCTGACCGGCGTTGACGATGCGGTCGACATAGTCCTTTTCCTCGTCATTGAGCCGGTCTGCGGCTTCCTGTTTCAGGATCTGGCTGAAGCTGGTAATGGCGCGCAGCGGTGCGCGCAGGTCATGTGCCATGGAATAGCTGTAGGCTTCCAGTTCCCTGTTGGAAGCCGCCAGCGCGCGGGTACGTTGTTCCAGCAAATGCCCGGTCCTGCGATGCTCCGTGATTTCCTTCTGCAGGGGGCGGATTGCCACCTGCCGCAGGAAATAGCCGAGCAGGCCGGCGATCAACAGGGAAAACAGGATCAGCTGTATGACCAGTTGTGTCAGGTGGTGGTAGATATCGCTGACATCCAGTACCAGGTCGATAATAGCTTTGCCGTGGCTGCCGTATTCGAAACTTTCATGGTAGCGGCGCAACTGGCTGTGTTCCGTCTCCCGGCGGTATTCCGCCAGCGTGAAGCCGTTGGCGGTAGTGACGACAATATGGGCGATATCCTGTCGCTCACGGGCCCATTGCGTGAGCATGTATTCAACGCTGCTGTAGTCGCCCCGGGTCAGGGCCTCGGCAATGAGCTTGGTGAACATCCGGGTCTCGTGACCGGCATGTGTTTTCTCGTGTTCGATACTGTTCAGGTAGACCTGGCTGATGATGAGCGTGTCGATGAGCACAAGGAACACAGCAAGAACAAGCAGGAAGCGGTAAAACGAACGCCGGGTCCGGTTGAGCGCAGTCGACATTATTTCAGGGTTCCGTGCTCGTGCAATGCATCCATGATGCCGCGCAGGTTGTCGTAGTCGCTGTCCTGCACCGGCAGCATGGCGGTCATGCCGGGCTTGATGGTATTCATGATGTGCCTGCCATCAGTCGTTTTATCCAGTGCCAGCAGTGCACTGCGCAGTTGTTCTACCCGTTGTGGGGCAAGCCGGCTGCGGGTAACGAACAGGTGTTCGGACAGAGCGGGTGTGGTTGCCAGCGCCCTGAGTCCCCGCTCGGCATATTTGCGGAACACCGCTTCCTTGACGGCGCCGGCATCGAAATCACCGGCCAGCACGGCCAGTGCGACATTGTCGTGTGAACCGAGAAAACGGTATTCGAGCAGGGCGTTGGCATCGACACCGGCTTTCCACAGCATATAGCGTGGCACCAGGTGGCTCATGGTTGACTCCGGGTCACCGAAGGCAAAACGTTTGCCGTGCAGCTGGTCCAGTGATTGCAGCGGGCTCGTCAGCGGCGTGATGATAGTGCCCCGGAATTCAGGTTTGCCGTGAATGGCCTGGCGGGCCAGCAGCGGCTTGCTGCCGTAATACTCGACCAGTTTGATGTACGATGCCGGCCCCATGTAGGCGATATCCAGCTGGCCTGAGCCGATGAGCTGGATATGTGTCTGGTAGTCGCGGCTGATGTGGATTTTGACGGGTACGCCGAGCTTCCCGGCCAGGTAATCGGCCAGCGGGGTATAGGCCGCAATCAGCTTGGAAGCAGATTTGTAGGGATGGATGCCCAGCGTCAGGGCTTCCTGCGCCGATACCGTGTTGACGAGCAGCAGGCCGAGGGCCAGTAGCTGCGCCAGTTGTGACAGGAGGGTTTTCACGGTGATCGACACACTCCGGCGTGGTTGTGTTTACCCGGGCAATAATAGCAGTTCTGACACGGTATTTTCCCGGCCGGGCCTGCCAGGCCGGGATCAGGAAGGCGTCGTTTTCCTGGTGGGTGTCACCAGGTGGTAAAGGTTGACCACGGCCAGTAACAGCATCGCCGCTATCGCGTTATGGGCTGTTACCAGCAGCAGGGGCAGTTCTGTGAGTACCGCTGAAATACCCGTCAGCGCCTGTACGACCAGGAAAACCAGGATGGCGACAGCGGTATTGCGCAGGAGCTTGCACGACTTCAGGGCCCTGAGGGCCAGCCAGCCCAGGTACAGGAAAGTCAGCACGGCGCCCAGTCGGTGTGTCATGTGCAGGGTTTTCTGTATGCTGCCGGTAATGACCCTGCCCTGGTCATCCACACCCAGCCGGCCAAACAGGTCGAGCCCCTGCATCAGGTTGGTGACGGATACCCAGTCACCGCTGCAGCCGGGCAGCGCCGTGCAGGCAGGGCCGGCGAAACTGGCGCTGGTCACAGCGCCCAGTGCAATTTGCACCGCCACGACAAGCAGGCCCAGCAGGGCCCAGGGTCTCAGCGCCCTTGTTGCAGGGTCATCGGCGTCTATGCTTTCCACCGAGCGTTGGCCGGTCCACCACAGCAGCGCGAGCATGGCCATGCCGCCGAGCAGGTTGCCAAATGTGACAGCGGGTATATCCGGTGACGGCGTGCTGTATCCCAGCACTGACAGGAACACAGTAAGCGCAAAGATTAATAATGGTACGCCGGGGCCGACAGCAGCCGGGCGCCGCCCGCGCAGGGCCAGCAAGGTGATGGCAACAACAATCAGGCCCAGCAGGCTTGCCGTGAACCGGTGCACGGCGCCGGCGGTGGTCGTGGGTACCAGGCCATGATCACGGGCTTCCGGCATCTGCCCAAAACAGCCCGGCCAGCCCTCACAGCCCAGCCCGATGCTTTCAAGTCGCAGGTAGGCGCTCAACAGGACAGCTGCCAGTGTCAGTATCAGGGCTATAAAGACAAGAAATGTGAACAGGCCGCCTGATTGTGTTCTGTCTGTCATGCGCAGGGCTTTATGGTTGTGGAAGTGCCGTCATTCTAATACACAGGCCGGATGAAAATGTCAAAAAAGCAGGCTGGTGGTTTTATTTTTGAATCGTTATAGTCTCCTGTCAGCACAAAAGGCAGTGTTGTGCTGCTGCCGGTTTTCCATTGCGTGGGTAATCAATAGCATTATGTATAAAGAGTACACATTAACTGCGTTTCCTTGCTGTCGCCGTCAGTCGTGTGGTTGCCGGGCCGGGCTTGACAGCGCAGCTGCATTCGCCGGCCTGTTTGCTCATGGTGGCTGAATCCGTGGCAGCAGACGATACAGCCGTTACAGTTGTTCCGGCACCGGTATCCCCCGACCCGGGTGCGCAGACCGCGATACTCGAGGGCGGGCGTGAAGATTTAACGGTTTTCTTTTCCATCGGCATAGTCGTTGATGTACTCTTGGTGACGGTCTTTCTGGTCTGGGCCGTCAGGCAGTGGCGCAAGGCCGGGAAATAGGAGCTGATAACAGGTATGTCTGAAAAAACGCCCAGACCTTACGGAACGCTTCTTATATTCCTTTTCTGGGTCCTGCTGATGGCGGCGGTGTTCTTCTGGATGCTGCCGGGCAAGGTAAATCCCCCGGAGCTACAGGGTGTACTCCGCCCCGAGCCGAGACCGCTGCATGCTTTCGAACTGACCGACCAGCACCGGCAACCTTTTAACCTGGAACGCCTGAAAAACAAGTGGAGTTTCGTCTTCTTCGGCTATACCTATTGCCCGGATATCTGTCCGACAACACTCTCGACACTGACCGGCGTGGTAAAACAGCTGCAGACCGATCCGCAGGGGCTGTCGAATATACAGGTTGTTTTCGTTTCCGTGGATCCGCGGCGCGACACGCCGGAAGTCCTGGAGAGTTACCTGAAATATTTCAACCCGGCTTTCCTGGGCATCACCGGTGCGCAACAGGCGATAGACAGCCTGACCCGTCAGTTCGGCGCCGGTTATATGCTGGAGCCGGAGACGCCATCCGGTGAATACCTGGTCAACCATACCAGTTCGATTTTCCTGGTCGATCCGCACGGGCAACTGCTCGCTTCATTCTCCCCGCCACATGACCCCGATACCATTGTTGAACAGTTCCGGCAGATTCGCGCGCTGTTCTGATACGCAGGCCCGTCGCCTGGTATCGGCATGGCTTGCTGTATGGATATTGATATTACTGGTGCTGGGTCCAACCGGCACAGCCCGGGCGGATTCAGTCGAAAACCTGGCCAGAAAATATTTCCCGCAGGCGGACAGGGTCGGGGCATTTGAGGGTGACCCCCTGGCGGCGCCGGTCTACAGCGGCAGTCAGCTGCTGGGCTATGTGCTGCGCACTTCGGATATTGCCCCCATTCCGGCCTACTCCGGGAAACCCATTACCCTGCTGGTCGGCATCGATCTTGACGGCTGGATTACCGGTGTTGAGATTACAGAACATTCGGAGCCCATTCTGGATGCCGGCGTGTCCGAGCTGAATCTGAAATACTTCGTCTATCAATACCGGGATATTACCGTGGAGGACCGCGTCAAACTGGGCGGTGCAGAACGGGAAGGCTATGTGGTTATCGATGGTATTACCGGTGCCAGTATTACGGCAATGGTCATGAATGCCACTATCGTGAAGGCGGTGAAGAAAGTGGCCGAGTCACGGGGTATTCCGTTGCAGACTGAAGGGGCCAGGATAACGCCGCACCCCGTCACGCCGGTGCAGGTGCCCAAAAAACAGGCACCGGCCTGGTGGCTGGGAGAAACCAGCGAGCCCTTCTGGGCATCGGTGTGGCGTGAGCGTTTCTGGCAGGTTATTGTGTTGTGCAGCGCGCTCGGGATGCTGGTTTTTATCCTGCTGTTCCAGGACTGGCTGACCCGCAGGCCGAAGTTGCTGAAGGTTATCCGTAACGGCTATCTTCTGTTTACCCTGTTATTCATAGGCTGGTATACGCTGGCGCAGCTCTCGGTCATTCACGTGCTGACCTTTATTTCTTCTGTTATTCACCAGTTTACCTGGCAGGCCTTCCTGGTCGACCCCCTGATATTTATCCTGTGGAGCTTTGTGGCCCTGACACTGCTGTTATGGGGGCGCGGCGTGTATTGCGGCTGGCTGTGCCCGTTCGGCGCCCTGCAGGAATTGATTCATAAAATCGCGCGGCGCCTGAAGCTCCCGGAATACCGGTTTCCGGATGTTGTGCATGAACGGCTGACCGCGCTGAAATACGTTATCTTTGTTGCCCTGCTGGGCCTGTCCCTGCAATCCATCGGCTATGCCGCCAAGGCTGCCGAAGTGGAACCGTTCAAGACGGTGATTGTGATGCACTTCAGGCGTGAAGGTGTTTACCTGGTTTACGCCCTTGCGCTGCTTGTAATCGCAGTCTTCAGCCGCAAGTTTTTCTGCAAGTATCTCTGCCCGCTCGGGGCGGCACTGGCGATCCCGGCGCCGTTGCGTATCTTTGACTGGCTGCGGCGGCGCAAGGAGTGCGGACGGCCCTGTCAGATCTGTGCCAGGCAGTGTGAAGTGCAGGCTATCCGGCCGACCGGGGAGATAAATCCCAACGAGTGTCATTACTGCCTGGATTGCCAGGTGACATACTGGGATGATCACCATTGCCCGCCCCTGTCGGAAAAACGCATCAGAAGAGAGAAAAGCAGGGCGGCGCTGGAGCAAATGAAGTCTTCACAATCCGGAACAGCACACGGTAAGGAATAATAATCTTCTTCGCCTGCCTGTATCAACAAAAGTCTTGACTTTAATCAAGGTCAACGCACATGGATATATGTAGGTTGCAGTTTGGGGGATAAGTAACCAATAACTCATCAGGAGGTGTCCAGATATGTCGAACGTGGCAGTTTTTCGTGTTGTAATTTTCGGTGTGCTCTCGGTGCTGGCGCTTGGCGCCCGTGCAGCCAGCGATTCCGAACACCCGGGGACGACCCCGGGAGAAAGGGCCTACAAGGGGGCCCCTGTTCCAGAACACCTGAAGTCAAAAGACGTAGTGACGCCGGGCGCGCCACCGCTGACAGAGCAGGAGTTCGCCAAGGCGAAGCAGATTTACTTTGAGCGTTGTGCGGGCTGTCATGGCGTGCTGCGCAAGGGCGCAACGGGCAAGCCGTTGACGCCGGATATTACCCTGGGAAGGGGCACCGATTACCTGAAAGTGTTTATCGACTTCGGCTCTCCGGCCGGCATGCCGAGCTGGGGCAAGACCGGTGCGCTCACCCCGGATGAAGTGACGCTCATGGCCAAGTACCTTCAGCATGAGCCGCCGGTTCCCCCGGAATTCGGCATGGCCGAGATGAAGGCTTCCTGGAAGTTGCTGGTCGCCCCCGACAAGCGCCCCCGGAAGAAGATGAACAACTACAATCTCGAGAATATCTTCTCGGTGACACTGCGTGATGCCGGCCAGATCGCGCTGATCGATGGCGACAGCAAGAAGATTATCAGCATCATCGATACCGGTTATGCGGTGCATATCTCGCGTTATTCAACCTCGGGGCGCTACCTGTTCGTCATCGGTCGCGATGCCAGGATCAACCTGATTGACCTGTGGATGAAGGAGCCCGCCAATGTGGCCGAAATCAAGATCGGGCTCGAGGCGCGTTCCGTTGAGACATCCAAGTACAAGGGCTATGAGGACAAGTACGCGATAGCGGGGGCTTACTGGCCGCCACAGTTTGTCATCATGGATGGCGAAACGCTGGAGCCGAAGAAGATTGTCTCCACGCGTGGCATGACCGTGGATACCCAGGAGTACCACCCGGAACCCCGTGTGGCGGCCATTGTGGGTTCGCATGAGCATCCCGAGTTTATTGTCAATGTGAAGGAGACCGGCAAGGTCCTGATGGTTAACTACGAGGATATCGATAACCTCAAGGTCACCACCATTGGCGCGGCCCGTTTTCTGCATGATGGCGGCTGGGACTCAACGCACCGTTACTTTATGACGGCGGCCAACAAGTCCAACAAGGTTGCGGTGATCGATTCCAAGAAGCAGGAACTGACTGCACTGGTGGATGTCACGGAGATCCCGCACCCGGGCCGTGGCGCCAACCTGAAAGACCCGAAGTACGGCCCGGTATGGGTGACCAGTGCGCTGGGCAATGCCAATGTGACCTTTATAGGCACCGATCCTGTCAATCACAAGGAGCACGCCTGGAAGGTGGTGCGCACCCTGGAAGGTCAGGGCGGCGGCTCCCTGTTTGTCAAATCACATCCAAAGTCCAGTAACCTGTGGGTGGACACAACACTGAACCCGGATTCAAAGATCAGTCAGAGTATCGCGGTCTATGACATCAACAACCTCGACAAGGGTTTCGAGGTGTTGCCGATTGGCGAGTGGGCAGGTCTCAAGGACAAAGGACCAAAACGTGTTGTCCAGCCGGAGTACAACAGGGCGGGTGACGAGGTCTGGTTCTCGGTGTGGAGCGGCAAGGAAGAAGAGTCAGCCATCGTGATCGTGGACGACAAGACCCGCAAACTGAAGGCGGTTATCAAGGACAAGCGCCTGGTGACACCGACCGGAAAGTTCAACATGCATAACACGACTTATGACGTGTACTGATCAGGTGCAGTAGGCCGGATCAGGTCTTTGTTGTAACGGGGAGGGGAATCCCCCTCCCCGTTATTTTGTCGTATTCAGATGTCCCACTTGCGTGTTACATTCGCTGCATCGAATTCAGCCAGTTGTCGTGAAATCACTTCGCGTTTGGCCTCCAGGATGTAGCTTGCCATGGGCAGAAAGATATCCTCTTCCTTTTCATGGTGTTTTATCATTTGCTTTTCCAGGTGCTCCAGGCATTCAGTCACGTGATCCGAATCCCGGGTTTTTATGATGCGTGCCATATCGGTGACAAGACGGACAATCTGGTCGTGTTCCTCCCGCAGCGACCCTGTCGGTCCCTGTGGTGCATGCGCCTCGGCTTCATAAGCGGGATACAGTACCTCCTCTTCCAGGGCCATATGCCGTTTCAGGTGGGATACCATTCTCTCGAACAGCGAATCGACGGTCTTCCAGTCCTCGGTTTCGGCTGCCTCTGCGCAGCGGGACAGGAGGCTCTCGTACATCGAGTGTTCGTGTATCAGCCAGTTGTTGGTGCTGTGCATTGAGCCTGTCCCTCCGGAGATGCTGTACCGCCTATGAGAATCCTCCGGCCCGGTGTAGTCAAGGGGCTGGAATTGTATTTACAGGCCCAATTTACGAAAATACGGGATATCCTGGTCCGGCCAGGTTTCGCAAGGATAAACAAAGATGAAGAATTTCCTGGTAAGTCTGTTCGTAACGCTGCTCCTGTTGACCGGCTGTGGCAGGGAGGAGGGGGCGGGAACGCCTGCTGAATTAAGTGCATTTATTGAAGAACTGAAGGCAAACGGCGTGGACGGGTCAGTGCTGATCAGGCCGCCTTTCAACGAGGATATGGACTATGTTGCGGAGTATGCGATAGCCAAGTACGCGAGTACCCGCATTATCTCCCTGTTCAGATTCAAGGATGCCGCGAAAGCGGAGGCGAATTTGCAGGAATCCCTGAAAAATGACAAATTGTCCGGCCAGGCCCGTAACGGGAAGTTCGTCATGGTGGCGACCTTTTTTCCGGCAGATGAAGAGGCGGTGGACAAGATAAAAGCACTTTTCCTGGCACAAAAGTTTGACTGATGAAAGTGACGCGCCAGCTGTTTGTGTCGCTCACACTGGCCGTTGTGTTCGCCGGTGTGGCGTACCTGGTGTTGCCGGAACGTGATGCGGCCCGGGACTGGGAAGCGCGCAAGACCCGTTTCCAGGCCGCGGCGGTACGTGCCGAGCCCCTGATCCTCGCCATAAGCGCGTATACCTCAGCCATCGGACATCCGCCGGCAGCCCTGGCCGATATTATCCCGCGGTACCTGGAAAGCATTCCAGCGACAGGGTTACAGGGCTGCAACAGTTACGAATACCGGTCTCTCACACATAAACAGGGGGTGATCGTGTGGTACGACCTGGGTTCGCGGCAGGGGCAGCCCTACGCCGGGCAGAGTCGATACAGTGACGGTGATCCTGATCACGCGATCCTGGTGTTCAACCTGGATGCGAAGGGGAAAATTTCCAGCGCGCTGATCGACCGGATGCCGAAAGGCCGTGAGCCGGAGGCGTTCGACCCGGAGCGCTGGAAAGCTGCCGTGAACCGTATCGGTATGGCGCTGGACCTGTCCGAGACTTACCGCCTGCACGGTATGCCCGTGGATGTCTTCGAATCACTGCTCGGGCCGCCCGACGGGCGTCGGCGTGTACAGGGCGCCGGCTGGGAGTTGCGTATCAATTGCCCGACCGGCCTGCTGAACCACGATGTCTTTGTGTACTGGCCCACGCAAATGTATCCGCAACGTCTGTACGGTGGCCATACGGAGTTGATCGACGGATGGGCTTATGTCCATAGTTAGCGCCTTGCCCGCAGGCTGAAGCGAATCCCGGCAGGCGTTATGCTAGTATTATGCCTGCGGAAAATTGCAGGCGTGCCGGCTGGCAGTCCGGCCCGGCGCCTGGTCGAAATCTGTGTCGGAGGTACACCATGTTCGGTTTCAAGAGTTCTGCTTCCAAAGATACATCGCATTGCCTGCTGAAAGAAGTGGGTATCGCCGAGATCAATAAACAGCACCTGCGCCTGGCAAGTTATGCCGTGGAGTTCAGCCTGATTGTGGATGAGTTGTCAGACCGGGAACCTACTAACCAGGACTGGCGCCGTATCGATGCGCTGTTGAGCAAGATCATGCGCTACGTGGCAAAACATTTTTCAGAGGAAGAAGCGCTGATGCGCGAGCACGGCTACCCGGACTATGCCGCGCACAAGAAGCTGCACGACAAGTTCACTGCTGAGATGCTGAAGATGCAGTCAGAGATCAATAACCGGAACATCAAGTTCAAGAAGAAAATGAGCAGCCTGCTGTGGGACTGGCTGTATCATCACATCAACGAGATCGATTACAAGTACAGGGAGTTCTTCCTGGGCAAGGGACTGAGCTGAGGCGAAAGTTATTTCGCGCTGTCAGACAGGATCTTGCGCAAGTCCGTCAGTGAGTCGACAGGCCGGGCCTGTTCTCCCGAGCGATAACTGCCTGAATGAAATGAAGCCGGCCCCGGCTTGCCTTCAGGGGCCGTGTCCAGGGCGATTTCCAGAGTGCCGCCATTCCCCTTGCTGTCGTTGAAACGAATCGCAGCGCAGCTCTGTTTGCCGCAGTCAGTCAATGTCTCCGGCCAGACCACCATACTGCGGGGGGGCAGCACGGATTCAAACCATTCCGCCAGGCTGCTGTTACCCGTCCCGCTTTCCAGCAACGACACGGGCAGTGCGCGAAGGGTGGCAGGATCCACTTGCCGCTTGTCGGTGCCAATGGTCTCTACATGCCATACGCCACCGTTGTTTCCGGTTTGAACGCGCAGTAACTCAACGTCCCTGAAGGTCGGGGTGCTGGCGGTAAAGCTGACCTGGCCGTCACCTGTCACGCGGATATTCTCGTAACGCGGTGCACGTTCGCCCTCGAAATCGTAGTAGCGGCAGTCGGCCGGGCCATTGGGCGCACAGGAGTCCGGTTTTTTCAGCGGGTTGATCAGGCTCTGCGGCAAACGGCTCGGATCCCAGTTGGTAAAGTGCCCGCAGGCATCGAAGCTGATATTGAAAACATTCATTTTGGCTACCAGGATGTGCTCGTCCAGCACTTCATAGTCATCCTTTACCTCGAGCGCGGCTTCCTCTGCAGTCTTGCTGCCATGGGCATCGCCCGCTCCCAGCATGCGCCAGCCGGCATCCTGCTGTTCGTCTGCCGGGAACGCCGCGGTGTTTTCCGAGCGGCACATCACAACGGCGTGTTCGCCCAGCTGGTTGAACGGGATATTGCGGTAGTAACGCACAACTTTCAGCTGGATCTGAGGCCCGTCATAGAAGACATGTTCATCCAGGCGCTGGTTGGGGTTGCCACAGGCGGTGAGCAGGGCGAGCAGGGCGGGGATACAGGCAGAGTGGATAATGTTTTTCACGACAGTACCAGGGGGTTTTTGGTGATTGCCACGGCGGCGATATAGAAGAAACAGAGCTGGGCTGCAATCCAGGCGCTTATGCGGATGGTTTTGGTTTTGCCGTAGGTCAGCGCCAGCATGCCAAGACCGATATAGAGAAACAGGAGTACGACCTTGGTTGTCAGCCAGGCGTGCACGAAAGGATACTGGTGGATGGTGACAGACAGGACGATGGCACTTGCAAGCAGTATGGTGTCGATCACCGGGGGCAGCCGCCGGGTCCACTTGCGCTGCAGGATATCCGCATCAACGATCATCCAGATACCCCGGACAAAAAACAGAACAAAAGTGATGACCACGAAAGAAACGTGGATGTCTTTTGCGATCACTGGTTCGGGTTCCACCGTCTGTTTTCTGTTTTGGGCATTGTGGTATCCTTTTGGAAACAGTCTGACCTGGTATTGGGTGCCGATAATGGAAATGCTTTATTACACGATCGCCGCGATATTTCTTTACGTGGTTTCCGACTGGATTCTCAACCGGATCGAGGCCAGGCGTGGCGAACGTTTTGACAACCGTTCAGTGATATTTTTCGCGATTATACTCGTCCTGTCTGTGAGTCTCTTTAACCTGATCCAGTACCTGCAACCGGTTCCGGAACCGGCTGTTGCCACGCAAGGCGCCCGGGTTGATCAGGCGGCCGGGGATAACAAAGGTGTCCCGGGTAATTAAATAACGCTGTCTCCGCAGGCGTTCACTTGATGACGAACTTGCCTGTATCCGAATTGAAATCGACCACCAGCAGCTGAGTCGGTTTCAGGTCTATCTCTTCTTCGTGCGAGAACGTGGGGCCTTCCACGCGCACATTGTCATTCATTTCCACGGACAGGGTATGTTTCCCCGCGGGTACCTTGGCGGTGCGGTAGATATCGACACCCAGGTCACTGTAAAGGCCCGGTGCACGGGCAACTTCCTCAAGCAGCAGCTTGCCGTCCAGCAGCAGGTGCACGGTGACGGGCGAGCGTTCACGCGGGCAGTCCATGGGCGCGCGCATGTTGGGCGGCAGGCTGGCCAGTTCTTTCTGTGACAGTTTGCGGCATTCTTCTATACGCTCGCCGGCATGGGCAAATGCCACAGTAATGACGGCCTGGTCCGGTTGCAGTTGCGCGTACGGTGGTGCGGCGGAGAAATACCATACCAGTAGCATGAACAGTGAGTAGTTCAGTACCTGCAAGGGGTAACGCAGAAAATCAGGCATCACTGACCTCCTGCGCCTTGTCGGTCGTTGACCCGGCATCGACATCCGCCTGTTTCCGCGCCGCTATGTCACGCTGGAATTCAGCAAGCTTGCGGCGCAGCCGGGCGGTATCGGTCTCGGCGGCGCGGTAGATGGTGATGCGGTCACGCTTCGCGCGTTGCCGGAGAGCCGGTTTGCGTTTGCCTTCGAAGCGCTGGTCCAGCCAGGCATTGCCCAGGCGGTAGTAGCAGTCACCGGTACGGCAGCCGGTGATAAAAACCCCGTCGGCTCCCTTTCTCTGTGCATATTCGACCAGCGTCGGCGGGATCATGCCGGTACAGAACAGGCTCAGCACGGCGACGTCCTGCGACTGGAACTGTTCGATATCGATGGCATTGTCACAGCCGAACAGAATAATCCGGGTGTCGCCAGTGAGCGCGGCCAGTGCGGTCTCGGTACGTGTGCGTACCTCGTCGATCGGGAACTGCGGCATGTCGATGCCGGTTTCAAGCGTCTTCTGCGCGTGCCGGAAGGGGTTGGAGGAATGGCAGGAACCGACACAGATGCCACAGGCGGCGCACTGGTTGGGATTGACCACAACCTCGTGATCCCAGCGCGCCCCATCGGTGCGGGCCTGAATCGAGATGGCGTCGAAGGGGCAATCCTCGGCGCACTGGCCGCAGCCATTGCAGTTATCGAGGTGAACCTCGGCCGCGGCCCCGGTTTTCTTCGGCGGCAGCCAGGGCATGAGCATCAGCAGCAGGGTAACGCTCGTTGTCAGTATCCAGACTTCCCCCGCGGTCCATTTGTCGAGCAGGGGATAGACATTGAGATAGAACCAGTCGAGGTTCAGCACGGCCGGTACCCGGCTGAGGTCCGCCGGCCCGTGACTGGTTGCCGGTGCCAGCAGGGACAGGACCAGCAGCGCGATGAAACTGCCCACGGCCAGGCCGCGCGGGGCGCTGACCTCGACGTGGGAGAGCCGCTTGACGTGGATCCAGAGGGCGAACATCAACAGTATCGGCTGTCCCAGCAGGTGCAGGAAGCCCATCAGGGTAAACAGCCGGTCGGTGAGCTGTCCCGCCAGGAAATCCCGCGCCATGGAGCCGGACATCACCGGCAGCGAGTCCATGAGCTGGGAAGAGAGCACCGCCACATACAGCCCCAGTTCGTCCCACACCAGCCAGTAGCCGGTAATGCCCAGGGTGATAACGAACCACAGGGTCGGCACGCCGGTCAGCCAGGACCACCAGCGGAAGCCACGGTAGCGGTCCAGGGAGAACTCGCGGAACATATGCAGCAGGATCGTGACGACGGCGGCATCCGAGGCGTAGCGGTGCAGGCTGCGCATGATTCCGCCCGCATACCATTGATCGTGGGTCAGGTACTCCACCGAGGTATAGGCGCCGGAGATGCTGGTGTTGAAAAAGATGAACAGGTAGATGCCGCTGACCAGCACCACCCAGAAGAAGAAAAAGGCCAGTGTTCCCAGGTGATAGAGCGGGTTCCAGTCCGGGCCGAAAGAGACATTGAACCAGTCCTCAAGCAGAAGGTAACTACGCTTGATGGGATTAACGCGTTTGCTCACAGTGTAAGTCTCTCGAGTTTCACAGGTGTGGCGATACAGGCTGCTCACACATTAAGGTTGTCCAGTCGCCCTGCAAGGCGAGGATAATCAGTGCAGTACCGGGCGTCCTTGATATGCCTCAAGTGCCCGCGGCACGCCGGCCATGCCTGACCTCGCGTATCAGCAAAACGATGCCAATGAGAATAATGGAGGCGCCGATAGCCATACCGATAAACAGGGAATAGTCGAAATGGTAGGCATCCCGCGCCGGGTCGTAAGTGGTGCAGAAGAAACGTACCTTGTTGATCAGCTCGGACAGCAGGGTCTGGTTCGGCCTGGGCTGGCCCAGCACCAGGTCCTTGAGGGGCTCCACCAGCAACGGGGTATCGAATACCTCGCCGTACACTTGCCGGTAGACGCGCCCCTCGGCGTCGATCACCGTGGCCTGTGTGATGTGGTCGAAGCCGTTGGGTGAAGCGAAAAATTCGAATCCCAGCTCTTTGCTCAGGGCATTGATGGTGTCCGGGCTGGCGCTGAGCAGGTGCCAGCCGCGGCTGTCGATGCTCTGCTTCCTGGCGAACTGGATCATGGCCTGCGGGCTGTCGTTATAGGCGTCGAAGCCCAGTATGGCCACGTTGAAACTGTCGTGTCCCAGTGCGTCCCGGGCCTTGTCGACCACTTTGGCGAGGTGGCGGGTGGTCATGGGACAGATCTGGTAGCAGCTGGTGTAGATCATGCTCAACACCAGCGGCTTGCCGCGCAGGTCGCTCAGGGACAGGGCGTGGCCTTTCTCGTCGGTCAGCGCATAGTCGCCGAGCAGGTTGCCGATGGCATCCTGGCTGCGCTGCAGCGCTTCCTTGTACTGGAAGTCCTTGATGGCATCCAGCTGGGCGTTGCCACCGGCCGGTGCGGGTTCTGCGCCGGCCGTCTGGAAAAAGGCCGCACAGAAAAACCCGGCAAGCAGGACAAGGGATTTTGACGGATAACGCATGGCCGGGTGCCTCGGAGGCGGAAAATGTCGTGCTACGTTATCAGCCAATCAGCTGGGCGTCGAGCACGGCAAACACCAGCAAAACGACCAGCTGAACCAGCGAGGCGAAAAAGGCGCGCATACCGTTTTTCGGCGAGGCGTCCTGTACCAGCAGCAGGCTGCGGTAAATGAAATATCCGCCCCCGAGCAGGGCGCCGGCCAGGTAGAGCCAGCCGAGGCCGAAGAAAAATGGCAGCACGGACATCCCTACCAGCAGCAGTGTGTTACCCAGTACCGCCTTGGCGGCAGTTGCGTTGCCGACCCTGACCGGCAGCATGGGGACGCCGGCCGCTTCGTAATCCTTGTGCCGGGCGATAGCCAGGCTCCAGAAATGGGGCGGTGTCCACAGGAACAGCACCATGGCCAGGATAACGGGTACCGGTCCCAGGCCGGGATCGACCACGGCTGCGCCGGCGAGCACGGCAAAGCTGCCCGCGGCACCGCCGATCACGATGTTTACCGAGGTGCGGCGTTTCAGCCACACGGTGTAGACGATGGCATAGAAGAAGGCGCCCAGGAAGATATACAGGGCAGCCATGCCGTTCAGGAGCCAGCCGGCCGCGCCCACGCCGACCAGCAGCATGGCGCCGATCAGCAACAGCCACCAGCGGTTGTGTGCAAAGGCACCGGTGACAAAAGGCCGGTCACTGGTGCGACGCATGCGCGCATCGATGTCGGTTTCATAGTACTGGTTGAAGGCGCCCGCACTGCTGGCTGCCAGTAATACGGTCAGCGCCAGTACCAGCACCTGCCAGGCGGGAATTGCCGGGCCCGGGGTCACGACCAGTGTCACCACGGAAACCAGCGCCATGACGACACCGATACGGAGTTTGAAGAGATTGCAGAGTTGCCTGGGCAGCATCGACCAGTCAAATGGCTGGTCCAGGGCAGCATCTGTTGAGAGTCTTGACATATTCGCGTATCCGTAAAATAAAAGCGGGGCGGAGGTGGTCACCCCCGCCCCGCATGGGCTTTGGTCCGGGGGTTCTAACTAAGCGGCCAGACGGATGCCAGATACTTCCAGTTGATGAAGTAGTACACGATGAAGGAGACCAGCAGCACCATGGCCAGGACAAAGGTCCCGGGTGCTTCGAAGCCTGCCGAACCGTGCTCTTCAACCGGTGCCGCCATGGGCAGTATCTCGGGTTTCGCATTGTAGGTATCCGCGGACAGTGGTACGCCGAGGAAACTCTGCAGGATACCGGCCGACGGCTCCAGCTTCTTGCCGAACAGCAGCGAACCCACGGTAATGAGCAGGAAAGCACCGCCGGAGATCACCGCGACCACAGCGCCGATACCGGCGATGCCCATCAGGGTGTAGGCCATGCCCGAGTACTCGAAGCTCAGTGCGGCACCGGCAAAGTCCATATCCCAGTGGCGGCGTGAGACGCCCAGTGTGCCCGCACCCATCATGAACAGGATCAGCACGGTCATGCTGCCGCCGAACAGGAACGGCTGCCACTTGGCCAGCGTGGGGAGGATCATCTGGCGCCGGAACAGTACCGGGATCAGGAAGAAGGCCAGGCCCATGAAGGTCAGGGTCGTGCCTACCGCCACCGTGGCGTGGAAGTGCGCCGGGACATAGATGGTGTTGTGGATGATCAGGTTGATCTGTTCCGTACCCATCACGACACCCGTGATACCACCGATAAAGCCGAAGATAACCAGCGAGATAAAGGTGGATGAGAACGCCGGGTTGCCCCAGGGTGCCTTGCGCAGCCATTCGAACAGGCCGTGGGTGTAGCCCTTCTCACGCTGGGCCACTTCCATGGCGCCCGGTACGGTCAGGCCGTGGATCATGCTGGCCAGAACCGCCAGGTACATGGCGTAACTGGTGTTGAAGATCTTCCATTCGGCACTGACACCCGGGTCAACCAGGATGTGGTGAGCACTGGCCAGCTGCAGGAAGAAGATATAGAGCAGGAAGGCGAAGCGGCTCACTTTCTCGGACATGGGCCGTGCACCCAGGGTCAGGCCGGCCACCAGGTACCAGACCGATACATGCGCCGCAACGTTGATCTGCTGGGAGGAGTGACCCATGGCCCACCAGATGATGCGGTACATTTCCGGGTCGATATGGCTGATATAGCCGATCGACCAGAGGAAGGTCGGTACCAGGATGATCGCCCCACTGGCGATGGTGAATACCGCGATAATCGCGGCGGTTATCGCACCGAAGGTCACCAGGGGGACAGAGCCCTCATAGGTGTTCTCGGTCTTGGCGATGACCAGCGTGCCGAAAAACACGAAGCAGCCGATCAGGGCGCCCACCGCGAACAGGATCAGGCCCAGGTAAAAATGGGGCGCCGCCTGCATGGGTACATAGGAGGTCATCATGACGCTGGAGTTGCCCTGGAAGATGGCCACATTGGTCGTGACTGCGCCGATCAGCATCAGGGCAAAACCCAGCCAGGCCCATTTGGGCGCTGCCAGTCTGACCCTGAGCAGGGTCGATCCCGCGAAATAGAGGATCGCGATTTCAAAGAAAATGATCCAGAACAGCAGGGCATCGATGCCGTGCGCCGTCAGGAACATGTAGAACTGGTCGGCGGGCAGCAGGTGCACCGCAGGCCAGCGTGTCAGCGCGACGCCAAGGGCCAGCAGGCCGGCCACCAGCAGCGAGACGACCGCGGCAACCGCGTGGACCTTCATCAGGCTTTCCGCGTTTTTATCGAAAAACAGGCCCGTGTCGGGGCAGAGTCTAAAGTTAGACATTTCTCATCACTCCTTCACGTAGATTCTGCCGAGCATGGTGTGGTGACCGATGCCGCAGTATTCGTTACAGACCACACCGTATTCACCCGCCACGTCGGGGGTGATGTTCAACACCATTTCATAGCCGGGAACGACCTGCATGTTGATGTTGACGGGTTGCACGGAAAAACCGTGCTGCCAGTCCATAGAGGAGAGATGGAGACGGTAGGTTTTGCCTTTTTCCAGTTCCAGGATAGGCCACCATTGCCACAGCCGTGCCAGCATGTAGATGTCGCTGCCGGCCGGCGGGGCCACAACGGGGATCTGCTGCTCGGTTTCGGTACGGACAGTGTATTTGTCGATCATGGCCTGAACCTTGGGGCCGTACTGGGCCGGCGTGGTTTTATAGGCCTCGGTGGACAGGTTCTGTTTCCCGTAGACATGCCAGTACGGCATCATGAAAAACAGGATCAGGCACCAGATCAGCGCGATGGTGATCCAGACGATTTCCTGGCGACCAACTGGCACATTCCACCAGATTCGCTGGGCAGGGGGTAAATAAGATGTCATGGCTGGGTTCTCCTCCCTGGGAGTTGATTATTGTGCAATGGGAACGGTAACGACTTCCATGATGCCCCAGATGATGTAGAACACTGCGGGCATCGCGACACCTATGAAAAGCAACAGGAAATGGTTGTCCAGCAGTGACTGCATTGCCGGGATGCGTTCTTTTTCGTCGTCAGGGGTATTACTGGGATCAGCCATGGATCTCTCCTTCAATGAACATCTGTTGTGCGGGTACTATTTTTAATATGCGACCAATTGTCGCGATGATCTTAGATACTTATTATTGCCTCCTTGATTTAAGTCAAATACCCCGAAATATTTCATAAGTTAAATTTATCGATCCCCGGCCATGAACGGAGTCTGCGCGGGGTCAGCGGCTGAACCCCGACCATTGCGGGGCAGGCCGGCCGTTTTTTGTACGCACCAGTGGAATCGGGGCAAACCGAGTTGAAAAGGGACAATTATGGCGGCAATCAGTGAATTTTTCAGCACCCAGCACCGGGCCTGTGACCGGGTATTCGAGAAAATGGAGGAGGCCGTCAGCCGCGATGACTGGCCACAGGCCGAATCCCTATATAAGGAATTGAGCCGGGATACCCTGCAGCATTTCTCAAACGAGGAAGAGGGGCTGTTCCCCCTGTTCGAGGAAACCACCGGGATGCAGGCCGGACCCACGCAGGTGATGCGCGGCGAGCATGTCGAACTCAGGGAATTACTGCAACGCATCGGCGATGCCGTGCAGGCCAGGGACCGGGACGAAGCGCTGGGCACGGCGGAAACCTTTTTCCTGTTCCTGCAGCAACATAACGTCAAGGAGGAACAGGTGCTGTACCCGATGGCGGACCAGGTCCTGCAAGGCGTGTTGCCGGAGCTTTCCGATAAAGTGCCGGGCTTTACACCTTCAGGCGAGTGAAAACGCGCAGCCTGGATGTTCGGGGTCTGGAAGCGCCGGAACCGCTGGAGCGGATCCTGGGCGCACTGGAGTCACTGCCGGGTGACGGGCGGCTCGAGGTCATCCATTGGCGGGAGCCGCTGTTGCTGTATCCCATCCTGGAAGAAGGCGGCTGGCGCCATAAGACTGAATACAATGAACAGGATCGCACTTACCTGATCAGTATCTGGAAAGACGGCCAGTGAACCTGGGCGCCCTGTCGCTGGAGAATGCCCCCGGGTTCTGGACGCCGGTACGCTTCTTTTTGACAGCCCCTGTTTTCGGCATGCTCGCCGCCGGCCTCATTTTTGTGGACGGCGGCCAGTTGTTGCAGTCCCGCTGGTTGCCGGGATCCCTGGCGGTGGCTCACGCCTTTACCCTGGGTTATATCGCGATGGCCATGCTGGGGGCCCTGTTCCAGATGCTCCCGGTGCTGATGGGGGCCGTTTTCCCGCAGGCGGCGCGCGCTGCCATGATCGTGCACCTGCTGATGACGCTGGGCACACTGTGCCTGGTCTTCGCCTTCCTGGTGCAGCGCCCGCTGTTGTTTGCGGCCGCTGTCGTGCTCCTCGCCCCGGTATTGATCCTGTTCGGCGCCGGTGTCCTTGTCGCCATTTTCAGGACAGGAAAGGTCAGCACGACCGCGCGCGCCGTCCAGCTGGCTGCGCTGGGTTTGATCGTGACCGTCATGCTCGGTGGCTACATGGCCTTGGGCCATGCCTTTGGCACGGCGCCGATCAATAACGTGTTGACAAATTATCATGCTGCCTGGGGTGTCATCGGCTGGATACTGATTCTGGCTGTCGGCGTTTCCGAACAGGTAATCCCCATGTTCCTGACCACACCGCCTTACCCCGGCCTGTTCAACAAACGGCTGGCCTATCTGCTGATGTTGCTGCTGGTAGCGGGCAGTTTGCTGCCGCTGCGGGGTCTGGAACTGGCTGCCGTGGTGCTGGCGGGTTGTCTGATGCTGGCCTATGCGGTTGTCACTCTACAGCTGCTGGGGAAGCGGCGCAGGAAACGCTTTGATATTACCAACGCCTACTGGCAGGTCGGCATGCTGTGCCTGGTGCCTGGTGCAGGCACGAATGTGTACAGCTATTTTGGCGGGGCGATGGGCGGGGCTGACCTGGCCCTGCTGTCAGGACTGCTCCTGCTGGTGGGGTTTGCCGTATCCATCATCAACGGCATGCTCTATAAAATAGTGCCTTTCCTGGTCTGGTTGAATCTTCGTATGCCGGCAGTCATGGGCAAACTCAAACCCGGGACCCGGTACTACACACCGAATATTCATGAAGTGATCAATGTCAGGCCCATGCAAGTGCAGTTGATGTTCCATGTGGCCGGACTGCTGTTACTTGTTGCGGCGGTATTTTTTCAGGGTTTGACGGTCTATGCGGCTGCAACGGCAGTGCTGGTTTCCAACCTGTTGCTGCTGCTGAATCTTGCGCATGCTGTCAGGCTGTACCGGAAGTATTCCAGTCGGGCCATCGCGGTGCGCTAGCCCCTGTTGCAGGAGCGGGCCAGACAGCCCGCTCCTGCCTGTCAGGCAATGACCTGTGATTCAGGTGTTGCCGTCCTCACGTTCCAGCTTGACGGCGACCAGGTCGCCATTGGCTGCTGTGTAGACGCGCATTTCCACGTAATCCCCGTTATCCAGGAAGCCCAGGTTGAAATGATCGACCGGTGTCATGCCGTTGTCCCGGCTGTCGTGCATGACAGTGTCATTGTTGATGAGTACCACAGTGCCACTGACAAGCGTGATGCTGCCGGTATTGACGCCGCTGCTGCTGACGGAGGCAATGGTGCCCCTGATCTCAGTGTCGGCTTCGGTTTCCATGCTGATCTCGTCGGCGAGCAGGTCACCGTTGGCATCAAAACGGCCTTCCACTTCCACTTCGGTTCCGGGCGTCAGGTCGGAGGTGCGCATATCGTCCATTTCTGTCCCGTCGTCAACGATAATGCGTGTGCCGTCGATGATGAATGCGGTGCCATCGAAACCGGTGGCGATCAGGCCCCTGATTTCGAATTCCTCGTCTTCGTCACCCTGGTGTCCGGCCTTGCCTTCATTTTCCAGTTCGACCTTGCTGGCGACCAGGTTGCCATCCACATTGATACCCTCAACGCTCTTCACTTCGACATAGAGGTCGTTGGCAAGGCCGCCATTGACTTCCAGCGTTGCGCCGGAGTAATCGACAGTCATGTTGCCGAGCATGAAGGTTGTGCTGTTCAGGTTGCTGACCCGGCCCTTGACCTCCATGCCGTCTGAATGGGAAGCGAGGTAGCTGGCAAGATCGGCGGCCTTGACCTCGATACGCGTGGCGGTGACATTGCCGTTGCCGTCACCGAAGCCGTTGACCTCGACGATGTTGCCGGCAGCGATCTGGTCGACACTGTTGATGCCGGCCACCTTGCTCTCAAAGATCAGGTCGGCGTTGACATTGACCGTCTGGCCCATGACCGTCAGCGTGCCGTTAGTCGTGCCCGGCGCGACAGTGTTGGCCTGTACGATGCCTTCCATCTCGTCATTGGCGATAATGCGCTGTGCCACACCATTGGCGCCGTTGGCGTTGCCGATGACTTCCACCACCATGCCGACGGCGAGGTCGTTTTCACTGGCCGGGGAACCGTCGCGGCTGATGCTGGTGCCAGTCGTCTGGTACTCCACGCCATTGACAAAAACGCTGCCGAAGCCGGTGATGACGCCGACACTGGAGGTGCCGACCGATGATGCTGTCGTGCTGCTACCGCCACCACCACCACAGGCTGTAATACCAAGAGCGAGAGTAACGGCTGTGGCGAGTGAAGTTAACTTTTTGATTTCCATGGTAATCTCCTGATTCCTGTATGACTGGGCTGACTTATGACCGGTATGCATCAAATGCATAATGGGATTATTTTCCCAAAATAGGAAAAGGTCAAGTAACTTTGGTAAAAAAATCCCATTATTGTGATGAGGTTCAAAAGTGGTCCGGGTGACCCGGGCGGGTCAGGAGCAGGAGGGGCTGGTCCGTCGGCAAAGAAAAACCCCGCCGGGAGGCGGGGTCAGTGGTTGATGCCGGTCTCAGTGCAGCCTGTCAGCCGTCGACCAGGGCATCCGTCTTCTTGTTGCGCTCGATCAGCGCATAGGCGGAATGGTTGTGGATGGATTCGAAGTTTTCCGACTCTACTATATAGGCGCTGATACGGTCGTCCTGGTTCATGACCGCGG
The DNA here is from genome assembly GCA_011374975.1 of Gammaproteobacteria bacterium. GTDB lineage: Bacteria > Pseudomonadota > Gammaproteobacteria > DSM-19610 > DSM-19610 > Thiogranum. The sequence continues at coordinate 17,136 of DRNU01000186.1, read as the reverse complement.
CGATGTCGCGCACCATGTCTTCCACGAACTTGGGGTTGTCGTAGGCGCGTTCGGTGACGAACTTCTCATCCGGCCGCTTGAGCAGGCCGTACAGCTCGCTGGAGGCCTGGCTTTCCACCATCTCGATCAGTTCCTCGATCCAGACAAAATCACTGGTGGTGGCGGTGATGGTGACGTGCGAGCGCTGATTGTGCGCGCCGCGGTCGGAAATTTTCTTGGAGCAGGGGCACAGGCTGGTGACCGGCACCACGACCTTGATCTTCATTTCCGGGTTGCCGTCGCGGATTTCGCCGATGAAGGACACTTCGTAGTCCAGCAGGCTCTGCACCTTGGAGATCGGCGCGGTCTTGTTGATGAAATAGTGGAAAGTCATCTCGATATGACCGGCTTCCGCCTCCAGGCGTTCGGTCATCTCGCTCAGCATTTCCCGGAACGATTCGACGCTGATCTCGCGTTCGTGCAGGTTGAGGATCTCCACGAAGCGTGACATGTGCGTGCCCTTGAAGTTGTGCGGCAGGTTCACGTACATGTTGAAGTTGGCGATGGTGTGCTGTTCACCCTCGGTGCGGTCCTTGACGCGCACCGGGTGGCGAATGTCCTTGATACCGACCTTGTCGATAGCGATATGACGGGTATCGGCGCTGTTTTGCACATCGGCGATGCTGTTGTCGACGGCGCCAGCCGTTTCCGGTTTACTCATGATTCATCCTCGGCATAACGCACACAGGCGCGTTCGGTTTCCCACAGGGTAACGGCGTGTACCGCAATACGGTCGTCATTCAGTTGCGCCGCGAGTGCATGGTAGAACCAGGCGGCGATGTTCTCCGCTGTCGGGTTCAGGTCTGCAAACTGTTCCAGGTCGTTCAGGTAGCGATGATCCAGCTGTGCGGCAAGATCCCGCGTGGCCTGTTTGATGACCTTGAAATCCACGCCCATGCCGATTTCGTCCAGCGCGCGGGCGGTGACTTCCACTTCCACTTTCCAGTTGTGGCCGTGCATGCGGGCACAGGCGCCCGGGTAGCCGCGCAGGGTATGCGCGGACGCAAAGTCCGTAAGAATTTTCAGGGTGTAGCGGGAGGCCACATTAATTCCCGACAGAAAAGGTCAAATATTAATCAACCGCGCGCAGGGTTGCAATTGTACGCGCCAATTCCCGCTGAACCTGCTGGTATATATGGTCTGCGTCGATGCCGCATTCGGCCAGCTGCTGCTCGCGGCTGGCGTGTTCGATAAAGCGGTCCGGGATGCCCAGCAGCGCCAGCGGCACGCTGACACCGTGCTGTATCAGTGCCTCGGCGACGCCGCTGCCGGCGCCGCCGGCGATGGCGTTGTCTTCCACAGTGACCAGCATCCGGTGGTGCGCGGCCATATCCAGGATGCAGTCGATATCCAGGGGCTTGATGAAGCGCATGTTGACCACCGTGGCGTTGAGCCGTTCGGCGGCCTCCAGCGCTGCCGCCAGCGGGCTGCCGAACACCAGCAGCGCGACATCCTTGCCCTCACGGCGGATTTCGGCCTTGCCGACCGGCAATACCTCCAGCCCGGGGTCGACGGCCCGGCCCGGCCCGCTGCCGCGCGGGTAACGCACCGCGGCGGGCCCGTCCAGGTGGAAGCCGGTGCTGAGCATCTGCCGGCACTCGTTCTCGTCAGCGGGTGCCATCAGCGTCATGTTGGGGATGCAGCGCAGGAAGCTGGTGTCATAGTTGCCGGAGTGGGTGGGGCCGTCGGCACCCACCAGTCCGCCACGGTCGATGGCAAACAGCACCGGCAGGTTCTGCAGGGCCACGTCGTGGATCAACTGGTCGTAGGCGCGCTGCAGGAAGGTCGAATAGATGGCAACCACCGGCTTCCAGCCGTCACAGGCCATGCCGGCAGCCAGTGTGACGCTGTGTTGCTCGGCAATGCCGACATCGAAATACCGTTGCGGGAAGGCTTCCGAGAATGCCACCAGGCCCGAGCCTTCGCGCATGGCGGGGGTGATGGCGAGCAGCTTGTCGTCGTGCTGCGCCATGTCGCAGACCCAGTCGCTGAACACCTCGGTGTAGGTTTTCGCGCTGCCAGGCTTTGCCATGCCCTGGCCGGTCTCCGGGTCGAACTTGCCCACGCCGTGGAACTTGCAGGGGTTCTCTTCGGCGGGCAGGAACCCCTTGCCCTTGCGGGTGACGACATGCAGCAGCTGCGGGCCTTTCAGCTGGCGGATATTGCCCAGCGTCTTGAGCAGAGCGTCTATGTCGTGGCCGTCGATGGGGCCGATGTAGTTGAAGCCGAGTTCTTCGAACAGGGTGCCGGGAACGACCATGCCTTTCATGTGTTCTTCGGCGCGGCGCGCCAGCTCCCACACCGAGGGCATGCCCTGCAGGACTTTTTTGCTGCCTTCGCGCATGGTGGCATACAGGGGGCCCGACAGGATGCGCGCCAGGTAGTTGGACAGGCCGCCGACATTGGGCGAGATGGACATGTCGTTATCGTTCAGCACCACCAGCAGGTTGGCGTCCAGGGTGCCGGCGTGGTTCAGGGCCTCGAAAGCCTGACCGGCGGTCATGGCCCCGTCACCGATGACGGCCACCACACGGCGCTGGTTATGGTCACCGGCAGCGGCAACAGCCATGCCCAGCGCGGCGCTGATCGAGGTGCTGGAGTGGCCCACGCCGAAACTGTCGTAGGGGCTTTCGTTACGCTTCGGGAACCCGGCCAGGCCGTCTTTCAGGCGCAGGCTGTCCATTTTTTCCCGGCGCCCGGTCAGGATCTTGTGCAGGTAGCTCTGGTGCCCGACATCCCACACCAGCCGGTCGTCCGGGGTGTTGAAAATATAGTGCAGGGCAATGGTCAGCTCTACGCAGCCCAGGTTAGCCGCCAGGTGGCCGCCGGTTCGGGAGACGGTCTCGATCAGGAACTGGCGCGATTCATTGGCCAGCTGACGCAACTGGGCCGGATCCAGGGCGCGCAGGTCACTCGGTGAGTCGATGTGTGCCAGCAGGGGCGGTAGGGAAGCGGTTGTCATGGGCGGGTACAGCAGAACACCCCGAATTATCAGCGTTTGGGGCGCTGCTGGCAAGTTAAAACCGCCATTCAGGCCGTATTTCCCTAGCTGGTACGGCCCACAATATATTCTGACAGCCAGCGCAGCGGGTCGGCGCGCTGATCCAGAGCGGCGAGGCTGTCGAGCGCGGCCTGGTGCAGTTCGCGGGCGCGTTCACGGGCGCCCTGCAGGCCCAGCAGGGCGGGATAGGTGGGTTTGTTGAGGGCATGGTCGGCGCCGGCCTGTTTGCCCAGTTGCTCGGTGCTGCCGGTCACGTCGAGGATGTCGTCCTGTACCTGGAAGGCCAGGCCGATATATTTGCCATAGTGGTCCAGTGCGCGTTGTTCGCTGTCCCGGACATGTTCCGCGCACAGCGTGCCGAGCAGTACCGCAGCCCGGATCAGGGCACCGGTTTTGTGGATGTGCATGTCTTCCAGTTCGGCGATATCGAGCTGCCTGCCGACGGCGGCGAGGTCCATGGACTGGCCGCCGACCATGCCGCGTGAGCCGGCGGCGACACCCAGCCGCTCGATCATCTGCAGGCGGTGTACGGCCGTCACCTTGCCCATCGGGGCGTGCGCCAGCAGGTAGAATGCGAGCGCCTGCAGGGCGTCACCGGCCAGGATCGCCCCGGCCTCGCCCCAGGCTTTGTGGCAGGCCGGTTTGCCACGCCGCAGGTCGTCGTTGTCCATGGCCGGCAGGTCATCGTGAACCAGTGAGTAGGCGTGGATGCACTCCACCGCGCAGGCGGCAATGTCCAGCGCCTGTTCATCCGCCGCCAGCGCCTTCCCGACGGCATAGACCAGCAGCGGCCGAATGCGCTTGCCACCGCCCAGCACTGCGTAACGCATGGCCTGGTGCAGCTGCGATGGCAGGGTGTCGGCCGCCGGCAGGACGCGCTGCAGCGCCTGTTCCACGCGCTGCTGACACTGCCCGGCAAACTGGTTCAGTTCAGGATGATCCGGCGTCACTGTCGAAAGGCTCAAGCGTTTCCTGTCCGTCTTTCTGCAGCAGGACCTGGACTTTCTGCTCGGCATCTTTGAGGGCCTGCTGGCAGGAACGGGTCAGTTGCACGCCGCGTTCGAACTGCTGCAGGGATTCATCAAGGCTCAGTTCGCCCTGCTCCATTTTTTCCACCAGTGCTTCGAGTTCCGCCAGGGCGGTTTCAAAGTCGGTTTTTTTCTGACTGCGCTTGACCACGTCCACTCTCCGCTACCTGATATCCCGACAATGTTACATTGAAGGAGTACTATGTGTACGTTACAAGTGCGGCCGGGGGCAGGTCAAACGGCGCGGACGGGGATTGACAGTTCGCGGGCGCTGAGCTAGATTTCCCGGCCTTGTTTAGACCAAGTCTAAAACATGGGCAGTAACCTTTTTACCCACCCGTCCGGAGGTCAAACTAATGGATCTGAAAGGAAGTAAAACCGAAGACAACCTGAAAGCCGCTTTTGCCGGTGAATCCCAGGCCAACCGCCGTTACCTGTATTTCGCCGCCAAGGCCGATGTCGAGGGCTATAATGATGTGGCCGCGGTTTTCCGTTCCACCGCAGAAGGCGAAACCGGCCACGCGCACGGCCACCTGGAGTACCTGGAAGCCGTTGGCGATCCGGCGACCGGTCTGCCGATCGGCCCGACTGCGGATAACCTGAAAGCCGCCATTGCCGGTGAAACGCATGAATATACCGACATGTACCCGGGTATGGCCAAGTCGGCACGCGATGAGAACTTCGATGAAATCGCCGACTGGTTCGAAACCCTGGCCAAGGCTGAGCGTTCCCACGCCAACCGTTTCCAGAAAGCGCTGGACGCACTGGACGACTAGGCCGGTTACAGAATCCCGTCCTCCCGCTCCGCACGGGGCGGGTGGGCTGCGGGGTTCGATCAATGTTGTACGGAGAACGCCATGCCCGCTCGTGAAGGCAGTCTGGAAGCCCCCATCCGCCATCCGCTGGACTGGCAAAACCCCGAATTTTACGACGAAGACGCGCTGCTGAAAGAGCTGGAGCGGGTTTTCGATATCTGTCACGGCTGCCGCCGTTGCTTCAATCTCTGTAACGCCTTTCCCACCCTGTTCGATGCGGTTGACGAGTCACCCAGCATGGAACTGGACAGCGTCGACAAACGTGTCTACTGGGACGTGGTCGATCACTGTTACCTGTGCGATATGTGTTACATGACCAAGTGCCCCTATGTGCCGCCGCACGAATGGAACGTGGATTTCCCGCATCTCATGCTGCGCGCCAAGGCGGTAAAACACCGCCAGGGCCGCACCCGCACGCGCGACAAAATCCTCAGCTCCACCGACCGCGTCGGTACCCTGGCCGGTATCCCGGTGGTGTCGGCGCTGGTCAACACGGTCAACAAAAGCCGGGTCGGGCGGCGCGTGCTGGAAGAGATGCTCGAAGTGCACCCGCAGGCGCGCCTGCCGGAGTACCACAGCACTACATTGCGCCGGCGCGTGGGCGCGCTGCGCAATATCGATGCCGCGGCCGGTACTGCAGCCGGGCCGACGCACGGCCGGGCGGCCCTGTTCGCCACCTGTTATGGCAACTACAACGAACCGCAACTGGGCGAAGACCTGATTGCCATTTTCGAACACAACGCTATCCCGGTGCGGCTGGTGGACAGTGAACGCTGCTGCGGTATGCCGAAGCTGGAACTGGGTGACCTGGAAGCCGTGGCGAAGGCGAAGGAATATAATATCCCGCACCTTGCCGCGCTGGTGGATGCGGGCTGGGACATTGTTGCGCCGGTGCCTTCCTGTGTGCTGATGTTCAAGCAGGAACTGCCCCTGATGTTTCCGGATGACCAGGCTGTGGCGAAGGTGCGTGATGCCATTTACGACCCGTTTGAATACCTTGCCATCCGTCACAAACACGGCTTGCTGAAGACCGATTTCAGGAACAGCCTGGGAACGATCAGCTATCACGTCGCCTGCCACCTGCGGGTGCAGAATATCGGTATGAAGACCCGGGACATGTTGCAACTGGCGCCGGATACCCGGGTGGATGCCATCGAGCGCTGTTCCGGGCACGATGGTACTTACGCGGTGAAGAAGGAGTTTCATGAGGTGTCCATGAAAATCTGCAAACCCGTCGTCAACCGGGTGCAGAAGGCGGCCGCGGATCATTATTGCAGCGATTGCCCGATGGCCGGGCACCAGATCGCCAACGGCCTGGACGGCGGGCAGCAGCCCGAGCACCCGCTCAAGCTGCTGCGCATGGCCTACGGTATCTGATACGGAGTTATACGCATGGAAAAACTCTCACGTTCCGATCTTTTCAGCCTGGAGCAGTACGCCGAAGCACGGCCGGAATTCCGCGCCCAGGTGATGGCGCACAAGAAGAACCGGCGGGTGCCGCTGGGGCCGATTGTGGCGCTGTATTTTGAAGACCGCCTGACCATGCACTACCAGGTGCAGGAGATGCTGCGTGCCGAGCGTATTTTCGAGGCCGAGGGCATCCAGGAGGAACTCGACGCCTATAATCCGCTGATCCCGGACGGTAATAATCTGAAAGCCACGTTGATGATCGAGGTGCCGGATGAAGAGGAGCGTCGCCGGGTGCTGGCCGATCTGAAGGGCATTGAGAATGATACCTGGGTGCGGGTGGACGGTTTCGACCCGGTGTTTGCGATCGCTGACGAGGATCTGGAGCGCGAAAACGAGGACAAGACGTCATCGGTGCATTTTATGCGTTTCGAGCTGACGCCGGAGATGGTGCAGGCCGCCCGCGGTGGCGCGGCGCTGGGCGCCGGTATCAGTCACAGCAACTATACCCAGCAGCTGGAACCGTTACCGGCCAATATCCGTGACGCGCTGGTCGCCGACTTCGATTAAACAAGCCGTTGTAACTAAACACCTGATTTATCCGTTATTCTGACGTATGCCGGAATCCAATGTTGAGGTCGGGTTCTCTGTTGGGCCTTTTTGCGCCGGGCCGGGGGCGCCTTTCCTGCTTCAGGCGCGGGGCGCAAGGCGCTGGAAAGGCGCCCCCGGCCCGGCGCAAAAAACTGGTCGGTCTGGGGCGGGTTTCTTTGTTTGAGGTGGCAGCTTTTTTAGTGAGATTATTCAAGTCTTGTCGGTAGTTAGCCGTTAACGTATCCCAGTCAACGGGAGAAATCTTCATGGAAGCGGGTACGATTTTCTGGGCTGTTATCGGTTTGCTGCTGGTCGTTCTGGTGGTTTATGTCATCCAGATCTATAACCGGCTGGTGGCGCTCAAGCATAATGTTTCCAAGGCCTGGTCCAATATTGATGTGCTGCTGAAGCAGCGTCACGACGAGCTGCCCAAGCTGGTCGAGGTGTGCAAGCAGTATATGGGCTATGAGCAGGAGACGCTGGAGAAGGTCATGCAGGCGCGTTCGCGGGTGGCACAGGCGCGCGAGGGCAGTGATATGCCGGCACTGGGTGCTGCTGAGACTCAGCTGCGGCTTGGCCTGGGCAGTTTGTTTGCACTGGCCGAGGCTTACCCGGACCTGAAGGCGAATACGACTTTCCAGCATTTGCAGGATCGTATTACGGCGATGGAAAACAGTATTGCTGACCGGCGCGAGTACTATAACGAAAGTGTGAACCTGAACAATGTGCGCATCGAGCAGTTTCCCGATGTCATTGTTGCCAACAAGTTTGGATTTAAACCCTTTGAGCTGCTTGAGTTCAGTGAAGAGGAAATCGCGGACGTCAGTGTCAAGAACCTGTTTGCTACCGGCTGAAGGTTGCGGCGATGCTTTCCGGCTTTGCCCAAGATGTGCAGGTCATGTCGACACTGAAGTACGCGATGTTTGTGCTGCTGGTGACGGCGGCGCTGGGCTACCTGTTTTATCTCATCTGGCGTAATTTTCATCGTGCGCGGGTTATCGAGGACACGCCGACGGCGCGTGTGCGCTCTGCTGCGCAGGGCTACGTGGAGCTGGAAGGCAGGGGGCGTTCGTTACCGGAGCGGCAGGTGATTGCGCCGCTGACTAAAATCCCCTGTGTCTGGTACCGCTTCAAAATTGAAAAAGAGCAGCACAGCAGCCGCGGTGGTTCGAACTGGACGAAGGTGGAGTCCGGCAGCAGTGAGGATCCCTTTGTCTTCTACGACAGGACCGGTGACTGCCTGGTCGATCCGCGCCAGGCGGAAGTGACACCGGGCACTAAAAAAGTCTGGTATGGCAAGTCCCGATGGCCGGGCGGCGCAGAGCGCAAAGGCCTGTTGGGTATGCTGGTCGGCCGGCGTTACCGCTATACCGAGGAACGTATCGACCCCGGCAGTCTCTATGTGCTGGGCTGGTTCGATACGCTGCGCAGTACCGATCAGTCGGTCGGCGCGGAGGTCAGCGGGCTGTTGCGGGACTGGAAGCAGGACCAGGCAACGCTCAACGCGCGTTTTGATAAAAACCGTGACGGACAGATTGACGCCGACGAATGGCAGCAGGCGCGCAAGGCCGCACAGCGTGAAGTGGTGCAGGACCGTGCCGCGCGTTCGGCGCAGGCGGCGGTGAATATTGTGCGCGCCAGCGGCCACGACCGGTACCCGTTCCTGATTTCCGCCAAACCGCAACAGTCGCTCAGCAGCCGTTACCGGCGCAACGCCATTTTTTCCCTGCTGGGTTCCGTGTTTGCGGCGGGTGTGCTGGCCTGGATGCTGGTGGTCAGGCTGCAGGCCTGAGCACAGGAAAATATTTTTACCCCGGGGCATTGAAAAACGCTGCCCCGGCTCCCATTTACTTCTCACCAGAGGGATGCCGGTTGGTGTCCCGTGAATTGAATTCAGGAGGTGTGAAATGTCAATGGTACGTTATGAACCCTGGGGTTTGCTGAACCAGCTGCACGGTGAGGTGGATCGCCTGTTCAATACCCGTATGGGACGCTATGGCGATGACGGTGACCAGCTCGCAACAAGTGACTGGGTGCCCGCTGTCGACATCAAGGAAGAGGATGACCGCTTTGTCATTCATGCAGACGTTCCCGGTGTCGATCCGAAGGATATTGAAGTCAATATGGAAGACGGCGTGCTGTCCATCAAGGGCGAGCGCCAGTCGGAGACGACGGACGAGCGCGAGGGTTACAAACGCGTGGAACGTGTACGCGGCAGTTTCTTCCGTCGCTTCAGTCTGCCGGATACCGCGAATGCCGATGCCATCAGCGCCAGGTCAAAAAACGGCGTGCTGGAAGTCGTGATCCCGAAGCAGGAAAAAGTACTGCCCAAGCGGATCCAGGTGGAAAGCTGATGACCAGGTAACCGGCCTGCACCCGGCGTGGTGCAGGCCGGGACATGTGATATAGCAGGCAGGTTCTATGCAGTTCAAGGACTATTATCAGTTGCTGGGCGTCGCCCGTGGGGCGAGCCAGGACGAGATCAGGCGTGCCTACCGCAAGCTGGCGCGCAAGTACCATCCGGATGTCAGCAAGGAGGCGGATGCCGAGGCCCGTTTCAAGGAAATCGGCGAAGCCTATGAAGTGCTGAAAGACCCGGAGAAGCGTGCGGCCTATGACCGCTTCGGTAACGACTGGAAGGCGGGGCAGGACTTCAGTCCGCCGCCGGACTGGGATGCCGGTTTCGAATTCCGGGGTGGTGACCATGCCGCCGGGTTCAGTGATTTCTTTGAATCGCTGTTTGGCGGTGCGGGGCCGTTTGCCGGAGGCCGGCAGGCGCAGGGTGCACGGCACGGTTTTGGCGCCAAAGGTGAGGATCATCATGCCAAGATCATGATCTCGATCGAGGATGCCTACCGCGGTGGCCGGCGCAGTGTACAGCTGCAGATGCCGGAGCTGGACGCGGCAGGGCACGTGGTGCTGAAGCGCCGGCGTCTGAACGTCAATATTCCGCGCGGGGTGGCCGCCGGCCAGCGTATTCGCCTGGCCGGGCAGGGCGGTCCGGGCCGGGGTGGTGGCGAGCCGGGCGACCTGTACCTGGAAGTCGAGTTCGAACCGCACCGGACTTTCCGCGCCGAAGGCCGCGATATCTACATAACCCTGCCGGTCGCGCCCTGGGAAGCGGCGCTGGGTGCCAAGGTGCCGGTGAAGACGCTGGGTGGCCCGGTGGGGTTGACGATTCCGGCGGGCGCACAGTCCGGCAAGAAATTGCGTCTCAAGGGACGCGGGCTGCCGGGCAAGCCGCCCGGTGACCAGTATGTCGAGCTGCGCATGGTCACGCCGCCGGCGAAGGATGCCGAGAGCCGTGAACTGTACCGGCGCATGGCCGGGCATTTCAGTTTCGACCCGCGTCGCGAGACGGCCACCTGACCGGTGGCAAGGGGTGCTGCTGCCTGTTCCTCGCGTGAGCGAGCCGTTACACTGCATAAAACAGTCAGGGATGTAGTGTTGATGAAACTCGCGCGGTTTGTAGTCGTATTGTTCTGTCTGTCCGGCCCGCTGACGGCGCAGGCGGCATCCATTTTCCACGATGAGGACGACGATGAGCGGCCCTATCGCGGAAGCCCGAAGGAGGAATGGCACGAGCTGGATGCCGATATCCCGCCCTGGCCGGAGAAGGAAAACCTGATCCCGCTGAAGCTTGACCTGGGGAGTTTCCCCTACAGCCTGTTCATCGATGGCAACTCCCTGTCGGTGGGCGAGGACAAGGTGGTGCGTTACACCGTGGTGCTGCGCTCCCCGAATGGTGTCGAGAACGTGACCTACGAGGGTATTCGTTGCAAGAACAAGCAGGTGCGGCGCTATGCTTACGGCAGTCGCGGGCAGTTCCGCCCGGTGCGCAAGCCGCAGTGGCGGTTTATCCGTAACCACGGCCACGACCTCTACCGGCGCGAGCTGGTGCGGGTCTTTTTCTGTCCCCTGCCGGTGGGCGACAGCACGGCGCAGATCCTGGAAAAACTGAAAAAACACGATTTCGTCCGTTTCCAGTACCAGGAAGACCAGATGTGATAGAACATGGCTCGCGCTTTCGGTAGCATAGCGCGCTGGTTCGATACCCAGATTTCCGACTCACATGAACAGTAAATACGACGCCGCTTCCATTGAAGTGCTCAGCGGGCTTGATCCGGTGCGCAAGCGCCCCGGAATGTATACCGATACCACGCGCCCCAACCACCTTGCCCAGGAAGTGATCGACAACAGTGTCGATGAGGCCATTGCCGGTTACGCCAGCAAGATCGAGGTCACGCTGTTCAAGGACGGTTCGCTGCAGGTAAAGGACAACGGCCGTGGCATGCCGGTGGATATCCACCCCGAGGAAGGGGTGTCCGGTGCGGAGGTGATCCTCACCCGGTTGCACGCCGGCGGCAAGTTTTCCGGCAAAAACTACCAGTTCTCCGGCGGCCTGCACGGTGTCGGCGTGTCGGTGGTGAATGCCCTGTCGAAACAGCTGGAGGTCTGGCTGCGGCGCGGCGGCAAGGAATACAACCTGGCGTTCAGGGGTGGCGAGAAAGTTGCCGGGCTGGACGAAGTGGGCAAGGTCGGCAAGCAGAATACCGGCACCACGCTGCGTTTCTGGCCGGATCCGAAGTTTTTCGATTCGGCAAAGATCTCGTTACCACGCCTCAAGCACGTGTTGCGCGCCAAGGCCGTGCTGTGTCCCGGCCTGGAAGTCGTCCTGCACGACGAGAAAAGCGGTGAGACCAGCAACTGGCACTATGCCGACGGCCTGCGTGATTACCTGGTCGACGAGCTGGGCGATGTGACGTGTATCCCGGAGGAGCCTTTCACCGGCAAGTTCGAGGGTAACGCCGAGGCTGCCGAGTGGGCCCTGGTCTGGTTGCCGGACGGCGGGGAACTGGTCACCGAAGGTTACGTGAACCTGATCCCGACGGCGCAGGGCGGTACCCATGTCAACGGCCTGCGCATGGGGCTGACCGAGGCGATCCGCGAGTTCTGCGAATTCCGCAGCCTGTTGCCGCGCGGTATCAAGATCACCCCGGACGATGTCTGGGAGCGCTGTGCCTATATCCTCTCGGTGAAACTCATCGACCCGCAGTTTTCCGGCCAGACCAAGGAGCGCCTGTCCTCGCGCGAGTGCGCGGCCTTCGTTTCCGGTGTGGTGAAGGACGCCTTCAGCCTGTGGCTGAACCAGCATACCGAGGCCGGTGAACTGATCGCCCAGCTGGCGATCCAGAACGCGCAGAGCCGCCAGCGCGCCGGCAAGAAAGTGGTGCGCAAGAAAGTTACCAGCGGTCCGGCGCTGCCCGGCAAGCTGGCCGACTGTGCCAGCAATGACCTGCAACGCTCGGAACTGTTCCTGGTGGAAGGCGATTCCGCCGGCGGTTCCGCCAAACAGGCGCGCGACCGTGAATACCAGGCCATCATGCCGCTGCGCGGCAAGATCATGAATACCTGGGAAGTCGATTCGGCCGAAGTGCTGGCCTCGCAGGCGGTGCACGATATTGCGCTGGCGATCGGCGTGGAACCGGGTTCCCCGGATCTTAAAAACCTGCGCTACGGCAAGATCTGCATCCTCGCCGATGCCGATTCCGACGGCGCGCATATCGCCACCCTGTTGTGCGCGCTGTTCCTGCGCCATTTCCAGCCCCTGGTGGAGGCCGGCCACGTGTATGTCGCCATGCCGCCGCTGTACCGTATCGATGTCGGCAAACAGGTGTTCTACGCCCTGGACGATGCCGAGCAACAGGGTGTCCTGGATCGCATTGCCGCGGAAAACATCCGGGGCAAGGTCAACGTGCAGCGTTTCAAGGGACTGGGCGAAATGAACCCCATGCAATTACGTGAAACCACCATCGACCCGAACACCCGGCGCCTGGTCCAGCTGACCATCGAGGCGGGTGACGACAGCCACCGGGTACTCGACCTGCTTCTCGCCAAAAACCGTTCTTCCGACCGCCGCAGCTGGCTGGAGAAAAACGGCAACCTTGCCGATATATAGTCCAGGACCAGCCTGAAAACGGGCTGAAAAATCCAACCGATTGAATTAACTGGTGAAACCCTTGTTTTTCCGGCCTGCGCCGGAATGACGTGGCTGAATTCAGGCCCCGCCGGGTGCGGGCGAAGGGTTGTTTCAGGAGCGCGCCTGTAGTGGCGCAGCCGGGAATTATGGGCGAGATTGTCGTCAAACATTTCAAACGCTCGACTACCAGTGCCGCTGACAAGGAACTGGTCATCGAGATCGTGGCGGGCGGGTCTGACACCGGCCGCTTTCTGCGGCGCATGGAAGAGTCGCGCCTGACACGCCCCTGTTTCCAGACCATCGATATGCGTGACCGGGTGGCGGGTGAATGCCGCCGCTATGCCTTCAACGACCGTATCCACTACCTGGACGATGTCTCTTTCGAGATGTTTGAACAGGGGCTGCGTGAAAATAACGGCGTGTATACCGTCGGCACCTTCGAAGCCATCATGGGCGGTTCGCATACCTTGCAGGCGCAGGAAACCGCCCGTGAGGAAGCCGAGCGGCGCCGCCAGGAAATTGAACAGCGACGCCTGGAACGGCTGCGTGCCGCAGCGCTGGAGCGTGCCGGTGGCTCGCAGGAAGCGGTGCCGGCTGTCGCAGATCTGTCTGCTGAAGTTGTCGAGAATCCCGAATTGTTACCGCTGGGCTATTTCCGCAGGCGTACCCATCCACGCTTGCAATATGCCTGCACGGTGGAACTGGAGCGTGGCAATATCAAGACCCGCGCCACTACACGCGATATTTCGGTGTGCGGTATACGTGTGCATATGAAAGGCCTGACCACGTTCAAACCCGGGCAGGACATCATGGTGTCCTGGGTCGGTCTGCGCGAACTGGCCGAAGCCGAATCCCCCCGGGCCAGCATTGCCCATATTCCCTACCGCGTGGTGAGCGGCGAGGAACGCGATGGCGAGACGGTGTTGTGTCTGAGCCGCGCGGATATCGAAAAGCCGGCCGGTTTTTCGCCGTTGCTGGAAACGCTGGTGGAGCGTTACAGGAACAAGTACAAGCTGGATGTCGACGACGAATACCAGTCGATCCTGAGTTGGTACTACGAACGCTGTTATGCGCAGAGTGCCACCCAGGTTCCGTTCTTCGTTGCCAGGGACGCGGCGGGCGCACTGCACGTGCAGGCGGTTGCCATGAGCGAGGGCAATTCGCACCTGGCGCGTTTTTTCTGCACCGATGCGGACAATTACAATTTCACACCGTTATGTTTGCCGCACCGTCTGCAACAGCTGGAGCAGGGCGGTTCGTTTCTGCTGGCCATGTACCGCCAGCGCGGCGAACAGGACCAGTGCATGCGCATACACTCCGCCGCCGATTTTGAGTTTGCCGCGCCGGCTGATTTCGAGGCCATGCTGCGGCACACCCTGGAGCAGTCGGAGCACAGTATCGTCAAGGTGCACGTCAGTTGCGTGCCCGCGCTCCCGGTTTCCGACCGGAAAGTGGACGAAGTCTCGCAACGCCTGCAATACAAGTCCGAAACCGGCATGAGTGAACTGCGCGAGCAGCTCAAACAACTGCACTATGTCGGTTATGTCGTCGACATAACGCAGGATTTCCAGGTGCTGAAAAAGCGTAAAGGTGCCGGCCACAGCGAGCTTGCCGTGTGGGTTGGCGGTGAACGCCGCCGGCTGGGTGACGCTGCAGTGCAGGAGAAACTTTCCATCGATGCGGAAGACATGCGTCCCGAACTGATCCGTTTCGGTTACGTGGAGCGGCGCCGCGAGGACCGTTACCTGGCGGAAACCAGGGTGGAAGTGCGTATCGGCGACAAGGTCATCCCGGGCATGTCGAAAGACATTTCCACGCGCGGCATGCGCGTCCAGCTGCTGCAACGGCTGGTGGTGAAGCAGGGCGCTACCGTCAAGGTGGGGCTGGTGTCACTGCAACAGAAAAAAACCACCAACCTGATGGATATCCCCTACCGCGTGGTGCATACCCGCGACGAGGACGACGGCACCATCCTGATGCTGGAACGCATACTGGGCGGCAAGCGCGAGGGGCTCAAGGAATTCTTTGTCGAACTGATCACCAAGAACCAGCACAAGCTGGGCGTCGATATCGGTGATATCTGGGGTGCCACCACTTCGCGTGTCTACGAGGCACTGCTGGCGGCCAACACACCGACAGTGCCTTTTTTCCTGGCGCGCAACGCAGAAGGTGGCGCGCATCTCCAGTTTGTGGGTGTGCCGGATGCGAGCAGTCCCCTGCTGGAATATTTCAAAGTTGCCGACGGTGTCGATTTCCGCTGCCTGAACGAGCGCCGGGTGGTCAGCGGGCTGTACGACGCGGTGCAGATCCTGTTGCGCCAGAGCCGCAATTCCAGTGAAACACCCACCCCCTTCAGTCTGGAAATGTACCTGTACAAGGAACTTGACGAGCTGACCGGCGAGACCTTCATCCATGCCGCCAGCGAGCTGGATTTCCCCAGTGACACGCTGCGCGAGACCTTCCTGGCCAAGCTCACCGGGTTCAACGACTGGCGCTGCATAAAAATCCTGGCCACCTTCTCCCAGTCGCTGGACGAGAAGGTGCTGGACAAGATGGTCGATTCGGTGCGCTGCCAGTCAAAACACCGCGCCATCAAGCTCTCCGACCTGGCCCATTCGCTGGTGGGCTACGGTGAAATGATCGATATTACCGCCGAGTGGCTGGCCCTGCGCGCCGGCCGCGGCGAATGAAACGGACAGACTTCACGCCACTCCGCGCAGACCGGTACAATAGCCCCCGTTTGTCACACACACGGATCCGGCATGGCTACCGACACTACACTTGAAAACATAGAAAAACTGCCCCTGCACACCTTTACCGAGAAGGCGTACCTGGACTATTCCATGTACGTCATCCTGGACCGCGCCCTGCCGCATATCGGCGACGGCCTGAAACCGGTGCAGCGGCGCATCGTCTACGCCATGTCCGAACTGGGCCTGTCGGCGCGCGCCAAGTTCAAGAAATCGGCGCGCACCGTGGGCGACGTGCTGGGCAAGTTCCACCCGCACGGCGATTCGGCCTGCTACGAGGCCATGGTGCATATCGCGCAGAGTTTCTCGTTCCGCTACCCGCTGGTCGACGGGCAGGGCAACTGGGGTTCGCCGGACGATCCCAAGTCTTTCGCCGCCATGCGTTACACCGAGGCGCGCCTGACGCCGTTCGCGGAAGTGCTGCTGGCGGAACTGGGCGAAGGCACGGTGGACTGGACCGCCAACTTCGACGGTACGCTGCAGGAACCGATCCTGCTGCCGGCACGCCTGCCCGCGGTGCTGCTGAACGGCGCCACCGGTATCGCGGTGGGCATGGCCACCGACGTCCCGCCGCACAACCTGCGCGAAGTCTCGGCGGCGGCGATCCACCTGCTGGAGCATCCCAAAGCCACTGTCGAGGAGCTGTGCGAGCACATCCAGGGGCCGGATTACCCGACCGGGGGTGAAATCATCACCCCGCGCGAGGAACTGCTGCGCGCCTACCAGACCGGCAGCGGCAGCGTGCGCATCCGCGCCTGCTATGAGCGCGAGAGCGGCGACATCGTGGTGACCGAATTGCCCTACCAGGTGTCCGGCAACCGGGTGCTGGAACAGATTGCCGGCCAGATGGCGGCCAAAAAGCTGCCCATGGTGGCCGACCTGCGCGATGAATCGGACCACGAAAATCCCACCCGCCTGGTCATCATCCCGCGCTCCAGCCGCATCGATGCCGAGGCGTTGATGTCGCACCTGTTCGCCACCACCGACCTGGAACGTAGCTACCGCGTCAATATGAACATGATCGGTCTGGACGGCCGGCCGGCGGTCAAGGACCTGCGCAGCCTGTTGAAGGAATGGCTGGAGTTCCGCGTCGGCACCGTGACCCGGCGCCTGCAATACCGCCTGGACAAGGTGCTGGCGCGCCTGCACATCCTCGACGGCCTGCTGGCGGCCTACCTGAACATCGACGAAGTGATCGCCATTATCCGCAGCGAGGACGAGCCGCGGCCGGTGCTGATGAAGCGCTTCAAGCTCAGCGAATTACAGGCGGACGCTATTCTCGACCTGAAACTGCGCCACCTGGCGAAGCTCGAGGAAATGAAAATCCGCGGCGAGCAGGAGGCGCTCAGCGAGGAACGCGACAGCCTGCAGAAACTGCTGTCGTCGAAGGCCCGCCTGCGCACCCTGGTGAAGAAAGAGATCAAGGCGGATACCGAGACCTATGGTGATGCCAGACGCTCCGCGCTGGTCGTGCGCGAGGCGGCGCAGGCGATGGATGAAACCACGCTGCTGCCCAGCGAGCCGG
>DRNU01000185.1 GCA_011374975.1 Gammaproteobacteria bacterium | reverse complement strand
GCGGCACGGTGGGTGATATCGAATCACTGCCGTTCCTGGAAGCGATACGCCAGATGGGCGTGGAGCTGGGGCACGGCAACGCGATTTTCATGCACCTGACACTGGTGCCCTATATCGCCGCCTCCGGTGAGATCAAGACCAAGCCCACCCAGCACTCGGTCAAGGAACTGCGCTCCATCGGTATCCAGCCGGACATCCTGCTGTGCCGTGCCGACCGCACCATCCCGGTGGACGAGCGGCGCAAGATCGCGCTGTTTACCAATGTGCCGGACAAGGCGGTTATTTCGGCCGTCGACGTGGACAGCATTTACAAGATTCCGATGCTGCTGAACCTGCAGCACCTCGACGACATCGCCGTGGAACTGCTGCACCTGGACGTGCCGCCCGCCGACCTGACGGAATGGCAGCGTGTGGTCGACAGCCTGAACAATCCCGAGCGCGACGTCACCATCGCCATGGTCGGCAAGTACGTCAACCTGACCGAATCCTACAAGTCGCTGTCAGAAGCTCTGATCCACGCCGGTATCCAGACCCGCACCCGGGTGCGCATCAAGTACGTGGACTCCGAGGTTATCGAACAGAAGGGCCTGGAAGTGCTGGACAAGGCCGACGCCGTGCTGGTCCCCGGCGGTTTTGGTGAACGTGGCGTGGAAGGCAAGATCATGGCCGTGCGCTACGCGCGCGAGCACGGTATCCCTTACCTCGGCATCTGCCTCGGCATGCAGGTCGCCGTGATCGAGTTCGCGCGCAATGTCGCCGGCCTGGAGGGGGCGCAGAGCACCGAGTTCCTGCCCGAGACCCCGCACCCGGTCATCGGTCTGATCACCGAGTGGCAGGACGAGGCCGGAACCATCGAGCGCCGTGACGAGAACAGCGACCTGGGCGGTACCATGCGCCTGGGCGGGCAGGCCTGCAAACTGAAGCCGGGGTCACTGGCGCAGCGGGTGTATGGCAAGGAGCAGGTACTGGAACGCCACCGGCACCGTTACGAGTTCAACAACCACTACCGCGAGACACTGGAACAGGCCGGCCTGGTTATTTCCGGCACATCGCTGGATGACAGCCTGGTCGAGATGGTGGAGATTCCTGACCACCCCTGGTTCCTGGCCTGCCAGTTCCATCCTGAGTTCACCTCGACACCGCGCGACGGGCACCCGCTGTTCACCAGTTTTATCGAGGCGGCGAACCGGCACCATGAGGCCAGGTCCGAAGCAACGCAGCCGAGCCTGGCCCAGGCCGACGGCTGAGTCTGTCTGAATTTCTAACCCGGGATTTTTTATCATGAATTTATGTGGATTCGAAGTGGGGCTGAACGCCCCCTTTTTTCTGATTGCCGGCCCCTGTGTCATCGAGAGCGAGGAACTGGCGCTGTCCACGGCAGGTACCTTGAAGCAGATCACTGCCGAGCTGGGTATCCCCTTTATCTACAAGTCGTCCTTTGACAAGGCCAACCGCTCGTCGGCGGACAGTTTCCGCGGGCCCGGCATCGAGGCAGGGCTGCGCATTCTGCAAAAGGTCAAGGACGAGATCGGTGTGCCGGTATTGACCGACGTGCACGAGGATACGCCGCTGGATGAAGTCGCCAGTGTGGTGGATGTCCTGCAGACGCCGGCCTTTCTGTGCCGCCAGACCAATTTTATTCAGAACGTGGCGCGTACCGGCAAGCCGGTGAATATCAAGAAGGGGCAGTTCCTGGCACCCTGGGATATGAAGAACGTGGTCGACAAGGCGCGTGCCGTCGGCAACGAGCAGATCATGGTGTGCGAGCGTGGCGTGTCGTTCGGCTATAACAACCTGGTGTCGGATATGCGCGCGCTGGCGGTGATGCGCAATACCGGTGCGCCGGTGGTGTTCGATGCCACGCACTCGGTGCAGCTGCCTGGCGGGCAGGGCAATGTTTCCGGCGGCCAGCGTGAGTTTGTGCCGGTGCTGGCGCGTGCGGCGATGGCGGCCGGTGTCTCGGGCGTGTTCATGGAAACGCACCCGGATCCTTCCAAAGCGCTCAGCGACGGGCCGAATGCCTGGCCGCTGGATCAGATGAAGTCGCTGCTGTCGACATTGAAGATACTGGACGACACGGTAAAATCGCAGCCGTTTGCCGAGACGGAGCTGCTGTAAGGCTTGAGATCAGGCTGTGGGCCCGCTCGGTACGAGCTCGGGTATGTGTTGGGTGAATTGTGTGGGAGCGGGCTTCTGCCCGCGATAGCGCAGGTTAATATTTTGGCGGGTGGCTTCGTTGCCGCGCCTTGCCCCGGTGATTCACGCCGGGCTTCAGGCGCAGGCTTGCGCAAGGCGCCCGTCGCGAATCACCGGGGCAAGGCGCTACTGTGTGTATGACCGTCATTCCGGCGCTGGCCGGAATACAGGTGCGATCTGAATATAGAATTTAAATTAGATAAACAGCTTAACTTTTTGAATCTGGAGTAGAAATGTCAAATATTACCGATGTCCGCGGCAGGGAGATCCTGGACTCGCGCGGCAACCCTACCGTCGAGGCCGATGTGGTGCTGGAGGATGGTTCTATCGGCCGTGCGGCGGTGCCGTCCGGTGCCTCTACCGGCAGCCGTGAGGCGGTGGAACTGCGCGATGGTGATGCATCCCGCTATCTTGGCAAGGGTGTGTTGAAAGCGGTTGCCAATGTGAATGGCGAGATTCGTGATGCCGTGACGGGGATGGACGCGGCCGACCAGGCGGGCCTGGACACAAAGATGATCGAGCTGGATGGCAGTGACAACAAGGGTCGGCTGGGCGCCAATGCGCTGCTGGCGGTGTCACTGGCGGCGGCGCAGGCGCAGGCGCGCT
>DRNU01000184.1 GCA_011374975.1 Gammaproteobacteria bacterium | reverse complement strand
GCTGCGTGAGCACCTGGTAACCGGCGAACATGAACTGTCCGTTGCCGTCCTTGCGGTTGGCCAGTCCCAGCACTTCCTGGGCCAGTTGACGGACTTCGGAGGCAATTGCCGTTCGCTCCGTCACGCCATTGGTATCGTTGAGCGCGGCCACGGTCAGTTCCCTGACGCGCTGCAAAGTATCCCCGACCGAGCCCAGCGCAGCGTCTTCCAGCTCCAGCCGGGTACGTGCGGCGAGAATATTGCTCTGGTACTGCTCCGTGATCCGGGACGACTCGGACAGGCCGACCAGCTGTGCCGCACCGGTCGGATCGTCGCTGGGACTGTTGATACGTTTGCCTGTCGACAGCTGATTTTGTGTTTTATACAAATTCGTCTGCTGTTCAAGCATGGCATTCACACCCTGGCGGAACATTTGCAAGGTACCGATACGCATACTTATCTCCCCACTGCGCTCAACAGGGTCTGGAAGGTGGTGTCAGCCACTGAAATAACCTGTGCAATGGCCTGGTAGGCCTGCTGGAAACGGATCAGGTCAGCCGCTTCCTCGTCGAGGTTAACCCCGGACAGGGCATCGCGCGACTCCTGCGCCTGTGCCAGTAATGCCCCCTGTGCCTCGGCGGAGATTTCCGCACTGCGGGTCTGCGTTCCCAGCTGGCTGATCAGCTGC
Organism: Gammaproteobacteria bacterium; assembly: GCA_011374975.1. Classification (GTDB taxonomy): domain Bacteria; phylum Pseudomonadota; class Gammaproteobacteria; order DSM-19610; family DSM-19610; genus Thiogranum. The sequence goes on along the minus strand of DRNU01000184.1, from coordinate 1,283 downwards.
CCGTAGGCGCCCTGGAAACTGGTAGTGCCGTTTTCCATCGTCTGCGAGGTCTGCAGGCCGGCCAGCAACAGGGCATTACTGTTATCCCCCGGCGCCGCACTGCCGGCCGGCGCTGCGGCGGCGATTTCACGCGCGTTGCTGAGCAACACACCCATCCCGGACGCACCGCTGCGCGTGGGACGGAGCTGGAAACGGTCACCGGCTGCCGCACCCGCGGTAACCTCGACACTGAGCCCGTCGAACAGGAAGGGATCAACCGCTGTACCGCTGCCCGTCATGGTCACGACCTGGGCATCGCTGATACGCGTCGCCGACCAGACCGCGCCATCGAAGGCCAGCGTATAGTCTTCCGTGGTCAGGTTATCGATATTGGCGCCGTCGTAAGCCGCGCTGACCGTCGCCGTACCCGTGTTGTTGGTGCTGTTCGCCACCAGCGGCGTGGTGATGGAGAAATAGTTCCCCCCGGCCGCGCCATCGAGGTCCATACCCGCCGTATGCTGGGCATTGAAGGCCGTACCCAGGGTGACGGCAATACGCCCCAGCGAATTCTGCGCCGGGTCCAGTACCTGGTCACGGAAATCCAGCAGCGCCCCGAGTTTGCCGCCGTTGAGATTGTCGGTAATCACGGCCGAGGCGCTGCCATTGACAATGGCGATCTCGGACCGGTTGGCATCGAACTCGTTACGTACTGTCTGCAAGGGTGAATCCAGGAAACGCGTGACCAGAGCCTGGCCACTGCCGACGAACACATTCACTGCGCCGTCCTCCTGCTCCACCGTGCGGACTGAAATCAGTTCTGACAGCTGGTTGATCATGCCATCGCGCTTGTCCAGCAGGTCGTTCGGCACCGCGCCGCTGCCCTGGCTGGTGGCCTCGACAATACTGCGGTTGGCATCGGCTATCGCGGCACTGAGGCCGTTGATTTCTGTCACGGCATTTTCAAGATTGCCGTTGATCTCTCGACGCATGGAATCGAGCTGGCTGTCCAGGTTCTGCAGGCGCGCCACCAGTGAGTCGGATTCCGACAGCAGCAACTGGCGTGCCGGTATGGAGGCAGGATCATCGGCGACTGTCTGTACCGCATTGAAGAAACTCTCGAGCCCTGCACCCAGGCCGGCATCAGTGTCGCCCAGCAGGTTGGTTACACGTTCGGAAAAACGAAACAGGGTTTCATACTGTGACGTGGAGCTACTGGTTTCGCGTAAACGATCAACCGTGAACTGGTCGAACATGCGCGCGATACTCTCGATCTTGACACCGCTACCGATATAACCCTGGCCGGT
>DRNU01000183.1 GCA_011374975.1 Gammaproteobacteria bacterium | reverse complement strand
TATCCATGCCGCGTAGGTTCGCTCGTTGGCGAGTACTGTGCGGTCCAGGGCAAGCGTGTTTGTATCGGGTTCAGGATTCATTTGTTTTCAGTCCGGGAGGAATAGACATCACAGGTTTACTTGCCTGCAGTATAAAACAAATCAGACTGAAGGCGGCTGTCAACAATGTCACCGGTCCGGATGCTGCGCTCGAGGCCGGTTCAGGCTAATATGAGCACCCTGACCTGTATCTGCCGTTAATGTGTGTGAAGATTTCGATATGCGCGCTATCACATTTGTCCTGACCCTGACGGCGTTGCTGCTGGGCGGCTGCAGCGAATCCTCCAACGTCTATACCGCTATCGATGAGTTGTCTTTTGCGGACGCAGCACTGAAAGCCTGTGTGCGCGAGACAGCCCGGAAAAACGGCTGGACCGATGCCGGTCACGTCGATCACCTGCAATGTGTCAATGCACAAGGCAGGCAGATCACTGACCTGTCCGGTATCGAACACCTGGTCAATCTCAAGGAACTCGACCTGGCGCACAATGCCATTGCAGATACCCGCCCGGTCGACGGACTCAAGAGGCTGGCGCGACTCGATCTTGGTTATAACCGGGTCAGTGATATACCGGAAGGTGCTGCTTACCTGTCGGTCACCCACCTGAACCTCGATCATAACCGGATCCGGAATGTTGCCTGGGTCGGGCAGTTTCCCGCTCTCAGGTTTCTGTCGCTTGCACATAACGGGCTGACAGATATCTCATTGCTCGGTGATGCACATTCACTGCAGGTGCTGGACCTGAGTCATAACACCATTTCCGACATTCATCCGCTCGGGACCCTGGCCGACTTGAGGGAACTGGACCTGAGTGACAACCGGCTGGCCAGCCTGGACGGACTGGAGACACTGGCAAAACTTGAAAACCTGTACCTTGCCGGCAACCGGATTGCCGATATCGAGGCCCTGGGGCAACTGTCCGAGCTGATCGAGCTTGATCTGTCGTACAACCAGGTCAGCTCGCTTGAGCCGCTGGGCGGGTTAACGGACCTGGCGCGCATTACCCTTGATGAAAACCCGCTGGACAGTATCGGGATTATGCTGAATTTTGGTGAGCTGAAACGTGTCAGTCTGAAGGGGGTAAAGGGTATGCCCTGTCCGCTGATCAAACAGTTAAAGGAGCAGTTTGGGGGCAGTGCGGTGATCGATGACGGCAATTGTGAAACGGCTTCGTAGTCGGCGCCTGCCCGGGCAGAGGGTCTTATTAGATAGCGCAAATAAAACAGGTCGCGCCGTTCAAGCGTGTTTTTTACGGTAACGAGCTGCTTCGAATGGCGCGGAAAATGTTCCGGAACGGTGGTTTTCCATCGCTGGACATGTGCAGCCACATGCTGGATATCGGTAATCTGGTCGTCTACAAAGCGTATGTTCCTGCGCCACAGCCAGGGAAGCAAAGCCATTCCCGATGACGACGATCAGTATACAACGGACGAAAACGGGTGTTATGTCAGGCCCGGAGTTCCAGTACGAAATGGCGCATTACCGCGTTTAATATATCGCTGCGCGTGATAATGCCGGTCAATTACCCGTCCGTCACATCGGCATCGCCCCGACATGCTGTTCGACAAACAGACGCGCAATATGACACACGTCTGTGTTCCGGCTGGCGGCCAGTACGCGCGGTTGCATTAACTGCACTATGCTGTCGTCCGCCCTGTGCGGCGCCAGCTGGTGGAAGTCTTCGGTAAACCCTCCGAGCCGGCGCATTACGTGACCTGGTCCTGCACCGAAACGAGTTACATCCTGCTGTCCAGGAGGGGCGGCGGTTGGTGCACGGGCGAGGACGGTATCCATGCCTGCGTGCGACACCCGCAGTACACCGGCCTGTTTCCGGTGCAGTGGAAAGCCTTTCTGCCGGCAGAGTTGCCCGTCAGCAAGAATGTGTAACAGCAGGTTTGAGTACCGGCCGCGGTTGGTCGCGCCACTGCCGGAATCATTGAGGGCGCGAGGTCCTGCTTCACTCTGTCGACGGGATCACGGTTCTGTATGGGGTATAGATATATATAAGATATAGACCGTGAAGATGTTATAAATCAATATAATCGATTAAAACGTAGAAATCGATATATTCTGGTGCTAAGCTACCACCCATAAGTCTAGGCCATAGGCAGGGGGATGTACGGGATGGCGGCCATAAGTAGCGGAAAAAAAGAGAAATCCTGGCTGACGCCCAATGATGTTGCCCGGCTGCTGATGGTGTCGCCGGTTACGGTACGGCAGTGGGCGCAGAAAGGCGGCCTGCACGCTCTGACCACCCCAGGCGGACACCGGCGCTTCCTGCGTCACGATGTCGAGCGCTTTGCGCGCGAGCGTGGAATCAGTCTACAGCCACCCGAGGGCGATGCCCTGCGCATCCTGATCGTCGATGACGACCGGCAGCTGGCCGGTTACCTGGTGGAGCTGCTCGACAGCCAGGCGACGGAAATCAGTACCGAAGTGTCCCACAATGGCTTCGATGCCGGGATCAAGGTGCAGACCTTCCAGCCCCATATCCTGTTGCTCGATCTCATGATGCCGGGTCTTGACGGTTTTGAGGTCTGCCAGCGCATGCAGCAGGACCCCTCTACACAGGCAGTACGCATTATTGCAATGACCGGCTATTACACGCCGGAGAATGTGCAGCGTATCCTTGCTGCCGGCGCCGAGGTGTGCCTGGCCAAACCGGTGCCGGATGACAAATTACTTGAAGCTATCGGGCTTCCTCGAGCGGTGGCGGTGGTCTGAGATGGCTTCGAACTTACAGGAATTTGATCCCGTAACCGATGCCGCCGGTGATTCGGAGCGCACCTGTGCCGATCTGATTGTGGACTACCTGGAACAGATCGGTGTGGAGTATATATTCGGTGTCCCCGGTGGCGCCATTGAGCCCTTTTTCAATGCACTGGCACGCAAGGCGCGCAATGACCCGGGGCGCAGGGCACCGCTGGCATCACCCCGCCTGCTGTCGCGCAAGACCCGGCGCAATGCGCCCGGTTTACAGGTGATCGTGGCGCGCCACGAGTCCGGCGCTGCTTTCATGGCCGATGGTTATGCGCGCGAGACAGGCAAGCTCGGCGTCTGTTGTGCAACTACCGGCCCGGGTACCACTAACCTGATTACAGGGGTTGCCTCGGCCTATGCCGATCACACTCCGCTGCTGGTGATTACTGCGCAGACCGCCTTGCCGGGGTTTGGCAGCGGGGCACTGCAGGAATCGTCCGGCGACGCGGTCGATACTGTCGGCATGTTTGCCCACTGCACCCGTTACAGCAGCCTGGTGTCGCATCCACAGCAGCTGGAAAGAAAACTGATCAAGGCGATGGTGTCGGCCTGTCAGAAGCCTGCCGGACCAGCGCATATCAGTATCCCTATGGATGTTCAGCGTGCACCGGTAGCGGCGGGGTCGGGTGCTTTTGATATCGCGACCCTGTTCCGCCAGCCCGAAGTGGCGGATACTCACAGCTTCGATGCACTTTGCCAGGTGCTGGTAAAGGCACGCCGGATCGTGCTGGTGCTGGGCAATGACTGCCGTGGTTGTATTGAAAACATCGTACAGTTTGCCGAGTTGATTGGCGCCGCTATTGTTACCACACCGGCAGGCAAGGGCGGCATGAACCCCTATCATCACCTGTACCGCGGCGTATTCGGCTTTGCCGGCCACTCCAGCGCGCGCGACACCCTGCTCGACGATGAGGTGGAGCTGGTGCTGGTGGTAGGCACCAGTCTGGACGAGTTGTCCACCAACGGCTGGGATGAAGCCGCACTGCTTAACAAAAAGCTCATTCACATCGATGCCACGCTGGATAATTTTGTGCACTCACCGATGGCACAGCTGCATATTTACGGTCACCTGCGCGTAATTTTTTCAGACCTGGTACAGGTGTTCACCAGCGTCGACCACCAGCAACAGAGCTGTTTCAGCGGTGGCCAGTATTCACGCGCACGCAAGGCGACGTTGCAGGCGCTCTCCGGCTGGACGGTTTCCAACAAACGCATGACATTCGGTACCCCGCGCAAGGTGGCGCTGAACGAGGCGGACAAATGCCTGTCGAATGATATTCCGCTGAAACCGCAGCGTCTGATGTTTGATCTCGGCCGGCGCTTTCCCGAGCAAACCCGCTTCCTGTCAGATGCCGGAAACTGCTGGGCGTGGAGTACGCACTACCTGCATCCGAAGAGCAGCGGGTGTTTTCGCATCGGTATGGGTTTTGGCGCCATGAGCTGGGCCATCGGCGCAGCTCTCGGTACCGCACTGGGGAACCGCAGTGTGCCGGTGGTATGCATTACCGGTGACGGCAGTTTCCTGATGAGCGGCCAGGAATTGACGGTTGCGGTGCAACAGCAACTGCCGGTGGTTTTTATTATCCTGAATGATCAGGCGCTGGGCATGGTCAAGCACGGCCAGCGCCTTGGTGGCGCTGAACCTGTTGGCTTCGAGTTGCCGCCGGTGGACTTTGCGGCCGTGGCGCGCGCCATGGGAGCCCAGGCCTGGACTATCCGCGCGCCTGAAGACTTTGCGGCGCTGGATATCGATGCCATTTGCAATGCACGTGTGCCGACACTGCTCGATGTCTATATCGATCCTGAAGAAGTGCCGCCCATGCAGGCCAGGATGAAAGTGCTTGACGAAGCGGCGGACGGGCAGGCCTGATCCCGTTTGTGCTGGTGCAGTAACAGCTCCGGGAGTATCAACGCCATCACCAGGTTGACGGGGTTTCTTCTGTTATTGATGTCAGCACTGGCCGCTGCGCGCGAGGGTAGCGCCCCGGAAGAAGACTTGATGCTGCTCTATGGTGATGAGGAAAGTGTCAGCATAGCTACCGGTTCCAGAAAACCGGTACATCTTGCACCCTCGGTTGCCAGTGTCATCACCGCAGAGGATATCGAGGCCATGGGCGCCACCGTGCTGGGCGAGGCGCTGGAGAGTGTGCCCGGCCTGCACGTGTCCAGCTCATCCAATCGTTTGAACGACATATTTTCCATTCGCGGCATCCACACCGGTCAGAACCCGCAGGTGTTGATGTTAATGGACGGTGTGCCCATGACTGAGCTGTTTACCGGCGGCCGCGCGCCCACACTGCGCCTGCCGGTAGCCGGTATATCGCGCGTGGAGGTGATCCGCGGCCCCGGCTCGGCGGTCTATGGTGCGGATGCCTTTGCCGGCGTGATCAATATCATCCCGAAGAAAGCGGGGGAGATCGGTGGTACCCGACTCGGTCTGCGCACCGGTTCTTTCGACAGCCGTGATGCCTGGTTGCAATATGGCAGCGAACTGGCTGGCTGGGATGTCGCCTTTAACATGGAATACATGCGCAGCGATGGCGACCGCAGTAACAAGGTGGGCAGCGACCTGCAAACCACTCTGGATAACAATTTCGGCACCAGCGCATCACGCGCCCCTGCTGCGCTGGATACCCGTTACGATATCCTGAATACGCGGCTGGATATTGCACGCGGTAACTGGAACCTTGGTGCCTGGGCCTGGATCCAGGACGATGCCGGACTCGGCCCGGGCGCAGCCCAGGCACTGGACCCCGGTGGCGGGCAGGATGTCAGCCAGTACCTGCTGGACCTGCGTTACCGCAATACAGAGCTGGTGCGGGACTGGGATCTCGGCCTGCGACTGAATTACACGTACCTCGATGAAGATGCGCGTTTCAACCTGTTCCCGGCCGGGACGGTGTTGCCCATCGGTTCCGATGGCAATGTCAACTTCATGAATCCGGCCGGTATTGTATCTTTTCCGGACGGCTTGCTCGGCCGGCCGGGTGGTACCGAAACCACCTATGCAATGGAAACCACGGCCCTCTACAAAGGCCTGCAACGGCACAACATGCGTTTCTCGGCAGGCTACAAGTACCAGCAGGCGCGTCCCGATGAAAGCAAGAACTTCGGTCCGGGTGTGATCGACGGCAGCATATCACCCATCGATGGCACACTGACGGATGTCAGCGGCACGCCCTATATCTTCATGGAAGACGAGAGCCGTAAGGTCTGGTTCCTGTCTGTGCAGGATGAGTGGGCACTCGCCAGCGACTGGGAGCTGACTGCGGGTGTACGCTATGACCATTACTCGGACTTCGGCAGCACCGTTAACCCGCGCCTGGCACTGGTGTGGGCGACAGCGCGTAACCTCACGACCAAATTCATGTACGGCCGGGCTTTCCGTGCACCGTCGTTTGGCGAGGAGTTCTCTATCAATAACCCGGTTATCCAGGGTAACCCGGATCTTGATCCGGAGACGATAGATACCGTGGAACTGGCTTTCGATTATCGCCCCGGCTTCAATATCCGGACGGGCCTCAGCCTGTTCTACTATGAGATAGACGATCTTATCGAGTTTGTTCCTGACGCCGCACCGGCAACCGGCAATACGGCACGCAACTCGAGAGACCAGGAAGGTCACGGTTTTGAACTGGAGGCGCAGTGGCAGCCTGTGCCGGGTATACAGCTGAATGCCAACTATGCTTACCAGAATTCGGAAGATCGGGATACCGGTGACCGTATTGCCGACGCACCCGAACAGCAGTTCTTTTTTGATGCGCGCTGGCATTTCCAGCCCGACTGGTTGCTGGATGTCGGGCTGAACACTGTGAAAGGTCGCAAGCGCGCGGCCGGGGACACGCGCAAGGATATCGACGACTATACACTGGTCAATCTGACGCTGCGCCGCAAGCGCATCGGCCGACACTGGCAGCTTGCCGGTTCCGTGCGTAACCTGTTTGATGTGGACGTGCGCGAGCCGAGCCCCGCTGCCATCCCCGATGATTACCCGCGTGCCAGGCGCAGCGTCTATGCCGAACTGCGTTATGCAACAGGGGACGGCTACTGATGCAGAAACGTGCCCCGGTCAAACGGCGTAAGGAAAACTTTGCTGAACGCACCATGACCCGTATCTGGGAAGAGCAGCCCGCTGACCATAACCCCTATGTTGCCACAAGCTGTCGCTGTCATGGCTACGACCTGCTGGACCTGATGGCGGAGCGCAGCTATGTCGATGTGTTATACCTGTTGTTCCGCGGTGAACTGCCCACGGAGGACCAGGCCGCGCTGCTGAAAGCACTGATGATCGGCATGATCAACCCGGGGCCGCGCCATCCTGCTACCCGTGCAGCCATGAATGCCGGTATTGGCAAGACCGACCCGGTGCATATTCTGCCCATTGCCCTGACCGTCATGGGAGGCGGCCATGCCGGTGCCGGCGATGTGGAAGCGGCGATGCGTTTCCTGCGCGGGCATCTCAACAGCGATCCCGCACAGGTTGCCGCAGACCTTTTACAGCAGGAATCTGTCGATCAGGGTGGCAATGGGCAATGCGCCCCGCCGGGTTTTGGTGCCCGCTTTGGCGATATCGATAGCATGGCTCAGCGCATTGCAGACCAGCTGCTGGCGTTGCCCGGGAGTGGTCCCGGATTGCGCTGGGGTTGCCGTTTTGCGCAGGCGCTCGCTGACCACCGCTCAGGCTGGTTGAACGCCGGTGTGGCTGCTGCAGTGTTGGTTGATCTCGGTTTTCGACCCCGCGACGGTGCCGGCCTGTTCCAGTTACTTGCTGCCCCCGGCCTGCTGGCGCACGGTCTGGAGCAGGCCAACAAGCCGATTACCGCCATGCCCCATGTGGATGATGCGCACTATGTCATCGAAGACCGCTAGCACTGATACCCGGCTGTGGGATAAACAACGCGACACTATCCACAGCGGCAAAGGTGGTTGGCTGGCCGGCAAGGGGGTGTTCTGCCACGGCTATTCGATGCTGGACGAACTGGTGGGTAAACACTCCTATTTCCAGGTGATGATGCTGAACGTGCTTGGCCGGTTACCGGAGCGCCGCCTCGCCGACTGGCTGGAAGCCGCGTTCATCTGCCTGAGCTGGCCGGACCCGCGGATCTGGTGCAACCAGGTCGGTGCACTGGCCGGAACGGCGCGCAGTTCCGTAACAGCCGCAGCTGCGGCTGGTGCGCTGGCTGCGGATTCCACGATGTACGGCGCGCGTACCCTGCTGGAGGGGGTGCGGTTTATCCGGGAATCGCTGGCCGATGTAGAGGCGGGCATGACGGCCGGGGAGATCGTCGCGCGTGAATTGCGGCGCTCTCGCGGCAAGGTCAGGATCATGGGCTATGCACGGCCCCTGGCCAGTGGCGACGAGCGCATTGCGGCGCTGGAAGCGGTTACCGCTCAACTGGAGTTTCCGCTCGGCAGGCACATGCACCTGGCCTACGCCATCGAGGATATCCTGCAGCGCGAATACGACGAGAGCATGAATATCGGCGGCTATGTCTCGGCGTTTCTCTCCGACCAGGGCTTCAGCGCCGAACAGATATACCGGTTATGTGCGCTGTGTGTAACCAGCGGTGTGGTCGCCTGCTATATCGATGCGCGCGACAAGCCGGCGGATACCTTCCTGCCACTGCGCTGCGACGATATCGAGTACCGGGGCAAGCCGCCCCGCAACCTGCCCTGAAAAAAGCGGGGCGTGGGGGTCAGTTGCCGGTATCCTGCGTCAGCAGTGTGTGCATCAGGCGCGTCAGCCTGACCGGGTCGACGGGTTTGGTGAAGTAGCCGCTGATGTTCATGGCATGGGCTTTCCCGGCATCGACCTTGTCGCTGTAGCCGGTGCACAGGATTACCGGCAGATCGGGGCGCCGTGCCAGCATGGCCTGTGCCAGCCGGATCCCGGCCAGTCCCGGCATGGTCTGGTCGGTCAACAACAGGTCGATGGCATGCGGGTCCTGCTCAAAGTGCTGTAGCGCCTCGCGGGAGTCGGTGAGTGCCGTGACCCGGTAGCCGCGCTCCTGCAACAGTTCTTCCAGGTAGTGCGTCAACGCGGGGTCGTCATCCACCACCATGATCCGGCCACTGCCGCTAACCGGCTTGTCTGCCAGGTCGGGCGTGACCGACACGTTTTCGGCTCCCCGGTGTACCGGGAACAGCAGGCGGAAAACCGTACCCTTGCCGGGTTTGCTGTCGACCAGGATATGGCCGCCATGACCGTGCACGATACCGTGCACCATCGACAAACCCATACCGGTGCCCTTGCCGATTGCCTTGGTGGTGAAGAACGGGTCGAAGATCCGGGTGAGAATATCTTCGCTGATGCCCTCGCCATTATCCTCGGCGGCCAGTTCCACGAAATCCCCGTTTAGCGGCAAGTGGCAGGAACTGCAGTTTGCCTTTATGTCGTGTGCGGACCGGAGCCGGATAGCGATGTAGCCTTTACTGCCTTCGATGGCATCACGGGCATTGATGCAAAGGTTCATGATGAGCTGTTGCAGTTGTACCGCATCCATCAGTACCGCTGCAGTGTCGTCTTCCACCTCGGTGACCAGCGCGATACTGCTTGGCATGGTCACGCGCATCATCTTGACGCTTTCCTTGACCAGGGGCGCCAGCATCATTACCCGGGGTGTGGCGCTGCCTCCCCGGCTGAAAGCAAGCAACTGGGCAATGAGATCACGTGCCCGCTCTCCGGCCCGGTACACTTCGGACAGGTACTCCGCCAGCTTGCCTTCGCCGTCCGCCGCAAATTTCTGCTGGGCCAGCCCGGTATAGCCCAGGATACTGCCAAGAATGTTGTTGAAATCGTGTGCGATGCCGCCGGTGAGCTGGCCGATAGCTTCCATTTTCTGCGCCTGGCGCAGCTGTCTCTGTATCTGGATGCGCTCGGTGATATCGTGGGCGATACCTTCCAGGGCGATGATCTGCCCGAGATTGTCACGGATCGGGATTTCGGTGATTTCCAGCCTGACAATACTGCCGGTACTGTGGCGGATTTCCATTTCGCAGGGCGGCTGCTGGGTGCCGGAGAGGGTGATGCGGCGCTGTCGCAAGGCAGCCTGGTTTACGGGGTGATCGGTCAGGTATTCCTCATGGTGCAGCATAAACATCTCATGCGTGTGGCCGAGCACATGTTCGAGCGACGGGCTGAGCCAGGTATAGTCACCATCACGGTTGCAGGTATAGAAAAAGTGGTTTTCACTGAACGCCTCGATCAGGCGCCGGTAGCGGTCTTCACTCTGGTGTAACTCGGCAAGCCGCTGGGAAAACTGCGCATTGCTGACCATGAAGTCTTCGCGCCGCACCGCGATTTCGCATACACGGCGCAGTTGCTCGCTGCGGAACGGTTTGGCAATGAAATCCACTGCGCCGTCCAGCAGCAGGGCGGCGGCGCGTTCGGCAGAACTGTGAGCGGTCATGATGACCACAGCCTGGTGCGGGTTGCTGTCTATGATAGAGGTCAGCACCTGCTCGCCTGACAGCTTCGGCAGCATGATGTCCAGCAGTACCAGGTCGTGCCGGCGGGCCCGCCAGGCCTCGAGACCGGCTTCACCGTCAGCGGCCGTCTCGATGTCGAAACGACGGCTCAGGATGCGCTCGATCAGGCGGGTGGTGTCGGCGTGATCCTCGATAGCCAGCAAGGTGGGGCGGGCCGGGGTCCTGTTGCCGGCCAGTATGCCGCGTATCTCCAGAGGCAGTTGTTGCAGTGCGGAGAAGGAAATGAAGCGGTTAACCTCGAATTCCCGTGCGGTAACCTCGGCAATGCGCTCACTGCAGGTCGAGGATACGATGAGTATCGGTGTGTCTGCAGGGCTTTCCAGCACGCCGGAACGTACCAGGCGCGCCAGGCGCCAGCCGTCGAGCGGGCCCAGCGGAATGTCAGTGACCAGAATATCGATGCGATGCTTGCCGAGTATTTCGACTGCCGCCAGGCCGGTTGCGGCTTCCGATACTCTGCTGAAGCCGTCAGCCTCCAGGCACTGACGTATCTGTTCACGGGCGCCGGGGTCGGTATTGGCTATCAGGATATGTGTTTCGGTTATGGGCATCATGTCAGAGTGCAATCGTGGTATCACCGGCTTTCCGGTTGCCGGCCAGGCCTTCCGCAGAAACAGGTAGCGGGATGGTCACTGTAAAGGTGGCGCCCTGTCCCGGTGTGCTGATCACCCTGATGTCTCCGCCCATCAGCTGGCAAAAACGATGTGTGATCGACAGCCCGAGGCCGGTACCCTGGAAATTGCGTGTGACACTGCCATCGCCCTGCCTGAACGGGTCAAAGATGATTGTCTGCTGTTCCATACTGATACCGATGCCGGTGTCTTCGATGTCAATGGCAAGCATCCGGCTGCTGTGTCTGACACGCATGATGACCTTGCCGTCATGTGTGAACTTGGCGGCATTGCTGAGCAGGTTGAGTAAAATCTGCAGCAGTTTTCCGGCATCGATCCGCAACATTTCGCCGTTGCTGTCCAGTTGTGTTTCCAGGTGATTGTTGTTGGCCTTCATCAGCGGTTTGATGGTCTCTTCCGCCTGTGCCAGGACCGCCTCCAGGCTGACATCCTGTATATTCAGGTCCATGCGTCCGGCCTCGATCTTGGCCAGTGCCAGTGTACCGTCGATCAGTGATAACAGGTGACGGGCATTGTGCAGCACCCGTTCCAGGTCTGCGAGGTAGGTGTCCTGGCCCTCGTCTTCCATGCTTTCAATAAGTACGTCGGTGTAACCGATGATGGATTGCAGGGGAGTGCGCAGCTCGTGGCTGATATTGGCCAGGAACTCCGACTTGTGGCGGCTGGCCGCCAGTGCCGCGTCGCGTGCCTGTACCAGTTCGCGGGTGCGCAGTGAGACTTCGCTTTCCAGTTGCAGGTTGTGCTCGCGCAGGCGCCTGTCGCGTTCGGCAAGGCTTTCCATCATGGTGTTGAAGGCGGCCGCGATCTGGGTGACTTCCTGCGGCCCGTGCACCCTGGCATATACCTCTGTTTCACCCTGTCGTGCCTGTTCCATCAGTCGCGACAGGGTATGCAGGGGGTCGGTGAGCCGGGTAAGACTCATATTGAGTAACAGCAAAAGAATGGCTGCAATAAATACGGCGATGGCGATATTGTTGATAAAGGTGCTGGTCTGGATCTCGTGCAGTGTATCCTTGTGCATGATCACGTAGACATGGCCGAGCAGTTCGCGACCGGTCCTGGGTGCGGCGGGCAGGGGATCGGCCTCCACGTAGACCGGGGCCATGAAATGCCAGGCCTGTGGTGTTTCCTCGATCAGTGCAGCTCCGTCCTGTACCCATTGCAGCCGTTCCATATCCAGTCCCGGCGTTTGCGATTTTTGCTGGGCCAGTATCGGCTGGTGCCTGGCATTGTAAATCGTCACGCGCTGTATGGCCGGGAAGGACAGTGTCGTGCGGGCTGCATCGAGGGCATTGTCGCCACTGTCATAGAGCAGTGCCAGTACACTCTGCTCGGCCAGGTTTTCGGTAACCTGCAGGCCCTCGGTAACCAGCAGGGTGCGTACCTGCTGACTGGTAATCCAGGCGGTTGTGATGGATGCCACCAGCGCAAGAAAGATGATGCCGACAGAAAATATCAGCAGCAGCTGCCGGTGGAAGCTGGTTCTGGTGAGCGATAACGGGGCAGTTGATTTCATGTCAGCTGACTAGCGTGGGCCTGGATAGACAAGATCAAAAGTACGTTCCTGGTCCGGCGGGTAATGCAGGCCGAGGTGCGATGCGGTGCGCTGGTTGACCGCCAGTTTCAGCGTGCGGGTCGGCCTTGCTCCGTCGAGGGTAATATTGCCTATTTGCTCCAGTGCCATGTCCGCCAACGTGCTTCCCATCTTGCGGTGATCGGGGTAGAGCGCAAACAGCGCCCCTCTTTTTACATATAGGGGGTTACTGCAGAATACGACCAGGCGACGTTTCCAGGCCGCATCCAGTGCCATCGGCAGAATGGTTTTGTCCGGCGCAACCCGGTCCATGGGGAGCCAGATTGCGTCACTGTCACTGTGTGCCGTTTCCAGCACGCTGCGATAGTGCAGCACCGCCTCGCGAATGGTCTCGGCCGGTCGTGCGACCAGTTCCAGCCCGTGTTTGCGGGCGGAGATTTCAGCCAGTCGGACCAGCCAGCCGCTGCTGGCCTCGCTGTAAACAATAAAGACCCGTTTAACGCGCGGTGCCAGACTTTTGAGATGGCTGAAAAACATGTCCGGATCACCGCTCAGGCTCAGGGTCGGGTAACTGTCAGCGGGTGCCACCACGGCACCGACCACCATGGGCATGTCGGTATCCAGTTCCTGCACCAGCCGGAAACTGCGCTGACCCAGTACCAGGATGGCCTGCGCGGCTGTTTTATTCAGCCAGGCAGAGATGTCCTGTGGCCGGGTCTCTGCGGTGACGGCAAAGGTGCTGGTGTTGGTCAGTGCGTGTTCGGACACCCCGTGCATGATTTCTTCGTATATTCTGGCATGCGTGCTCGCGACTTGTGGGAACAGGATCGCAATATTCGCACGCTCGGCAGCCGCTGCGCAGTAGGAGATGGCGCTGATCACCAGCAGCAGTTTCAGCAGAACAAGGCGTCCGGGGCCGGAAGCCGGCCTGGGGTGTCGCGCGGGGTGAATCTGGCCGATCCCTGGCAAGGCGTTGGTGGTGTCTATATAACTTGTTGTTTTAATAGCAATTAATGCTCTCCCGGGAATCAAGGGTGCGCGAAACTGATCCGTGTTCGGCTGGCCGGATTCGGGCGGCTTCTATCAACAAAAACGATATAAACAACATATTCGATAAATTCGACATTGTCGATAGATTATTGAGGTCGGATAGAGCTGCCGTTACCGCATTTGTAGAGCGGATTTTGTGGAGTGACCGGGAAATTTGCCGGGCAGGGGCTTTATCTTGACTAAAAGGGTAGGGAATAGCTAGAATGCGCGCCCAGAAAACCTTTGGTCATAACTTTCCTGGTGCTGGAGAAAAGGCATGGAAAAAATCAAAAAATGTGCGGCTTGCAGGTATTGCCGTGTGCAGACAGTGATCACTACCAGTGCAGTGCTGCTGGCGGGGACTATTGCTTTCATCGTGGTGTTTTTTGACGGCGGTTTGCTGTAAGACCGTTACAAATACACGAGCAAAGGGGCGGCTGATGGCCGCCCTTTTTGCTGTTCGTTATTGGTCCCCGTATGACTGTATTTACCACTTCACTGGAAACCTTTGAGCAGGATGTTGTGCAAGCCTCCCGGCAACGACCCATCCTGGTCGACTTCTGGGCGGAGTGGTGTTCGCCCTGTCTGGTCATAGCACCGATACTGGAAAGTGTCATGGCCGACCTGGCGGGTGCGGCCGGACTGGCCAAGCTCGAGGTGGATGAGGGAGAGAATATGAAGCTCGCAGGTCATTACCGGGTGCGTGGTTTTCCGACCGTTATCCTGTTTGTCGATGGCGAAGAACGCGGGCGTTTCAGTGGCGCCCGTTCCCGGTCGCAGGTTCTGTCATTTCTCCGGGAACATGTTGATATTGCTGACCCTGTCTGATTCAATGCCTTTGAAGCCGGGCAAGTTTTCTGCCCCGAAATCATTCTCAAAGCCCCCGGGTGCAGTGGATACCAAGATATGGACTATCAGCAGGATTATGACCAGACCCAGGAGATAGCACGTCTGGTTTTCCCCTTGATGACGCGCCTGCAGATTCCCATGAATCCGCTCAATTATGCACTCTGGTATGAGTACCAGCTGGGTCGTTCCGAAGACCTGGTTGCAGCCCTGGACAAGCTCGAAAGCGGTGCCGAAGCCTATGAGCCCGAAAAGGCCAGGGCGCTGTTCATGCGCTACGTTGCCGCGCCGGGCGTCGAAACACTGGAAGCGATTGAGTCTGAGGTGTGTCGGCTGCTGGCGGATATCGTCCAGATCGTCATTGATTCCGGCCTGGATCTCAGTAATTACAGCGCCTTGCTGCAGAGCTGCACTTCGCGCCTGGAAAGTGCTGACGATATCCGCGATATCCGCAAGGTGGTCCGTACTTTGATGACGGATACGCGAAAAATGTCCGAGTCCAACAGCAGCACTGCTGGATCGCTCAAAGAACGCGCTGCGGAAATCGACAAGTTGCGCGCGGAGCTGGACCGGGTGCGCAAGGAGGCGGTGCGCGATCCCTTGACCGGTCTTTCCAACCGGCGTGCTTTCGACGAGCGC
The DNA here is from genome assembly GCA_011374975.1 of Gammaproteobacteria bacterium. Classification (GTDB taxonomy): domain Bacteria; phylum Pseudomonadota; class Gammaproteobacteria; order DSM-19610; family DSM-19610; genus Thiogranum. The sequence goes on along the minus strand of DRNU01000183.1, from coordinate 17,490 downwards.
CTGGCCGAGTCGCTGGAAGAAACGCTGTTGCAGATGAAGAGCATCTGCCTGCTGATGGTCGATGTCGATCACTTCAAGGAAGTCAACGACAAGCATGGCCACCAGATCGGCGACAAGATACTGCAATATATCGCCGTCGTACTGAAGAAGAATTTCAAGGGCAAGGACCTGGTGGCGCGCTTCGGCGGTGATGAATTCGCGGTTATTGTCGAGAATTCACCGCGCTCCGGTGTGCAGCGTGTTGCCGAAACGATACGTGAACAGATCGACGAGAGTAACCTGAAACGCACCGATACGGGTGAGCCGCTGGGCAAGGTCAGCGTGAGTATCGGTTACGATTGCGCACGTCCGGAAGATACACCTGCAAGCATACTGGATCGGGCGGACAAGGCGCTGTACCAGGCCAAGCTCAAGGGCCGCAACCGTGTCTTGCCCTACAAAGGCTGAGTCGATGAAAATAAGCATTATCAGCGGCAGTCACCGCACAGCGTCGCAAAGTGAGAAAGTCGCACGCTTTATCCAGCGTACCCTCGAAGAGCAGAAACTGTGTGATGACAGCTGGCTGTTCAGCCTGGCAGGGAATCCGCTGCCGCTGTGGGAGGAAAGCATCTGGGAAGGCGACAGTGAATGGCAGCAGCGCCTGGCGCCGGTTTCCGCCGAACTGGCATCCAGCGATGCCTTTGTGGTTATTGCACCGGAATGGCACGGGCAGGTGCCATCCGGCCTGAAGAATTTTTTCCTGATGTGGGGCAAGGGCGAACTGGCGCACAAGCCGGCCCTGATCGTGACTGTGTCATCCGCGGATGGCGGTGCCTACCCGGTTGCCGAACTGCGTATGAGCAGCTACAAGAATAATCGTATTTGTTATATCCCCGAGCAGGTGATTGTACGCAACGTCGAGCGCGTGCTGAATGACGACCCGGCCCGGAACGATACCGAAGCCGATGCCTATTTCCGGGAGCGAATCCTGTTTGCGCTGAAGATCCTGCAACAGTATGCGCTGGCGCTGGGCCAGGTGCGGGCCAGTGGTGTGACCGCGACAGAAAAGTTTAAAAACGGGATGTAAAACCTTTTGCGGGAGCAGCCCGGTACTGGAAGGCATGCTCCCGCATGATAAGAAAGGTCAGTCTTCCGAGGGTTCGGCAACACAGACCTGGTTACGACCGTTGCGCTTGGCGTTGTAGAGTGCCTGGTCGGCACGCGCGAACAGTGACACCGGGCTGTCGTTTTCCTGCAGGACGCTCAGGCCGATACTGACGCGGATATCCAGGTCGGCACCGGAGCAGGTGCACGGGCTGCTTTCAATGAAGGTACGGATGCGTTCCGCCAGCAGGTGTGCGCCGTCACGGTCAGTGTCACGCATCAACACCACGAATTCCTCACCGCCATAGCGGAACAGCAGGTCGCCGTCGCGCTTGCAGGCGCCGATCATGCCGGCGACCGCTTTCAGTGCGCAATCACCGATAATATGTCCATAACGGTCATTGACCCGCTTGAAGTGGTCGATGTCCAGGATCAGCAGCGCATAGCTGGAATCATGGCGGCGTGCATGGCTGAGCTCCCGGCTCATCATTTCGTCCAGCGCGGCACGGTTGCAGATCCCGGTCAGCGGGTCTTTCTGTGCCAGTTGCAGGGCATCCTGGTAGAGCAGGGCATTGCGCAGCGGGTACAGCAGGCTGCAAAGCAGTTGTTCCAGCGCCTCGATTTCCGCCTCGGTAAATTTCTGGTTGCGACGGAAAGTCAGCTTGCCCAGCGGTTCGTCACCGATGTTCAGTTTATAGGTGCAGCTGTGACGTGCCTGGCGGCCGAGTTTAAGGTCGAGTTCCAGGTCGTCATTACGGTAGCGGACCCCCTGGTGAACGATCAGTGCGCCGACCTCCATGCTGAACACCTCGATCAGCCGGGTTGGGTCAAGGCTCACCTGCAGGCTCTGGGTGATTTCCAGCGACTTCCTTGCCGTTTGCTCACGCAATACTGAACCTTGCCCGGAATCCGGGGTTGCATTCAATGTGCTCGCAATATGGTGTAGCGGTTTGTTCATAGGAGTTACCGGGTCAGTCACACGCATGGACAAAGAAATGCGATATTCATGCCATCTCTTCCTGAATCTACAAAACCAATAATAAACAGAGTGATACGTAATCTGCCCGGTGACACGGGCGGCAAAGCGTCAAAAATACGACGAAGTTATTGCCGCTTCCTTGCCGCAGGCAGGTGTCGGATTTCTGTCGTGACGGGAACTTGCAACGTCCATGCCGACTCGGACACCATAGGGCTTCGGGCAGCGGGAAAATGTCATTCCCGGGAGTACATCACCATGTTGAAAATTCTGTTGGTATCGTTACTGATCATGCTGCAGCCGGCTATGGCTGCCGAGACGTCTGGTGATGTCATGCAGGCCGGCATGGTAAATCCCGGTTTCCATGAAAAACCGGACTGGTTCAAACAGTCGTTCCTGGATATCCGCGAGGACATTGCCGAGGCTGCGCAACAGGACAGGCGTGTACTGCTGTATTTCTACCAGGATGGTTGTCCCTATTGTAAAAAGTTGCTGGAAACCAATTTTGGCCTGCGCGACATCACGGACCGGACGCGCAAATATTTCGATGTGATCGCTATCAACATGTGGGGAGACCGCGAGGTGACCGACCTGGATGGCAACAGTATCACCGAAAAACAGTTTGCGACGGATCTCAAGGTCATGTTTACCCCGACACTGCTGTTCCTCGACGAACAGGGCAAGGTACTGGTGCGCCTCAACGGTTACTACCCGCCGCACAGATTCGGTGCAGTGGTTGATTTCGTCGGCCAGCACAGGGAAAAGGAAGGCAGCTTCCGTGACTACTGGGCAAAGCTCTCTCCAGTGGCCGCAAAGGGGGTGCTGCACCAGGACGAGAGCTACCTGCAGGCACCGTACCGACTGGCTGAACGCAGGAGTGACAAGCCGTTACTGGTGTTGTTCGAGCAGAAAGACTGCGTCAACTGCGACGAGCTGCACCTGGATATCCTGCAGCGCAAGGAGAGTGTTTCCCTGTTAAAGGGTTTCGATGTGGTGTTGCTGGACATGTGGTCGGAGACCCCGGTGCAGACACCGGCCGGTGCGCAGTCCACGGCGGCGAAATGGTCGAAGCAACTGGGTGTCCAGTACGCCCCGACCCTGATTATGTTCGATGCAGGGGGGCAGGAGGTCTTCCGTACCGATGCTTATCTGAAAGCCTTTCACATACAGTCTGCCATGGACTACGTGTTGTCCGGCGCCTACCGGGAACAACCGAGTTTCCAGCGCTATATACAGACACGTGCCGATGCGCTGGAAGCGCAGGGCGTGCACGTGGATCTTATGCAGTAACGGGTGTATTCGTCATTCCGGCGCATGCCGGAATGACGGTTTTTGAATTAATCTGCGTTCCCCTGGAGGTTAAACTGCCGGCCAGTGGTGCCCTTGCTGTCCGGCCCCAGCAGATACAGGTGCGGCAATACCACGTCTTCCGGCATGGCCAGCTTTTCGGGGTTCTCGCCGGGGTAGGCCAGGTTGCGCAGGTTGGTGGCGACCGCACCCGGGTCCAGGCTGTTGACACGCACGCGGGTATTGGTTTCCATTTCATCCGCCAGAACCTGCATGAAATTTTCCGTTGCCGCCTTGCTGATGCCATAGGCGCCCCAGTATGCCTTGCCCTGTTTTGCAACGCGGTCGGAACTGAACAGGATCGAGGCATCCGGACTTTGCATCAGCAGCTCCAGGCAAGCACGTGTCAGCAGGAAGGGCGCGTTCAGATTGATTTGCATGATTTTGAACCAGAGCTCTGATTCGAAGTGTGCGATCGGCACCAGCGCGCCGAGCATGGCGGCGTTGTGCAACAGCCCGTCCAGGCGCCCGAACTCTTTTTTGATGGTGTCCGCGAGATCCCGGTAATCCTGTTCCGAGGCGCCTTCCAGGTCCATCGGGTAAATCGCGGCCTGGGTACCGCCGTCGGCTTCGATAGCGTCGTAGACCTGCTCCAGGTTACGCACCGACTTGTCCAGCAGGATCACGCTGGCACCGTGTTGCGCACAGGCGCGGGCGACGGCGGCGCCGATGCCGTTGCCGGCACCGGTTATCAGGATTACGCGTTCTGCGAGGAGGCCGCTGCGGGCTTGCCAGTTGTCAGGTATTTGCATCGGCGGGATTCTAGCGCACCTGTTCAAGAATAGCATTGGCGCAGCGGATACCGCTGCGTACTGCGCCTTCCAGTGTGGCGGGCAGGCCGGTGGCGGTGTAGTCGCCAGCCAGCCACAGGCCGTGCAGCGCCGTGGCATTGTCGGGGCGAATGCAGTCGATGCCGGGGCGAGCGCTGAAGGTGGCGCGTTTTTCGCGCACCAGCAAGCTGTGCCGGTGTGCCGGCCAGCCGGGGAAGGCACGCCTCAGTTCGCCGGCCACCCGGGCTGTCACGGCGTCCGCTGTCATGCCGGTGTGTTCACCGCGCGCACTGATAACCACCGCCATCATGCCGGGCTGGCCGCACACACGGCGGTCGAAGACCCATTGCGACAGCGTGTTTTCCAGCCCCACTACCGGCGTTGGCAAACGCGTGCGCGGCGGGTACTGCAGATACAATGTGGCGATGGGCTCGTTACCGAGTCCGGCCAGTTGTTCGCACACCGTATGCAGCGGCGCATGATGCGACATCAGGCGGCGGCTGATGAGATGGGGTGTCGCCAGCACCACGTGGCTGGCCGCGATATCGCGCCCGTGCAGTTTGACCCCGCGCACAGTGTCGTTTACCACTTGCAGGCCGGTCACGCGCTGCCCCATTTCCACCCGTGCGCCCTTGCGCTCCAGGTAGTCGGCGCAGGGGCGGGGCAGGACAGCGCTGAGTTCGCTGCGTGGTATGAGCAGGTCGGAGTGTCGGCACAGGTCCAGGAAAGTCTCGCGCAGTACTTGCAGGAACAGGCGTGCCGAGGCATCGCCGGTGTGCATGTTGAGCGTGGCCACGCACAGTGGTTCCCAGAGTTTCCGGATCAGGGCGGGTGACTGCGCCTCGCTGTGCAACAGCGCCTGCACGCTGATATCGCCGCTGGCCGGGATTTCCAGTGTCGGCAGTTTCCTGCCGAAACGCAGTGCCTGCACACGGTCATTGAAGCCCAGTCCGTGTGCTGTGAGGATGGCCCACAGCAAGTGCAGCGGTGGTGGCAGGCGCGGTGTCCGGAAATACAGGCTGATCCTGCTGCCCCTGCGCATGTTGAGCGTCAATGGCAGGCGCAGGAACGCCTTTTTGGGATCGACACGCACACGTTCCATCAGTGTCAGCAACGACCGGTAGGCACCGATCATCAGGTGCTGGCCGTTGTCGACAATCATGTCGCCGGAACGGATGCTGCGCGCGCGCCCGCCCAGCTGGCGTGCCGCCTCCAGCAACAGGACGGGGATGCCGTGTGTAGAGAGTTCCACCGCGGTGGCAAGACCGGCCCAGCCGGCACCGGCAATGACGACAGGGTATTCCTTGCTCGGCGCTTCAGGCATGGGCGGAGCTTTTTCCCCGCTGCCGATGTCTGCGCTCGCGGCGTGCGGTTTTCCAGGCAATCCACAGTTTGCGTATTGGCGTCAGGCGGACACGTTGCTGCATGACACGAAAACCGTCGGCTTCCATCTCATCCAGCAGGGTCTGGTAAATGGCGGCCATGATCACGCCACTGCGCTGTGCATAGCGGTCCTGCACCGGCAGCTGCGACAGGGCGCGCTGGTAGTACTGGCGTGCACGCTGTGCCTGGAAGGCCAGCAGGTCGTGCAGTTCATCCGTCAAGTTGCCCTGCAGCAGGTTGTGCGGGTTGATGCGGTATTCGAGCAGTTCATCCAGCGGCAGGTAGATGCGGCCGCGTTCAGCATCTTCGCGGACATCTCTTATGATATTGGTGAGCTGGAAGGCGGTGCCCAGCTGTTGCGCATATTTCAGCGTGTCACGGTGCCGGTAGCCGAAGATCTCCGCCGACAGCAGGCCTACCACGCCGGCCACGCGGTGACAGTACAGGGCCAGTTCGTTGAAGGATTCGTAACGTGTCTGGTCCAGGTCCATCGTCATGCCGTCGATAATTTCCTGGAAATATTCGATGGGTAAATTGTGGTCTGCAAGCGGTTGTTGCAGTGCCTGTGTGACCGGGTGGCGGGGTTCGCCGGCAAAGCAGCGTTCCAGTTCCTCGCGCCACCAGTCCAGCTTGCGTCGCGCGACATCGGTATCGCTGCATTCATCGACCACATCGTCGACTTCACGGCAGAAGGCATACAGCGCGGTGATGGCGCGGCGCTGTGCGGCGGGCAGGAACAGGAAACTGTAATAGAAGCTGGAGCCGCTTCTGGCGGCCTTGTCCTGGCAGTATTGGTCAGGTGACATGGCGCAGACTTTACGGCAAGCGCCGCGCGGGTGAAAGTCGTACAAAACCCTGTTTCAGGGCGCCGAGCAGAATGCGTCGGCGGTCACTGCCGGTGAGCTGCGGACGGCTGAACATATCGTCCTGCCGGCGCAGCTTTTCCAGTACCCGGGCACCGCCCAGGATAATGGCGCGCAGCTCCAGGCCGAAGCGCCCGCCGAGGCGCATGCCCAGCGGGCTGCCGGCACGCAGCAGTTTCTCTGCGCGGTCGACCTGGTGCCGGATCAGTAACCGGAACTGGAAACTGTTGCGGCGTTGCGCGATGTCGTCTTCGGTAACATCGAAGCGCTGCATTTCATCCTGCGGGATATAAATGCGCCCGTGTGCGCGGTAATCCGCGTCGATATCCTGCAGGAAATTGATCAGCTGCAGTGCGCTGCAGACCGCGTCCGACAGTGCCAGGTTGCGTTCTGTGGCCTGCCCGTTGAGGTGCAGCAGCAGGCGCCCCACCGGGTTGGCGGAGCGTCGGCAGTAATTCATGAGCTCACCGAAATCGGCATAGCGTTGTTGGTTGACGTCCTGGCGGAAGGCATCGAGCAGATCGTGAAAAGGTTCGAACGGCAGTCGGTGCCGGCCGATGCTGTCCGCCAGCGCCTGGTAGAGCGGGATGTCCGGCACATGGCCCGTGCTGATAGCGTCCAGTTTCCGTGCCATATCGTCCAGCTGTTGCAGGCGTTCACCGGCGCCGGTGTCGCCTTCATCGGCGATGTCATCGGCCGTACGTGCGAACGCATAGATGGCTGCCACCGGATCACGCAGGCGGGCGGGTAGCAGCCGGGAGGCAACAGGAAAATTTTCGTAGTGGGAACGGGCGAGGGCGCGGCACCAGCGATAGCCTTCCTGTGCCCCGGGCGGGCTAGTGGACATCGCCTGGCGGTTCGATTTCGGGCTCGCCCTGCACCTCGCGGGGCAACGTCTCGACAGGTTGTGGCTGTGATACGGCTTTCTTGCGCTGTATGCCCATCTCGTTGAACTTGCGCGCCCCGGGCAGCACGCGTGTATCGAATGAGCCGACCGCCTTGTTGTAGCTTTCCACGCTGCGGTTCAGGCTGTTGCCCAGTTTGCCGAGATGCTCGGCGAAAGTGCACAGACGTTCGTACAACTCCTCGCCCACGGTGCGGATATGCTCGGCATTTTCTGCCAGCGCTTCCTGGCGCCAGCCGTAGGCCACGGCACGCAGCAGCGCCACCAGGCTGGAGGGGGTGGCCAGCACGACCTTGTCGGCCATGGCGTCTTCCAGCAGTGCCGGGTCCGCTTCCAGTGCCGAACTCAGGAACTGGTCGCCGGGTACGAACAGCACCACGAAATCCGGTGACTGGGAAAACTGCTGCCAGTAGCCCTTGTTGGATAACTCACGCACCCTGTCGCGCAGGTTGCGGGCATGGCGCTGCAGTTCCAGGCCACGCTCGGTATCGTCCTTTGCCTCGACAGCACCGAGATAGCCGTCCATCGGTGCCTTGGCATCGACAATGATCTCGCGCCCGCCCGGCAGGCGCACCACCATGTCCGGCCGTTGCCGGCCCTGCTCGGTATCGACGCTGTGCTGTTGTTCGAAATCGCAGTGCTCCACCATGCCGGCCAGCTCCACCAGCCGTTTCAGTGTCAGTTCGCCCCATTGACCACGCACTTCGGGGCGTCGCAGCGCCTTGACCAGGTTGCGGGTTTCACCCTGTAACTGTTCCTGGGCTTTGGCCATGAATTCCAGGTGACGGCTGAGCGAGCCGAACGCCTCGTGGCGTTCCTTGTCCATCTTGCGGATCTGCTGGTCGGTTTTCTCCAGCGTTTCGCGTATCGGCTTCACCAGGCTCTCGACCGCTTTTTCGCGTTGTTCCAGCTCGCTGCTGGCGCGGGTATTCAGTGCCTTGAAATTGGTTTCCGCGAGTTTCAGGAATTCGCTGCTGTTGGCCTTGAGGACGTCACTGGCAAGTGATTTGAAGGTGGTCTCGAACTGTGCGCGGACTTCTTCGAGCAAACGGGCTTTTTCCTCAAAAGCGGCCTGCTGGGTTTCCAGCTGGCTGGTCAGGCGCGCCCGGTCTTCCCGCAGGCGGGTGACATCACGCTGGGCGCGGGCATGTCCGAGCAACCAGCCGACGGTTGCCGCCAGTGCGATACCTGCCAGCAGGATCAGCCACATTGAGATATTCATGGGGCCTATCATATCAAGACTAAAAGGGGTCAGATTTATTTATTTTCCAGATAGGCCAAAATAAATAAACCCGTTCCTTTTTTCGCGTCTGACTGACTCATGCATGTGGCGGTTGGTTAGTGGCCCAGCCAGCCCAGAATCTCCTCCGGGCTGTGAATCAAGGCCGTTGCACCCCAGGATTCCGGCCTGTCCTGTTCCATCAGGTAACCGAACAGGGCAACCAGGGTGGGCATGCCGGCATTGTGGCCGGCCTCGATGTCGCGTTGTGCATCGCCGACGTACAGGCAGTCTGCGGGCTTGCTGCCGATAATGTCGCAAGCGTGCAGTAACGGCGCGGGGTGCGGCTTGCGTTCTTCAAGGGTGTCGCCGGACACGATACCGGCGGCGCGGCGGGTGAGGTCGAGCGCGTCCATCAGGGGCTCGGTCAGCCAGCCGGGTTTGTTGGTGACCACGCCCCAGTGTATGCCCCGGTTTTCCAGGTTGTTCAGCACTTCGCCCATGCCGGGGAACAGGCGTGTCTCGTCGGCAATGTGAGCCTGGTAATAATCGAGCAGTTGTTTCCTGAGTGGTTCGAACTCCGGGTGTGCGGGCGACAGCCCGAAGCCGAGTTCGATCAGGGCGCGGCCGCCGTGTGAGACTACCGGGCGGATTTTTTCAAACGGGAGCGCGGTGCGGTCGTTCTGCACCAGGACGGCGTTCAGCGCATTGGCGAGATCGGGGGCTGTATCGAGCAGGGTGCCGTCAAGGTCGAAGAGTACCGTGTTGATGTGCCGGCTCATTTACCCGGTTTTTTAAACCAGACCAGATAGTTCACGTCGACATCGTTGCCCAGCCTGTATTCCTGGGTCAGCGGGTTGTAGGTCATGCCGGTCAGGTCTTTCAGTTCCAGCCCCGCTGCGCGTCCCCAGCGTGCCAGTTCCGAGGGGCGGATGAACTTGCGGTAGTCGTGGGTGCCCCTGGGCAGCATGCGCAGGATATATTCCGCGCCGACCACGGCGAACAGCCAGGATTTTGGATTGCGGTTGATGGTGGAGAAGAACAGGTCGCCACCGGGTTTGACCAGGTCGGTGCAGGCCTGCACCACGGAGGCCGGGTCCGGGACGTGCTCCAGCATCTCCAGGCAGGTGCAGGTATCGAACCGGCCCGGGTGCTGTGCGGCCATCTGTTCGGCGCTGATGCACTGGTAGTCGACCTCGATACCGGACTCATGCTGGTGCAGGCGCGCCACACTGAGCGGCGCTTCACCCATATCGATGCCGGTGACCCGGGCGCCCATTTGTGCCATGCCTTCCGACAGCAGGCCGCCGCCGCAGCCTACGTCGATGACCTTGCGGTCCTGCAGTGGGGCATGGTCGTTGATGTAGTCCAGCCGCAGCGGGTTGATGTCGTGCAGCGGTTTGAATTCGCTGTGCGGGTCCCACCAGCGTGAGGCGAGGGCTTCGAATTTTTCGATCTCGGCGGGATCTACGTTATGTGTGCTTGTGTTCATGGTGACACAATACCGAAATCAGGCGCCCGAATCACCCGCCGCGATACGTGTCTGCCAGCCGCGGGCGCGCTGGATCAGTTCCTGGCTGTCCAGGTGTGTCAGTTCGCGGTTCTTGAGTACCTGCTGCCCTGCCACCCAGACGTCGCTGACCTGTTCGCGCCCGGCGGCGTAAACCAGTTGCGAGACCGGGTCGTAGAGCGGCTGGGTTTCCAGGGCGCACAGGTTGATGGCGGTGATATCGGCCCATTTTCCGGCTTGCAGCGAACCGATGTCATCGGCCATGCCCAGTGCGCGCGCGCCGTTCAGGGTCGCCATGCGTAGTGCCGTGTGGGCGGGCAGGGCGCTGGCATCCTGTTGCACGGCTTTCGCCAGCAATGCGGCACTGCGCATTTCACCCAGCATATCCAGGTCATTGTTGCTGGCGGCGCCATCGGTGCCGAGCGCCACGTTGACGCCCGCATCGAGCAGTTTCTGTACCGGGCAGAAACCGCTGGCCAGTTTCAGGTTGGATTCGGGGCAGTGCACCACGCTGGCGCCGCTTTCGGCCAGGCGCCGGATTTCGTCGTCTTGCAGCTGGGTCATGTGAACGCCGACCAGGTTGGGGGACAGCAGACCCAGTTGTTCCAGCCGGTCGAGCGGGCGCAGGCCGGTGTCCCGTACGCTGTCGGTGATTTCTGTGGGTGTTTCATGCAGGTGAATATGAATCGGGAGTTCCAGTTCGTCGGCCAGCATGCGTATCTTTTGCAAGGGCTGGTCCGAGACGGTATAGGGCGCATGCGGGGCGAAGGCGCAGCGGATGAGCGGATGATGTTTGTACTCGTCGTGCATCGCCAGGCCTCTGGCGAAATACTGCTCCGGGTTTTCCGCGTAGACGGTCGGGAAGTCGAGCAGGATCATGCCCAGGCAGGCGCGTATCATGCCGCCGGCGGCGACACGGGCGCTGACTTCCGGGAAGAAGTACATGTCGTTGAAGCAGGTGGTGCCGCTGCGCAGCATTTCCGCGACTGCCAGTTGGGTGCCGTCGTGCACGAACTGTTCGCTGACCCATTTTTTTTCCGCCGGCCAGATATGCTTTTGCAGCCATTCCATCAGCGGCAGGTCGTCGGCGATGCCGCGCAGCAGGGTCATGGCGGCATGGGTGTGTGCATTGACCAGTCCCGGTATCAGTGCATGCCGGTCAAGTTCGATGACGGTCTGGGCCTGGTAGGCCTTGCGTGCCCGGGTGGTCGGCAGTATGGCGCTGATTCTGCCTTCGTCGATGGCGATGCTGTGGTATTCGAGGACCGTGGTGTCCGGCTCCACGGGGATAATCCAGCGGGCGTGGAGCAGGGTTTCTGTTGTTTTCATTGGGGCAGTATAGCGGGGGATGTTCGTAACAGGGAAACCTGGCTGGCTTTCAGGTGACGGGGGATGTTTGAGGTGGCTCTCTGTTAGAGGCCTTTTTGCGCCGTGCCGGGTATCCCTTTCCGGCTTCAGGCGCGGGGCGCAAGGCGCAGGAAAGGGATACCCGGCACGGCGCAAAAAACCGGGTCACCGGACCTTGTTTTCCTGGTTCTTCCTCCAGGCAGGGTGTCAGGCCACGTTGTGCATGTACACTTCCTGGTGCGGGTAGGGGATGCTGATGTCGTTGGCGTCGAAGGCCAGTTTGACTTTTTCCAGCATGTCCGCGCGTACGGCCCAGTAATCCTCACTCTTGACCCAGGGGCGCACGTTGAAGTTGACGCTGCTGTCGCCCAGTTCGCCCAGTGCGATGGCGGGTGCGGGATCGGACAGGATGCGGTCGTCCTGTTGCATGATGTCGTCGAGGATTTTTTTCGCTTTGGCCATGTCGTCACCGTAGCCGATGCCGAAGACCAGGTCGATGCGGCGTGTGGCCTTGGCGGAGTAGTTGATGATGAGGCCGCCATACATGTTGCCATTCGGCACGATGATCTGCCGGTTGTCGCCGGTGCGCAGGATGGTGGCGAACATGCGCACTTCCTCGACTACGCCGGTGGCACCGCCGGCCTCGATGAAGTCGCCGACCTTGAAGGGGCGGAACAGGATGATCATGACACCGGAGGAGAAGTTGGCCAGCGAGTCTTTTAACGCCAGGCCGATGGCCAGGCCGGCGGCACCGAACACAGCCAGCAGGGATGTGGTTTCTATTCCCAGGTGGTCGAGGGCCGCCATGACGACGACAAGTATCAGTACCGTGTAGACGATGTTGCCGAGGAAGTTGACCAGCATTTCGTCCATTTTCGAACGTGTCATCAGTTTGCGCAGCACGCCTGACAACCACCGGGCAATCCAGCGGCCGATGACGAAAATGGCAATGGCAACGCCCAGGCGGATGCCCCAGGGAATCAGCAGGGACTGGATGACAGCGGGGTCGCTCCAGTCGACAGCGGTGATCTGTTCCATGATAGTCTCCTCATTCAGGTTTTTGTGTGGTTGTTTGCCGGTAAGTAAAACCGTTTGTCAAATGGCTTGCAAGTGTGGTCAGTAATAACTATACATTCGTCTTTGTCAGTTAACCGGGCTATTCAGATATGACAGATCGTTATGACCAGGTGCGCGCCGTGGAATGGGTGGATGACGTCCTGCACCTGCTGGACCAGCGTCGTCTGCCACAGGTGGAAGAAACGCTGGTGCTGGATGATTGTGCGGCCGTGGCCGATGCGATTCGTGACATGGTGGTGCGCGGTGCGCCGGCTATCGGTGTGACGGCGGCCTATGGGGCGGTTATCGCCGCGCGCCGCCGCTTTGCGGAGAACCCCGACACCTGGCGTGTCGCGTTCGAGCAGGACCTGGTTCATCTGAACAATGCACGGCCCACCGCGGTCAACCTGGGCTGGGCGGTGCAGCGCATGCGTGAGCAGGCTGAAATCCTGCAGGGTGACCCGGTCCCGGGGCTGCTGGCGCTGGCGCGCGATATCCATGCACAGGATATACAGGCCAATCGCACCATGGGCGAGCTGGGCGCGGCTTTTATCGAACCCGGCAGTGGCGTGCTCACGCACTGCAATACCGGTTCGCTGGCCACCGGGGGTTACGGAACCGCGCTGGGGGTGATCCGCAGCGCCTGGGCGGCCGACCGCCTGAGTTCGGTATTCGCCGATGAAACACGGCCCTGGTTGCAGGGCGCGCGCCTGACTGCCTGGGAGCTGGTGCGCGACAATATCCCGGTGACTCTGCTGGTGGATGGCGCTGCCGCGCATCTGATGCGGCAGGGCCGGGTGCAGTGGGTGATTGTCGGTTCAGATCGCATTGCCGCCAATGGCGATGTGGCCAACAAGATAGGTACCTACAGCGCCGCGGTGGCCGCACGCCATCACGGGGTGAAGTTTATGGTGGTAGCGCCGGCTTCTACTGTCGATATGGCAATCGCTACCGGCGCCGATATCCCTATCGAAAACCGGGCTCCTGAAGAAGTACTGGAACTGGCCGGGCAGCCGGTGGCGGCAGCCGGCGCGCAGGCCTGGAACCCGGCTTTTGACATCACGCCGGCCGAACTGGTGGATGTGATCGTCACCGAACGCGGTGTCGTCGAACGGCCGGATCCGGCCAAAATGTCTGCCATGATGGCGTGACGGTAAATTGACGCAATGTCGTTCAGGCTGTCTCAGAGGCTTTCTCAGCCCCGATTGTCCTGATGCGGTACCCCGCCTGTATGTGCTATGATGCCCTTTTTACGGGCTCTCGTTGTTTGAGCGCGTCTCAGGATAACTGAAAACTAAGATCGAGCCAGCGCCGCACCCTTCACAGACCGTCGGCCGCAGGGATGCGGCCGTCGAGCGTACAGGGATGTATTCACAGCGCGTCTGTGAAGGGTGCGGCGCTGGCTCGCACCACTGCGGATAAATTTGGGTATTCATGGCTGATTTCGCCAAAGAAGTGTTGCCGGTCAATCTCGAGGATGAGATGCGGCAGTCCTATCTCGATTACGCGATGAGCGTCATCGTCGGGCGTGCGCTGCCGGATGTGCGTGACGGCCTGAAGCCGGTGCACCGCCGCGTGCTTTACGCCATGAACGTGCTCGGCAACGACTGGAACAAGCCCTACAAGAAATCCGCACGTGTGGTCGGTGATGTTATCGGTAAGTACCACCCCCACGGTGATACGGCTGTATACGACACCATCGTACGCATGGCGCAGCCGTTTTCGCTGCGTTACATGCTGGTCGACGGCCAGGGTAACTTCGGTTCGGTGGACGGCGATTCTCCGGCTGCCATGCGTTACACCGAAGTGCGCATGTCGAAGATCGCGCACGAACTGCTTGCCGACCTTGACAAGGAAACGGTCGACTTCACGCCCAACTACGATGAATCCGAACACGAGCCGTCGGTCTTCCCGACCCGGCTGCCGAACCTGCTCATCAACGGTTCCGCAGGCATCGCGGTCGGCATGGCGACCAATATCCCGCCGCACAATCTCACCGAGATCGTCAACGGCTGTCTTGCGTTGATCGAAAACCCGGAGCTCAGTATCCCCGAGCTGATGGAAATCATCCCCGGCCCGGATTTTCCGACCGCCGCTATCATCAATGGCGTGCGCGGTATCCACGAGGCTTACCACACCGGGCGCGGCCGCATCCGTATTCGTGCGCGCAGCCACATCGAGGGTGAGGATGGCCCCAAACAGAGCATTGTCGTTACCGAGCTGCCTTACCAGGTCAACAAGGCCCGGCTGCTGGAAAAAATCGCCGAACTGGTAAAAGACAAGAAGCTCGAGGGCATCTCCAACCTGCGCGACGAGTCCGACAAGGACGGCATGCGCATGGTGATCGAACTGAAGCGCGGGGAAGTGGCGGAAGTCATCCTCAACAACCTGTACAAACACACCCAGTTACAGAGCGTGTTCGGCATCAATATGGTAGCGCTGGTCGACGGCCAGCCGCGCCTGCTGAACCTGAAGCAGATACTGGAAGCCTTTGTCCGCCACCGCCGTGAGGTGGTCACGCGGCGCACGGTCTACCTGCTGCGCAAGGCGCGCGAACGCGCCCATATATTGGAAGGGCTGGCGGTTGCGCTGGCCAATATCGATGAAATCATTGCGCTGATCAAGTCATCCAGCAGCCGCGTCGAGGCCCGTGCGGAACTGATGGGGCGCGGCTGGGAACCGGGCATTGTCGGTGATTTGTTGCAGCGTTCCGGCAGCGAGGCATCGCGCCCGGACGGGCTGGAGTCACAGTTCGGTTATCACGGTGATGTGTACCACCTGTCGGAAGCCCAGGCACAGGCGATACTCGACCTGCGCCTGCACCAGCTGACCGGGCTGGAGCAGGGCAAGATTGTCGATGAGTATAAAGAAGTCATCGAGCGCATCGACGAGCTGCTGAATATCCTGAACAACCCGGATCGCCTGATGGAAGTGATCCGTGACGAGCTGGTTGAAGTCCGCGACCAGTTCGGTGACGAACGCCGCACCGAAATCATGGTGGATCAGCTCGACCTCAGCATGGAAGACCTGATTACCGAGGAAGACGTGGTGGTGACCCTGTCGCATTCGGGTTACGCCAAGTCCCAGCCGCTGTCCGATTACCGTGCGCAACGGCGTGGCGGGCGCGGCAAGTCGGCGACCCGGGTCAAGGAAGAAGACTTCATCGACAAGCTGTTCATCGCCAGCACCCACGATACCATCCTGTGCTTCAGCAGCCGGGGCAAGGCCTACTGGCTCAAGGTGTACCAGCTGCCGCAGGCCGGACGCCTGGCGCGCGGCAAGCCGATCGTCAACCTGCTGCCGCTGGAAGAGGGCGAGCGCATCAACGCGGTGCTGCCGATCCGCGAGTACAGCGAAGACCAGTTTATCTTCATGGCCACGGCGCAGGGCACGGTCAAGAAAACCCCGCTGTCCGATTTCTCGCGCCCGCGCAGCAACGGCATTATCGCCGTCGACCTGCGCGCCGACGATTACCTGGTCAATGTCGAAATTACCGACGGCACCCGCGACGTCATGCTGTTCAGCAGCGCCGGCAAGGCGATCCGCTTCAAGGAAGCCGATGTGCGGCCCATGGGACGTACCGCCTGCGGCGTGCGTGGTATCCGCCTTAATGCCGGACAAAAAGTCATTGCGCTGATCATCGTGGATGAAGGTACGGTGCTGATGGCGACTGAAAACGGCTACGGCAAGCGTACCCTGGTATCCGATTACCCGATCCACGGGCGCGGTGGTCAGGGTGTGATTTCGATCCAGGGTTCGGACCGCAACGGCGACGTGGTCGGTGCGGTACTGGTCAGTGACGATGACGAAATCATGTTGATCAGCAACGGCGGCACCCTGGTGCGCACGCGTGTCAACGAGATCTCGACGATGGGCCGTAACACCCAGGGTGTGCGCCTCATCAACCTGCACAATGATGAACGGCTGGTCGGTGTCGAGCGTATCGTCGATGTACAGGACGATGACGAGGACGACAGCGGCGAGAGCAGCGCGCCGGCCGACTAGGTTTTTATAATGTGTGCGTTGTTTGCCTGACAGGGCGTTTACAGACCGTCGGCAGCACGGATGCCGCCGCCGAGCGTACAGGGATGTATTTACAGCGTGTCTGTAAACGCCCTGTCAGGCAAACAACGTACGGTTTAATTTTATATCCCAGGAGCGGTAGAGCATGAGCAAGGTGTATAACTTCAGCGCCGGGCCCGCAGTATTGCCGGCAGAAGTGCTGGAGCGCGCGCGCGATGAACTGGTGGACTGGCACGGCAGCAGTATGTCGGTCATGGAAATGAGTCACCGTGGCAAGGAATTCATGTCCATCGCGCAGCAGGCGGAAGCCGACCTGCGCGAGCTGATGAAAATCCCGGACAACTACAAGGTGCTGTTCCTGCAGGGCGGCGCATCCAGCCAGTTCGCGATGGTGCCCATCAATCTATTGCGCGGCAAGGACAAGGCGGACTACATCTGGACCGGCGCCTGGGGCAAGAAAGCCATTGCCGAGGGCAAGCGTTACTGCAAGGTCAACGTGGCCGCCAGTTCTGAAGCCGACAAGTTCACCACCATCCCCGAGCCTGCCGGCTGGCAGCTGGATGCCGATGCGGCCTACGTGCACTACACGCCGAACGAAACCATCGGCGGCGTCGAGTACCACTGGATTCCCGATGTCGGAGACGTGCCGCTGGTGGCGGATATGTCTTCGACCATCCTGTCGCGGCCGATCGACGTCAGTCGTTACGGCGTCATCTACGCGGGTGCCCAGAAGAATATCGGCCCGGCCGGCCTGACCGTGGTGATCGTGCGCGACGACCTGATCGGCCGGCCGGTCGAGGGTCAACCGGTCATGTTCGATTACGCGACCCACGCCAACAACGATTCCATGTACAACACCCCGCCGACCTACGGCTGGTACCTGGCGGGCCTGGTGTTCGACTGGTTGAAGCAGAAAGGCGGGCTGGAAGCCGTCGCCAAGATTAACCACGCCAAGGCGAAGCTGCTGTACGATGCCATCGATGGCTCGGATTTCTACAGCAACCCGGTC
>DRNU01000182.1 GCA_011374975.1 Gammaproteobacteria bacterium | reverse complement strand
TGCGGCCGGCAACGATATCCTCATCGAGGCCGGCCGCAACCGCCAGCGCAGCGCCGAAGATCGCAAGTCCTTCTCCGCCCAGTACAGCATCGGCACCGCCGGCGTCGGTGGCTGGAATGCTGCCGTGGGCACCGGCTACGACAGGACCGACAGCACCACCTGGCGCAACAGCAACCTGCGGTCCGGCGCCCGCCTGACGCTGGCCTCCGGCGCCGACACCGCCATCGCCGGCGCCAGTGTCACGGGCCGCAAACTCGAACTCGAGATCGGCGGCGATCTCGACGTCCAGAGCCGGCAGAACACCGTCTACAGCCGGGGCCAGGACGCCGGGATCAGCGGCGGCACCGGCCGGATCGGTGCCAACGGCGGCAGCCGCCGGCAGGACCGCCGCTGGGTGGACGAAGCCACCGTCCTGCTCGGTGCCGAATCGGTGGCTATCCGCACCGTCGGCGAAACCCGCCTCACCGGCGCGCTGATCGCCCAGATCGACGAAGACGGCCGGGACGGCGGGAACCTGCGGCTCGAAACCCGCCGCCTCATCGCCCGGGACCTCGTCGACACCGACACCGCCGACAACTGGTCCGGCGGCCTCGCCGTCGACCGGGGCTGGGACGCCAACCCCTTCACCGGCGGCGGCACCCCCAACAGCGCCAAGGCCAGCCTGCAACTGGCTAGCAGCGGGTACATCCGCGGCCAACTGACCCGCGCCACCGTCGGCCGCGGAGAAATCACGGCGACCGAACCGGCCACCACGTCACAATCCCTCAACCGCAACCTCGACGCCTTCCAGACCGTCACCGCCAACCGCAACACCGGCGGCCTGAGCGTGGACGTCACCGTGGATCAGCGGATGCTGAGCCGGAAAGGCTGGCGAAATATCGGGCAGGACTTCCAGGATACCTACCAGCACGGCAAGGATATCGGCGCGGCCATCGAGACGGTTGCAACGGACGAGCACATCGGACTGGCGCAGCTTGGACTGCAAATCCGTGACAACGCCATCATCAGCCAGACCATGAACTGGCTGAAGCGGAGCGAGGAAGGCCGGGTCGTGCAGGCCGAGCTGAAATCGGGCGACGCGGCACGCAGCCTGGCGGCCAAGCGGCGAGTGGGCCAGTACATGCAGGAGCGCTTCGGGCTGGATGGCTCGGAAATCGTGTTCTACGACGCCGGGCGCACCAGCAGCGCCAGCCTGGGAGACAGCGCCGTACGCGACATATGGGGCGCCACCATTGCCGAGCGTGGCATAGCGTCCTATGGCGACATCTACCTCGACGTCAACGGCGACCTGAGCAAGGAGCGCCTCGTGGCCACGCTCGGCCACGAACTGGTGGAGAGCGACTACCTGCGCGGGAAGCGAAACCTGCTATTCGCCGACACGGCTGCCACGCGGGAAGCGATGGCCGACCGCTTCGGAATCCGGTTCACGGAGCGCCTGCAGGCTGCTGTCGGAGGCGACCTGGGAACGAGTGCCGCCTGGCGGGAAGGGGTGTGGACCAGCAGCGAGGTGGCCTGGGGGACGCGGCAGGCGGATCGGCTCGGAGTGGTGGAGACCCGCAATCTGGAGTGGTTGGCGGTGGGTCGGGATCAGTTCCGAGCGTGGTCGGAGCAGACCCTCGAAAACATCGCAAAGCTGGATAACCGCAGCGCCACAGAGCGATTGCTGGCTGCGGCTGGCGGCGTGGGTGCAGGTGTTGCGAAGGTTGGGGAAGGCGTCCTGGCGAGCGCGAATTACCTTGGGAACTGGCTGGCCATCGCCACGGTTGACCAGTTCAACGAGGAGTGGGGGATGGCTCATGCCAGGGAATTACAGCAAAGCCATGAAGCGCTTGGAACGTTTTTCCGTGAGATTCGCAAGGAAGAAGTGCGAGCCGGGATTGGCATGAATGCCTGGGACACGACCGTGCTTATGGCGTCGGGTGATACGCGAGCCATTGGCGAATTCAGCTCGTTTTTCGGTGCCTTGGGCACGGGGTCGGTGGTGCCGGGGACGAGTGTTTCAAGACCGGTGCGGGCATTGGCGGAAATCCGCGAAGCTGTGCCATCAGGGAAAATAGCAAGCGAGCTTGACCTGGCTGGTAGTGTGGGTGCGGCGCGGGTGACTGGGATTGATATTCCGCTGAAGCGAAATTCTTGGAATGAATTTCAAAAAGGGACGAGAGGCCTCTATAGCTCAAGAAAAGAAGCAGCACATGCTTATAAGTATTTGCGAGACCATCAACCACCATACCCTGTTGGTGTTGAACCTTCTACAAGAGTGTTGCTGCCCGGCGAAAGGTTTCGAATGGTTCTATCTTCGGGCCAAAGTCCGTATAAACCAGGTGGTTTTGGTACGTTGGATGAAATTACTGATGCTAACTACGCGAGGGATAATCTCGCAATTACACATGAATTTAAAAGTGACGTATCACTGGTTCAGGAGTATAAAGTTGTAAAACCCCTGACGGTCAACGAGGGCCCGGTTGGGCCGCAAATTGATAAAGTAACCGGTGAATATCGCCCTGGTGGCGGTACTCAACTTGAATTATTGGTTCCTAGAAGAGAAAGGATAAACTACATCAAGCCAATGGGAAAACCGAAAAAATTAAAATGAGCATAAATAATTATGAAATTTTAGACAAAAAAAAGATTAGATGGGAATGTTGTGGAAAAAAAATCATTCTCAAATTCGAATTTCCCGTCGAGGCATATTTGGTGAAACATAGAGATGAAGTGATCGTGATTGCAGATCCACGCGAAGCGGGGATTAATAATATTTTTGTCTATTCCAAAGATGGTTCTGTCAGATTAAGGCCCAAGATGCCAGAACTTAGTAAGCCCGTGAACGGTGTCTATTCATTGATTTTTCAGCCGAATAAAGATTCTTTTGAGGTTATACTTGATTCTGATGAATTTGAACCGTATGACACTGGGTGTATGTTCGATCTTGATAGTGGCTTATTTTATGATTGTCATCCGTCAAAGTAATGCGTTTATGTTAACAGCGACCAAAATCTATTAAAGCATGTCTATCTTCGGATAGGCAGATTTATACTCTCTTACTCATGACCTCGTCGGTCACCCGCCTTTTTCTTTCTGCCCTTCTTTTCCTGTCGATTTCGGCCAGTCCAGCATCGGCCAGTGATTATCATGATTGCAGCCTGCAACTGGCTAGCAGCGGCTACGTCCGCGGCCAACTGACCCGCGCCACCGTCGGCCGCGGCGAGGTGACCACGACCGAACCGGCCACCACGTCACAATCCCTCAACCGCGACCTCGACGCCTTCCAGACCGTCACCGCCAACCGCAACACCGGCGGCCTGAACGTGGACGTCACCGTGGATCAGCGGATGCTGAGCAAACGGGGCTGGGGCAGCATCGC
>DRNU01000181.1 GCA_011374975.1 Gammaproteobacteria bacterium | reverse complement strand
TGGCAAAGGCATTGCCGGTGTTACCGGCTGTGATCGAATAGCTCAACGTATCGGCCGGGTCCTGGTCACTGGCCGCCACCGTGCCCACACTGGTGCCGTTGGCGCTGTTCTCGTCGACGGCAAAACTCTGATTGACGATCACCGGCGCATCGTTGACGGGTGTAACGGTGAAGCTGAAGGTCTCGTTGAAATTAGTGCCACCCCCAGCCTGCTTGCGCACGTCGAAGACAAAGCTGTCCGTAGTGGGCGTACTCACGCCATTGTGGACATAAATCAGTCGATTGCTATCAATATCGGTCTGGGTAAAGCCGCTAATCGCCACACCGGGATTGCTCACCAGTTCCAGCTGACCGTAGGCTGGCCCGCTGGTCACGGTATAGAGCATGTCACCACTGCCGTGGGAACTGGTATACAGCAACTCACTGGTGGTAATAGTGTCCGTGCCACCCTCCAGGACGGTACTACCCGTATTGTTGACAATAGTCGGCGCACTATTCAGTATCGCCAGCCAGTGACGCTGGGTCTGTTCGTCCATAACCAGATGGGTATCAATCCGGCCGGCCTGGTATTCGAGTTCCCAGTCACCACCAAGCGCAGCATGGCCGGTAAGGTCGTCGCTGGCGGCAATGTCAGCGCCGGTCAACGCCTGAAATGTGCTCAGCAATGCCTGCCCTTCACTACCAGAGGCCAGATCACAGCCATAGAACAACAGGTCAGCACCGGGATTAAGCGCCTTGCTCCAGGTTGCAACGGCGTCCTGGTTGCTTTGCAGGGCTGTGTTATCCAGCCAGCCGTTACCCAATAAGAGACGGCCATCAGTGCCGTGCGAAATGATATGTACTGCGTCCAGCTTGTGTCGGGTGGCCAATACTTCGGTAATTTGCCGGATGCCGTCCTGCTGGCTGTCCAGCACCACAACCTCAACAGGTTCGCTTTGGTTGTCCCGGATCGCCTCGACCAGGCCCTCATAATCCGGGGTCTGTGGATCGATGATGACCAGTGCACGTACTGCCGTGAGCGCCGACACCGGACCTGGCAACGGGCTATCCAGCGGACCAGTGTCCACCCCTGCATCTGCCACATCGGCAGCTACAAACAGGCCCGCCGCGCCCGCTGACAACAACAGACGCGGCTCCAATTGTTCCATCAACAAGGCTTCTTCCTTATAATTTTCCTCATTTTTCATACACATAAAACATCTATTTATAATTAATACTAATGAACCCCTGTGTGGAAACCAAGCCCCCAAATAGAGAACACCTTGATACTTACTATCGTCCAGGACTGAATTAGCTTAAATCAAGATTATTGCTATAGGGGTTTATGCCTATGGATCAATAATTTCTTTGAAAACATCCGACTTTCTGTATGGTTAGCCACAGACAGCGCCGATGCCGAGTTGCCATAATCGGCCGCACATAAAAAAACGCATAGACAACAACCGGGTGCAAGGCAAAATAACACGCGATTCTCGCGCCAGGACTGAACAATAAAGAACAATCAGTCTGTTGGAGGACAACCAGCATGATACGAGCTAATACGGCTATCGCCGCTATGGGTATATGGTTACTGACGCAGTCGGCGGCACAGGCATCTACGGTGCTATTTTCGGAAGCTTTCGACGGCGTATTCGGCAGCGCCGGCTGCAGCACAGGGCACGGCCATGGCGGCGGCGACCATTGCAGCCAGACACGGCAGCGTTACGGAGTACCGACAGTATCCAGTGGCGCCGACCAGAACTGGTGGGGGGCACGCTTCGAGACACCCGATAACGGCACCGTACCCCAGGACGTTGGCGTAGCCGGATCCAGGACTAACGCCTTCGCACTGGTTGAAGATGATGCCGGCCTGCTGTTTCAGGTTGATACTCGAGGTTATACCGATATCACCCTGACGTTTGACTGGCGCACCTATAGCGCCTACAGCAATGACCGCTTTGTCGCCGGTTATTACGTTGGCGACCTGGCCAATGACGCTGGTGGCTTCGACAGCGACCGCAGCATCGACCTGCGCGGCAACGGCAACCCGTGGAACTGGAATTCCACCAACAGTAACTGGAATGAGCTGATGCGGGCACGTGACAATTACTACTGGAACAGTGAATCGTTCAGCCTGACGCTGGCCGGCAACCAGGCCGACGTCTGGGTCGCCCTTTGGCTGGACAATGGCGAAAATGACTATGGCAAATTCGACAATATACTGGTAACCGGTACGGCCGTTGTGCCGGTACCCGCTGGGGTATGGTTGTTTGCCAGCGGTCTGTTTGGTCTTTCCCTGGCAGGCCGGCATAAACGGCTGTAGTGCCTGCCGCCACGCCAAACGGGATCCTGCCCGCCACAACCGCTATGGCGACGCAGAAAGTTGTAGCCTGCACTCTAGCCCGCTGGGGATGCGATTGTCGGGATTGGGCAACGTCAACCGTACAGTAAAGGTTCCACTTGCGGTATCCAGTACAGGATCAATGCGTTCTACGGTAGCAGTGTGTACCTCACCAATATTAGGCACGTGTACCTTGGCCGATTGACCGATAGCGATATGGCCGAACACACCCGCCGGCAGCAAGGCTTCAACGCGTAGCGGATTGATCCGGGCAAGAGTTAGCACTGGTTCCTTGTCTACGTATTCACCCGAATTATGGTGCCGTTCAGTTACCACACCATCCAGCGGACTGTTCAGCGTACGACGCGCCAAAGCTGCTGTTGCGCGCGAAAGTTCTAGAACTGCAAGCCGCCTGGCTTCCTGTGCCTGACCCAGTCGTGCTCTGGCGATATCCACTTGCGCACGCGCCTCATCGCGTTCCTGCGCCGAGGCATTCTTGTTCCGGAACAACTCCTCAACACGTTGCGCCTTACGCCGCGCCAGGGCCAGTTCAGCCTGGCGCAGGCGGATTTCACTATCTTGTTCAGCCCTGGCCCTAACCCCGGCCACGGCGGCCTCTTCTACCCGCGAATCAAGACGCGCCAACACCTGTCCAGCCGCGACACGGTCGCCACGATCAACCTCGACCGCAGCCAGCACACCCTCCACAGCCAGACTGAGAGCGACAACCTGTTCCGGTTCGATCAGGCAATCGTAAACGTTCGCCGGGTTCTCTTCAGCAGAGGTAGCTGTCTGTACCAGCAGTAATACAAGCCAGGCCCGGTATCCAACACGCTCACAGCGCTGCCAGATACTTACTATTCTGCCCAATACCATACGTTTCACAACTCTGCCAGCCTCTGATTGATCTTTGACCTCAGTGCCTCGTACCAACGCTGCCCCAGTGGCGCACGACTATGATAAAATCGCACCCACGCACGCGCGCCGGGATGGGCGTCGATACCCGGCGGCAACGCCAGTTCTACTTCGAACACCCCAACCAGCGCTGTACGTCCGGAACTGTCAACTGGATCCACTGGCACACCACCACCACCAGCCGTGCCCAGCGCAGCACTGGGCAGCTGGCGCCCGGCTGCCGGCACCACGCGAATTAGCCGAACAGGTATCAGACTGGCGCTATGTTCTACAAGACGTGCCTGCAAATGCTGTACATCCGACTGCACCCGACCAATATCCTTCTGGGTAATCACAGCACGCAGCCGCGGCTGCACTGCACCGGTTATATAACCTATAGTCTCCCCCTTGCGCACAAACCGTCCCAGAAGGTCTTCGCCATAGCGAGGCTCAAAATGTCCGGCCGCTTCGCTAAAGATCACCAGTCTGTCGTATTCTGCCCGTGCGCGCGACAGATCCGCCTCCGCGCTCCTGAGCCTGTCGCGCACCCGGGCAGCTTCGGCACGATCCTGTCCGCGAAGTGCGGTGTAACGCGCTTGCAGTTCCTCGACCCGCGCCTTCAACCTCTCAAGCCGGACACTTGCCAGCGAATCCTCGCTACGCACCAGAGCAGTCCCTTCCTTCACACGCGCACCCGGTGACACCAGGAAGTCCCGTACAAATCCGTCTGCACCCGCCCGTACAACAGCGTTATCTGGCAACCAAACCACTGCTTCCGCCTGTGTCCATGAAGGGAACGGGACAACAAATACCAACAGCCCAACGACCAGCAGTGCCGCTGCGCTGGTGAGCAGGGCACGGACACGCACCGGCGCGAGTAACGGCCCGGATACCAGATCGCGCAAACCGTTCAGCAGCGGTCGCAGCAAGATCACGATGCCTCCCCAGACAGCCAAGATCAGCCCGAGCAGCAAGTACTTGCCTGACACGAACCACAGGATCAAAGCCAATACAAACAACCGATACACAAAAGCAGCAATGCCATACGCCATAAACCAGAATGCCTCATAGCGACCGTGCGCCGGTGAACGGAGAGTTTTCAATCCGAATGCATAGCGCTGCAGGAGATACAACAAGTGGCGATTGGCCCTTGACGCCAAGTTGGGTATTCCGATCATATCGCTGAGAATATAGTAGCCATCGAAACGCATCAAAGGGTTGGCATTGAACAGTAACGTAGAGAGGAAGGCGATCAACACAATATTGTAACACAGTGCATGCAACAGCCCGCCCGGCGCCGCTAGCAGCCATAACTGCAACGCCATACTGGCGATGAGCATATCCACCATGATGCCGGCCATGCTGACCAGCACGCGCCAGCGCTGCGACACAAAGGCGTTAGCGGACGTGGCATCAACGTAAGGTACCGGAACCAGTGCCAGCAGGATGATGCCCATTTCATGGACTTCACCGCCATGCACCTTAACGGCAAAAGCATGGCCGAATTCGTGCAGCAGTTTAACCGCCGGGTAACTCAGCCAGAGCAACATCAGATTGGAAGATGTCAGAACCCTGTCAGCAACATTATCCGTCAATGCCGACCAGTGCATTGCAGCCTGCAACAAACCCCAGCCAACCAGCATACACCAGAGCATCAGCGTAACCGGGCTGAACAGCGGCTTTACCCAGGGCACGGCCCGATCCAGCCAGGCATCGGGGTCGACCAGCGGCAAGCGCACCATTAGTGGATTCACGACGCGATGCGTCTCTGCGGCCGGCACCAGCCGCTCCAGCAAGGCTCTGGCCGCTGCAGGCAGACTCCAGTCCAGTAGCTCTGCGGCATGCATTTGCGCCAACAGACGAATCACTTGCCCCTGCCGGTGTGCGTTGAGTTGCGCGGAATCGGCATGCGAAAGACAGATATCGGCGACAGTGCTGTTACCGCTCATTCCTTCGATCAACTGCCCGGCGGCCATGCTGAACCGGTAATGACGGCCACAGAACGGATCGCTGACAACGTACCAGTTTTTGCCCGCGTGCTGCTGCATGGCGACGCTCAACTCTTCCTTCAGGCGGGGTTTGAGCGGCGCGATGAGATCCCATGGCGAAATTGTATCGGCCATCGTCTCTAGAACCACCATACCCAGGATTGCAGGCGCAACCAGTCGACAGTACGATGCCCGACAATCCACAACAGGCTGTGCCGGCCCACCGAGATCTTGCCTTTTCCAGCCATGCCGGGGCGCAGGGATTGGGCCGTACCTGACAGTTCGGCTTCTACCCGAAAGCGGTTACGCCCTTCCCTTACCTGTGCCATCGGTGTAATACGGCTTATCCGGAACGGCAGGTACTGGCCGGGTAGCCCGTCCATTGCCAGCTCGCCAGGCTGCCCCGCTTGCAGGGCAGCGACGTCACGATCATCGACCTGTAACACAACACGGTAGGCCTCAAGTGGCGCGACCTCGAACAGGATATCCCCCCGGCTCACCGGCGCATCGAGCAACTGGCTCAGGTCGCCACTAACCACAATTCCATCGATAGGTGCTCGCAACGTATTACGCGCCAACTGTGCCTCAATCAGCGCCAGTTCGGCATCAGCCTGCGCGACCCGGGCGTGCTGGATGCGCGCTTCCGCCGGCTTGCGATCAGCCAACGCCTGTCGATAGGACTTCTGCCACTGCGCCCGCTGATTGCGCCATTTTTCCGCTTCCAGCGCCAGATCCCGGCTGTCAAGCACGGCAAGAATATCACCCGCCTTCACCTCATCACCGGCGCGAACCTCAGCACTGGCAATATAACCATCACGCGGTGCGGTCACCACGCGCTGGATGCGGCCTTCCAGCGTCGCGGGCGCACTAACGCGGTACTCGACAGGCACCATCGCAGCCAGAACCAGCGCCATCGATAATCCCAATGTGGCCAGTTTGAATTTGAACCACCCCCTGCCCAGCAGGCGATGTAAACCTGCGCCAAACACGCTGAGTCCCCGTTTTAACATACCGGGTTGTGCGCCGCGCACGAGTGTCAGCAGCGGACCGGCATAGACCGCCAACTGCTCGCACCAAAGACGTTCCGACTGCGTGAAAGGCCTGTCAGACGGACGCTCCAGCAACAAACCGCCGATGAGTTCGCCCGCCTTATTCTTCAGAGGTGCAATGTGCCGGGTGTCCGGCTGTGCCCGCATGTTCTCCAGTGTCGCGCCAATGTCGCCGGCCAGTGACCGCGCACGCTGACAGCGAGGATCGATATGGCGCCTGCCGGACAGTAACTGCAGCCGCCATCGTCCATGTTTATACCAGACCAGCGCCACGCGCGAACATGACAACGCCTCGGCCACGCAGTCGATCCAGGCCTGCCGGTCTGCATTTGAGTATATTTTCGCCAGGACTTTTAACAACCATGCACGTCCGTTGTCCTGCCTTCGCCCTTGCTCCTTAAGCAGTAGCTCCAGCCAGATTCCACCCCATTGCAAGAGCTCCAACATGCTCTGCAGGTGTGCCTGGTCGTTTTGAACCACCTCAATAGCCACAAGGCCGGTCACCCTCCCGCCTACATGCAGGGGGCAAACCACCAGATAGTGAGGGCCGGCGTTATCAGCCACAGACAACGGCGCGATGAAGGCATCCGATCCCAGGTCGCCACCCCTGTGCACCAGGTTGAGCCAGGCACTGACATCACCACTAGCGTCTGGCCAGCAAGCCGCGGGGTGCAGTTCACCGCTTTCATCCGAACCACCCCACCAGACGACACCACGCACCGTGCCACCAATCATGCGGCATTGCATTTCCAGCCAGTAGGCAAACAGGGTCGAGGCATCCATTGCGCGCGCATATCTCCAGCATCACCTTATAATAAGCACAAACAATATCGGATCAGGTGCGACGTTCTGAACCCCTGGCACGCGGTCACTTTTGTAACAATTGTCACAATCAATTCCTCGATGAAGGCCAAATGTCACCAACCTGGGATAACGCCCTTCTAACGTCGTGACCGGTATTTACGACGGCGATTAAAGACATCACCCCCCTGGCCGACCACACAAAACACTAAAAACCAGTATCACTTGCAACAGGGAAGAATGGATGAACACAGCGTCGCACAGCCGATCTGACCCAAGCCACTGGCACTCATTGTTATCAGGATGGATCAGACATTTTTCCATTCGCGCCAAAATCGGAATGATCGCACTGGTCTGTGTGGCGGGGTTTCTCTCTTTCTGGTCATACATCTATTCCGTAACAGCCGCTAATGCGGAACGGCTGTCTGCAATAGAGACCCGACTACAACCGGCGCTGGAATCAGCCGATCGGCTTATTGTGGAATTGAATCATACGAGGAACGCCCTCGAAAGCGCCGTGGGCACTGGCGACGAAGACTTTCTTAGCCGGGCGGAAGACGGAGCCGAATCACTGAAGTCTGAGTTGCAGGCAATCGGTGTACGCGAACCAGAGCTCGACAAGCAGCTGAAGAAACTTGAACGGCTGTTCACGACCTACTTCGCGTCAGCCAGTCGGTTTACCCGCGACTTCATCAACGACAACCTGTCTCCTGGCGAAATACAGTCTGCAGTCAGAAAAATGAACACGGCCCACGAGTCGCTTCGCGATGCGCTAACAGCATTTCGCGATGCTCGCTATGAGTCGTTCATAGCGGCAATCAGCAGGTCCAGGACAACATCGGAAAATGCGCTGCGGATCGGTGCCGGCATCGCGGTTCTGGTATTCATCCTGGTCGTAGTCGTTACACTACTGGTTGAATCGTCCATCACAGGGAACCTTCGTAACGTCACCGAGTCGCTTCGCCAGATTGCCAACGGTGAAGGCGATCTGACTTCCCGTTTGGTGAGCAATGGGCACGACGAAGTCGGCGAACTTGTTGACTCTTTCAATGCCTTCATAGGTCAACTACAGGGAGTCATCGGCCGTGTCGCCGATACTGCAACACAGCTATCATCCGCCACGGGAGAAATGACCGTTGTTGCTGAACGAAGTGGTGAGGTGTTGAAAAAACATCGGGAAGAAACCGATGCCGCTGTTTCAGCAATGGCGGACATTCGCAACGCCAGTCGTGTAGTGACCCGGGAAATTACTGAAGCCTCGGAAACCATGCAGCAAGCGGAAACAGAGGCTGGCAGCGGAAAACAGGTTGTTGTAATGGCCGTCTCGGCGATAACCAGTCTCGCGGAAACGGTAAACAAGACTGGCAGCGCAATGCAAGAAGTTCTCGGTTACAGCGAGTCAATCGGCGCAATCATAAAGGCGATACAGGAAATCACTGAACAAACCAACTTGCTTGCCCTGAATGCCGCTATTGAAGCGGCCCGTGCCGGCGAACATGGCCGGGGCTTTTCCGTCGTTGCCGATGAAGTCCGTATGCTCGCCTGCCGAACCAGCAAATCCGCCAATGAAATACGCAGGATGATTGAAGATCTTCAGTCCAGCCTGCGCACAGCCGCCAAATTTGTCGACGAAGGCACCAGTAATGCAGACGCGAGCCAGCAGCAGGCTTGCATAGCCGCAGGTGCGCTGGATCAGATTACCGAACTGGTTGCCAAATTGAATATTCTGATGGCGAAAATCAACGTAAATGCACTCAATCAATATGAAAAAACCGACGACATCAATGGCAATCTGGCGATAATCAATGCAGCGGCGACCGAAGCTGCAGACGGCGCGACAAAGGTAGCGACGGCCGCGCAAGACCTTAGGCACACAGCCAACGAATTAACATCTCTGGTACAGCAATTCAAGGTCTGAAGTAGCAATAAAACAAGATAGGGAGCACCATGCGCATCTCCAAACAGATATTAATTCAGTTTACAGTCGCCCTTTCTGTATTATTTGCGCCGTGCATGGCGGCACAGGCGGTAGAGCGTTTCAAACCCTTTGTCCTCGCCTGGCGGGGTACTGCGGTTTTCGCAACCAAGGTGAACGAAGTAAAACAGTCACTGGAGGATGCCGGCTTCCAGATCGTGGCGAATGTTGCTCCCTATCCCGAAGACGCCTATCTGGATGACTTGCGCATTCTGGTATTTACAAGCCCTCAGCTGAAGCGGTTCGCCGCGCGCTCGCCATATGGTGGCTTCGCCGCCGCCCAGCGGGTCTCGATCAGCCGCCTCGGTGATGATATCCAGGTGTCCTACCTCAATCCGACATATACGGCGCATGCCTATCGACTTGGAAGCGATCTGAAGGAGGTTACCAAGCAGCTCGCCTCAGCACTTGGACGCATCGAAACCTTTGGCTCCGAAAAAGGCCTGACCGAACAGGCACTGCGCACATACCACTACTCGTTTGGGATGGAATATTTTGATGAACCCTACGAACTGGCGAATTTTTCCAGCTACAGCCAGGCGGTCGAACAGGTGGAGACAAATCTAGGCAGGTCAGCCGATATTGGCGTTGAGCCGGTGTATCGCATCGACATCCCCGGCAGGGATGTGACTGTTATCGGCGTCACCCTCCGTGGCGAAGGTGAAAAACGCAAGTACTACGACGATCACTGGATCATGGACAATGTAGACTTCAAGGAGCTGCACACCACTGCTTATCTGCCCTATGAAATCATGATCACCGGCAGTCGTGTTATCGCTCTGAGCATGCGATTCCGCATGGCAGTTTACCATCCGGACCTGACGATGAAAGGCCAGGACAGCTTCATGAACATCATACCCAGTCCGCTCGCAGTCAAGAATGCGCTGACTGCTGCCGTGGGTGGTACTGCCACGAAACACGCTGGCATGTAAAGCCTGTCTGCCTTCATATAGGCCATAACACCTGTTCAGTGCGAACTACCACAGGTTACGTCTCCGGCGGAGACAGGACTCATTTGTGCGAGTTGAGTACCGCCGGCATTATACAAGAAGTCACCTACGTGGATACCAGCCGGTGCTGCTTTACTGCATGGTATCAGCAATCCAGGGCAATAGCCGATGCTATACAACAAAGCAGGACACGACATACGAGGCGTGACGGCAGGATGCAATGAGAGACTTCTCCACGCAGATATAGACGTGATGGATCAATTGCTGATTTATTACCAGGACAGTCATACCATGCGCTTCACCGCCTGACATCTCGTACCAGCCATTTCACGCCTGTTGCGGCCGAACTGCAACAGCACCTGTGCCAATACCGGAAACAGCTGAAAAGCCTTCGCCGTGTTAACCGGCTTTCCAAGCTTCGAAAGCCTCATCCAGTGACAGCAGATCGGTCTGGTCCGCGCCCCGTTTAAGAAACCTCTGATCAATTCGTTATTGCGAGGGGCGGAGCGCCCTAAAGGATACCATTCGGTAACGCGGCAATCTCCAACGGGCTGATTCCACCGCAGGAGATTTCCGCGCTTCGCCCAAAGAACCCCTACGGGTTCCATTATGGGTACCCCACCCTTCGGGTCTGGGCATCGCAATGACGGGAATGCTGAATTGATCAGGGATTCCTTAAGAAGTTCGACAACACCATTGACATTCTTGACTCTCTCATTCAACGAGACCAGTTTTGCACCGGTGGACGCCGTCGCTTCAATCAACATATGGCTGGTAGGTTCCACTCGGCCCAACATCGTGCGTCCCTAGTCAGCGCTGCCGCCACTGCGTGTGGCGCTGGATATGGTTGGCTCCTCCGATTCGAACAGCATGCGAGAACTCGTCGCGATCCGGCGAGCCAGTACATCAACCTCCTGCCGTGTGCCTATACCTGGTTCTGTATCAGTGCCACTTCAATGCCAACTCGACAATATCCGCCTAGCGAGCAGCACCTCACAGCCAGCGGGAGTAGAACGCCAAATCATCGTCGCCTTGCAGACCAGACAACCCGAAACCGCGTTAAGGATTTAATGAGTTTTGTGCGTTAAGTTACAGTTTTTCTGTTGCCAAACATCAAGTTAAAGCATTTATGCTTTTGTCCGATGACACATGCAGAACACGTCGACAGTAACGGCAATAACGCGATTTACACACAAGAAGTCTATCAGGAATATGTTACAAGGCGGCCCGACATGAACGGTATACAGGACGGACCATGCGCTCGAGCACGAACATGCCTAACAACTATTCTGCTGACCCTCCCGTTGCTCCTCAATGCCGCCACGGTATTGGCTGAAAGAGATTTATCCGGGAAAACCAGCAGCCTGTCAGCAAGAATCTTTAAGCGCCAACTGCAACGAGCCGAGACCGGTGACGCAAAGGCACAGCTGGAGGTCGCACAACGGCTGGCAACTGGTAAAGGTGCTCCACAGAACGTCGAACAAGCCTATATCTGGTATCTGCGCGCTGCCAAGCAAGGTCTTGCTGAGGCACAGTACAGAACTGCAGAAATGCTCGAATCAGGAACAGGAGTCGAAAAAGATCTCGCTCAGGCAAGACGCTGGTACACCAGCGCCAAGCTATTAGGCCATCCACTCGCCGAAACCAGACTGATACGTATGGATAAAGCCGAACAAGAAGCAAAGCTTGCTGCCAAAAGAGCGGCTCTGGCTCGCGCCAAGGACCAGGAAAGACGACGTGCCGAACGACGGGCCGAGCAGCAAACGCGTAGTCTTGCTGCTATGGCCGCAAAACGCGCGGCCGAGCAGGAAGCAAGGACCCGATCAGCCTTGGCATCGACACGCATGGCGGAACAGCAAGTAAAGATGCGCGCCACACAACGTGCGCAGGAGAAACATCAACCTGAAGAAGCCGCACGCAGAAGACCAACGCAAACTATCACTCCCGAACGACTACTGACATGGGTGCGGCACGCAAACTGGTCTATCGAGGATGCAGCTGTGGACTTTCTACCATCTGCGCTAAACCGTTGCATAGGACAGGGGAAAAAGCTGTCTTGTTTTAGCAGTGAGCGTGAGGTTCTTGTTGGACAGAAAAGTATTCGCTACATGGCTCAATCGACGATTGAGCCGGCCAGTGAAGGTCGCCTCATCATCAACTGCCGTTTTCAGGTGACGCGTGTACGCGGCGCCAATGATGAGCTCGAAATGCATCATGGGCCGGATCACCCAATGCCCGAGAAAGGCTGGCAATCCCCACTTCGATATCAGTGTCGCTTCGCAGATAACAGTACGCTGGCTTGCAGCAATGATCAAGGCAAACAATTCCGCCTGGCGGCTGACACCCTGATGAAAACCACAGTCCAAGGGTCCGGACAATGATGCGCAACACGATTAAGCCCCGTCTCCATCAACGATTGCGTCAACGAATTCGGACCAGGCGTTATGGCGCGCTTGTGCTGTGCACCTGTCTTGCATCGGCCGCTGCGGTGGCACAAGGCGATTGCCCACCCATGCCGGCAGATCCTGATGAGATACTGGGCGCTGTTGACCAGCGTATCCAAAAGCTGGAAAACAGAGAAACACTGAAACGGGCAATTCGCAACCAACTATGCACACACGACAACATATTCGCCTTTCTCACCGGCGAAGCAGGCTACAGCTATGGACAATGCTTTATTCCTGAACATCTGTCCGACGCGTTCTGGGATTCTGACCATGCAAAAAGCAAGTCAATGCTGACCCGCTTCCGCAAGGACTGTATACGCTGGGCGGAAATGCGCTATCAACCGTTGATCGCCCGCGCAGAAGCTGTCGTTCGACAACGCACCGAAACACAGCGCGCCGTAAAGCTCAAACAGCATACCGAACAACAACGCTCCAGGGCCGTGGCCGATGCGCAACAACTCGTCGGACGCACATCCCAATTGGAATTGTCACGCAAGCAAGCCATACAAGACGCTATGGTGATGGTGCAGGACACCCTCCACAACACAGGCTTGCAATGGTCCGCCGACGCAACGGCCGAGCAACAGCCAAACGGGGAACTGGCGGCCTGGCTGCTCGCCGCTGATCTGGTGGGAGTTGACACCAACACCCGCCTACAGACCGAACATACAGAACAGCACCTCAATAGCCTACTGGGAAAACCCAGTGTCGTAGCGATTACTGCAACGGGCGACGAAGATGAATATCGAGTGCAAATTCAGTCTGAACAACAGAACATTGCAGTTGACGCATTTGTGCATAGTGAACAGCCGCCCACGAATGAAGCGACTTCCTGGGTATTGTTTGAACACCGCAATACTCTGCTCATCCCTGTCGCTGCGGTAATACAAACAACACAGCAGGTATTGACGGCCGAACGCCTGACAGGCGGAGAACTGCAGGTGAAACCTCTGCCCCTGCGCAGCGCTACACGCCTGCCGACCAGCGACGGCCCACTACACATCCAGCTACGCTGTGTACCGCAAGGTGGCGGACAGCCCATGCCGCTGGGCAGCTGTCTCAAGCCCGATGGAGAAATCAGCGTACTGAGCCAGATGACCCAAAAACAGATTCGCTACAACACCCTGCCACGCAAGCAACGCAGCTATCAAGTCACGGTAAGGGCGCCATTTGCTCTGCTGGTGCGTACTGGTGAGGCCAACCGCCGTGGCGAACTGGGGTTGAAGATCATTGACACATCACAAACCAAGGAACCCGAACTGTTTGACAGCCGCGCAGTCGCCCGGCACGACAGTTTATTCGTGTACTCAGAGTAAACGCCAAATGTGTTAGAGGAGATACCGCCACGTCACAGACGCGCGCAATGGATCTACCCTTAACTTAGTTAACGAAAGGAGCAAGGCATGAAAATCAAGCAACAAATCAGCGCCCTGAGCGCGGCACTGGCAATGACCCTGGCGCATAATGTCCAGGCCGTTGACCTCAAGTGGAGCGGCTTTCTTAACACGATAGGCGCCAGAACCAACGACTCGGCCGTGTATCTTCACGACGAGGGAAACATCGACGACAACGGAAGTTTCGAGGAATCCACACTGGGCCTCAATGCCATCGTCACGGTCAGCGAGCATCTGAGCCTCGCGGCACAGATTGCCAGCGCACCCAGCAACAACTCTATCGACTTCGACTGGGGTTTCGGTACCTATAATCTGAATGAGAACTGGGCGATCAAGGCTGGCCGCGTCAAGTTCCCGGGCATGCTGGTATCCGAGTATGTGCGCGTAGGCTATGCCTATCCGTGGATTCGTCCACCGGAAGCTGTATATTCGGCCAGCATGGCGGCACCAGCTATGGGGCTCGATGCCTATGATGGTGGCGCACTGGTCTACCAGGTTTTTGGCGACAACTTCGACTACTCAGCAGAGGTCTATGGCGGCGGTCGCGCCACCGACATGATGGACTTCGACAAAATGTACGGCCTGGTGTTGCGCGCAAGCAATGATATATTAACCCTTGTGGGCAGCGCCAACTGGTCCACCATGGCGGTTCCTGGAAGCGTGGATCCGATGATGGCCGCCATGATGAATGATATCGCTGGCCAGGACATGTTGATGCTAAATGCCGGTATCACCGCCGATTGGAATGATTTCGTACTTTATGCCGAGTATGTACGTTCCACATCAGATTTTGTCGACACGATGGGCCGTAATGACAGCGTTGATATCACGAGCTGGTACACCACACTGGGCTACCGGTTTGGCAACCTGATGCCGCACGTGACCTACCAATCGCTTGAACACGGCAACGGTGGCCTGGAACAGACTGGCTGGACGGCGGGCCTGCGTTATGACCTCGGCCGCAGCACTGCGCTCAAGCTGGAATGGCAGCGAATTGAGCCGAAGGAAGCAAATGCCGGCGCCAACGTACCAATGATGCTTAAGAACCAGTTTGGCCTGTTTGAGCATCTCTCCACACCGTCCGATGAAGTCGACTTGGTCAGCGTCGCCGTTAACTTTACTTTCTAAGGTTGCGCCCATGAATAAACTAAAAATCAACCGGTGGGCGGCAGCAGCCTTTGGCCTGCTGCTCACCGGCCTCGCCCAGGCCGAACTGGCCATCATCGCCCACCCGGACAACCCGGAACCGGCATTAACGCTGAAGCAGCTGAAACGCATCTACCTGGCGAAAGCCAAAACCTTCCCCCAAGGAGGGGCGGTGCGATATGCCGACCAGCGCGAGGGCTCTCCAGCACGTGCCGAGTTTCTATCCAAGGTATTGAAAAAAAGGGAAAAGCAATTGAGCACCTACTGGTCGAAGATGATCTTCACCGGCAGGGGCACTCCGCCTGAAGTGGTGGGTGGTGATGCCGAAGTCAAGCAGTGGGTGATCCAGCACCCCGATGGGTTGGGTTATATTGATGCCAGGCAGGTCGATGACAGTATCAAGGTGTTGCTGCTGGTTCCATGAAACCAGGCCCCGCTCGCTTGACTGGCGGGGCTATCTCCAAGGCTTTCAACTGCATAACACCAGATATTTGCACACAGCATTGTGCGCCGATATGACACTGCAAACCCGTATGAAGCCCTTGAACTGAACCGCCCCGGATATTACGGAGACCTGTTCGCTTCAATCAGCACACGTATTGTGGGGGAATGCCCGTCCACCGCGATGATTTTACCAACGGGCTCGCCGGCAGATCATCTCAGTCTTGATTTTACTCACAATACAGATTAGGGTATTTACCTATATAACAAAATTTTGGGTCTTCCCAATTCGTGTGGGTGGCTTAGGGTAATGGCCATGAGAGATCGAGACCTTTACGCCCGGATGTTGGGCATCGAGAGCCCTTGGCAGGTGCGGGATGTAGGGCTGGACCTGAACGAACGGGAAGTGCTGGTTCACGTGGACATGGACCCCGGAGCACAGCTGGCGTGCCCCCATTGCGGCACACCTGCGACCTGCTACGACAAACGGACGAGGAAATGGCGCCACCCGGACACCTGTCGGTACCGGCCCATTCTGAGCGCGGAGGTTCTCCGCGTCACCCGCCCCGAGCACGATGTCAGCCTCATCACGGCGCCTTGGGCCGAGCCGGGCGGTCGTTACACGGCCTTGGTCATTGACTGGTTGAAGGAGGCTCCGCCCAGTGCTGTGAGCCGGCGGCTAGGCGTGAGCTGGAATGCCATCGATAGCATCATGCTGCGGACTGTCCGCCGCGGACTGGAACGGCGGCAGATACGCGAACGGCATGCCCACCTGTGTGTGGGCGAAACGGTCTTCAGCAATCGGCACGACTACGTCACGGTGGTGACCGACCGCAAGTCGGGCCAAGTCATCCGCGTGGGCGAGGACCGCAACAAGGAGACGCTGGAGGCGTTCTATGTGGGGCTGGATAGAGCTCAGATGACGGCGACCGAGAACATCCCCATCTCCATGGACATGTGGCCGGCCTACATCCAGGTCACACTGGCTTCCATCACTGGTGCCTCGGGGACAATTGCTTTCGACAAGTTTCATGTGGCCAAGGCTGTGAACAGGGTCCGCTGCCAGGAACACAAGACACTGCTTCGCGAGGGCAATACCCTCCTCAAGGGCAGCAAACATGCATGGCTGACCAACTCCGACAACATGAGCCGCACCCAGTGGTGTGACTTCGCCGCGTTGCGGCCCACCAACCTCAAGACGGCTCGGGCCCAAGCCATCAAGGGGCAGGGCATGAGTCTTTGGCATCATGTGTATAGGACCTGGGTCAAGAAGTGCTGGAGGCGCTGCTACAACCGGGCCATCTGCAGTCGGC
>DRNU01000180.1 GCA_011374975.1 Gammaproteobacteria bacterium | reverse complement strand
TCATCCCCTCGCTGTCGACCAGCGCGGTGCCGCTCTCGCAGGTTATCGATGATATTGAAGGCGAGTGGACCGATCCCTTCATCTGGCGCTGGGACCGGCGTCGCGCGATCACCGTGCAGTGCTCAGTGCCCGACGGTGTTACCGCGCCACAGTTGCGCGCAGCGGTACTGGCCGATTTCGAGGCCCTGGATCTGCCGCCGGGCTACACTCTGGAATGGCACGGCGAATACAACAGCTCGCTGGAATCGCAACAGGCGCTGAGACCCGGCCTGGCGCCGGCCATTGTCATCATGGCTTTCATCATCGTGGTCCTGTTCAACTCCTTCAAGACCCCGGCGATTATCTTCCTGGTGATCCCCTTCGTGGTCATCGGTATCACCTTCGGCCTGCTGGTCACCCGCGCGCCGTTCGGCTTCATCGCCCTGCTGGGCGCCATGAGCCTGTCGGGCATGATGATCAAAAATGCCGTGGTATTACTGGACCAGGTGAATATCAATCTGAAAGAAGGCATGTCACCCTACCAGGCCGTGGTCGAAGCCGCTGTTTCGCGTCTGCGGCCGGTGGTCAATGCCGCAGCCACGACCGTATTCGGAATGGCGCCGCTGTTGCAGGATGTGTTCTGGATCTCGCTGGCCGTGGCTATCATGTTCGGCCTGGCGTTCGGCACCCTCCTGACCATGGTGCTGGTGCCGGTGCTGTACGCAATGTTTTACAAAGTCCCTGCCGAGGAAAGGTCCTGAAAATCGATCAACTCATGGCAGACAGCGGTGTCGGCTTCGGCACCAGCGGAGCCCGTGGCAGCGTTGAAGCCATGACCAACCCGGTATGCTATGCCTACACACAGGGCTTCCTGCAAGCCATGCAGGCACAGTCACTGATAGCGTCCGGCGCCCCGGTCTTTCTGGCCGGCGACCTGCGCCCCAGCACCGGCCGTATCCTGGCAGCCGTGGCACGCGCAGTCACCGATGGCGGCTACCGCCCGGTTTACTGCGGCCGCCTGCCGTCACCGGCGATAGCGTTCCATGCCATGCAGCAAGGCGCTGCTTCTATCATGGTCACCGGCAGTCACATTCCCGACGACCGCAACGGTATCAAGTTCAATCGCCCGGACGGGGAGATCCTCAAACCCGACGAGGCGCTGATCCGCGAACAGTCGGTGACACTGCCCGAGCCCTTCCCGGCTATCGATGAACACGACCTGCTGTCTCCTGATCCCGCTGCCGAGAGCGCCTACCTTGCGCGCTACCGCAATTTTTTCGGCCCGGATTGCCTGCAAGGCATGCGCGTGGGTGTCTACCAGCACTCCGGCGTTGCCCGCGACCAGCTGGTCGATATCCTGCAGGCGCTGGGCGCCGGGGTTACGCCACTGGCGCGCTCGGAAGTGTTCATCCCTGTTGATACAGAAGCCATCCGTGCCGAAGACATTGAACTGGGTCGTAAGTGGGCCGCGGAACAGGGTTTCGATGCCATTGTCTCAACCGACGGTGATGCCGACCGACCGCTGATCGCCAACGAACACGGCGAATGGCTGCGCGGTGATATCGTCGGCGTACTCTGTGCGCACTTCCTTGGTATCAAAACCCTGGTCACCCCGGTCAGCAGCAACACCGTGGTGGAAGCCTGCGGCTGGTTCGATCATGTCTACCGCACCCGCATCGGCTCTCCCTACGTGATCGGGCGGATGAACCAGGCACTGGCGGCAGGGGAAAGCAGCGTGGCCGGCTACGAAGCCAACGGCGGTTTCCTGCTGGCCTCGGATATCGAACGGGACGGGCAGATCCTGCAGGCCCTGCCAACCCGCGATGCCGTCCTGCCGATCCTGACAATCCTGATCGGTGCCCACGGGCAGAATTGCCCCGTCAGTCAGCTTGTGTCGGCGTTGCCGCCGCGTTACACGGCCAGCGACCGGTTGAAAAACTTCCCCACCGAC
>DRNU01000179.1 GCA_011374975.1 Gammaproteobacteria bacterium | reverse complement strand
CCTGGCAAGCCGGTACAACTGGCCGCGGGGCGCTATCGCGTCGCGGCCCACTTCGGTCTCAATGCCGGCACCGCCACGGAAGTTACTGTGCGCGCCGGGGAACTGACTGCCAATGAAGACATCATCATCGATGGTGGATTCCTCAAGGTGGTGGCAACACAGAATGGCCAGCCCGTCGCAGGTACCGGCTTGCGCGTGGAAGTCTACGATGCCGAAATGGACATCCGCGGGCAGCGCCACTTCGTCAGTTACGTCAAGTCCGGTGGCACCGGCCTGGGACTGGCCGCGGGTAACTACTACGTCAAGGCCTTCTGGCAGGGCAAGACCGTGGCTGATACGGTCACGGTTCGACAGGGCGAGAACACCACCCTCAAGCTGGCCTTTGGCCCCTCCTGATCACCAATGTACAGGGACGACGAAAATGAAAAACATACATCGATTTATTACCCTGATTGCAGCAGGCCTCCTGCTCAGCACGCCGGCCTCGGTAGTCGCGCTCGGTGCCTGGACCGGCAAACCGCTCTCAGCCATGCAGGTCGAAACCAACCAGTATGAGCCGGGTGATATTCAAACACACCGCATCTACCTCAGTACCACAGGCTACCGAGCCGAGAGTCTGGGTGCCGATGGCCTGATTTCCATCATCGACTACCGCCAACACCTGTGCTGGTTCGTGCAGAAGGATGGCACCTACATCGAAGACCCGCTCGATCCCGCAAGCGGCTATTGCTCGCCGGTAGAAGTGCCCGCAGCCATGGAACCCAGAGCCGACCTGGGCGGCGTACTGTCCACACAGCCCTGCGACGGTTATGACCTTTCCAGACAACTGGGCACGGAAACGGTCAACGGCCGCAACGCGCAGAAGTGGGCCTGTGGCCACAGTCCCACACGTAAGGAGGCGACACACTGGTTCGATCCGGTACTGAAGCTGGTGGTACGGGAGAAAACCGACGACGGCACCACCATCGAGATCCGCAATATCCAGTTTGCCCCCCAGCCCGCCAGCCTGTTTCGCCTGCCCTCGGGCCTGACCCGCGTGCCCAGGTTGAAAATGCCCTTCTGACGCCTTGCGCCAGAAAGGGATATACTCGGGGTATGGCGAAGACCACTGTTTCACTGGTACTGGGTGCGGGCGGCGCGCGCGGACTGGCGCATATTGGCGTCATCGACTGGCTCGATGAAAACGGTTACGAGATCCGATCCATCGCGGGGTCCAGCATGGGAGCACTTATTGGCGGTATCTATGCTGCCGGTCAGTTACAGGTCTATACCGACTGGGTCACCCGGCTGGAGAAACTCGATGTCTTCCGCCTGCTGGATTTTTCCTTCGGGGCCGGGGGCCTGATCAAGGGTGAACGAATTATCAACATCCTGCGCGAGCTCGTTGGCCACCACCAGATCGAGGAGCTGCCTTTTTCCTTTACCGCTGTCGCCACGGATCTTGAGGAGCAAAAGGAAGTGTGGCTCAACCACGGGCCCCTGTTCGATGCCATACGCGCATCCATTGCCATTCCCTCCATCTTTACCCCGTTCGAGATCGATGGACAGCTGCTGGTGGATGGCGGCCTGCTCAATCCGATCCCCATCGCCCCCACCCTGCGTGACAAGACTGACCTGACCATTGCCGTCAACGCCGGCGCGCCACCTTCACCCGAACTGGCGCAGCGAGAAAAAGCCGCGGCGCCGCCGGCAAACAGCTACCATAAGTATCACGAGCGGATCCTGCAGTTTATCAACAGTCTGCAACGACGCGAGATGAAGGAAACACCGGAAAGCCTGGGCCTCTTTGAAGTCATCGCCAAGTCGCTGGATGCCATGGAAAACACCATCGCGCGCTTCAAGCTGGCCGCCTATGCGCCGGACATCATCGTCGATATCCCCAGCAATGCCTGCCTGTTCTACGAATTCTACCGGGCCAACGAACTCATCGCCCTCGGTCGTGAACGCGCCGCGGCAGCGTGTTGTGGTCACGGCCACGAATCACACAGCCCTGATCCATGAACGACCAGGCGAAACTGGTTTTTGGGCACAGACGCCACCTTTCCGGCCGGATACAAAAGAAAGAGTAATCGCGAATCAGTCCTTGATCCGGGCGAATCGATCCAGGCGTCGTTGCAGCACCTCGGCCTCGTCATCACGGCCCGTATAACGGTAAAGGCGAGCCAGCATGTCGAGCGTTACGAATAAATTGTGCCTGTCCGTGTTTGCGGACTGGTCGAGAGTTGCGAGTATTTCCCTTAACACAACTTCCCCTTCCTTAAACCTGCGCTCGTACAGGTACAACGTACCCAGATTGAGTCGTGTCGTGATCACACGCACATGATCGGGCGCATGGACCCGCGACAGGATCGCCAGTGCGGTTTCGTAGTTCTGCTCGGCCCGAGCATAGTCACCCTGCAGCCGATATAACGCACCCAGATTGTTCAGACTGATAGCCACCTCCGGGTGCGTATCCCCGCGCGACTTCTTCACGATCATCAATGCCCGCTCATACATCTCCGCCGCTTCGCCCCAGGCCTTGCGCTCGGTTAGCAGCCGACCCAGGCTGTTGAGTGTGTAAAAAAGGTCCGGATGCTGAGGGCCCAGTGCTTCCTCCTTCATGCGCAACGCCCTTCTGAGCATGGATTCGGCCTTCTCGGGCTGTTGCAGGTGAAAATAGATATCCGCCAAATTGGATAGCGTCGTCGCCTGGGCGGTGATGTCCGGGTTTGCACCGGCTTCGAGGGTTTTCAGGGCTCGCTCGTAGAGTGCGGCGGCGCGAACCAGCTTACCACGCTGTGCTTCCACAATGGCAAGGTTGTTGAGCGAAGCGGCAATGTCCATGTGGCCGGGTGGCAGGACCTTTTCACGCATGGCCAGGGCACGCGCCAGCAGGCTGGCAGCTTCGTCATTGTGGCCAAACTGCCTGTGAACCTCGCCTAGATTATTGAGAATATTTGCACAGAAGGGGTGCTCCGGACCCAGTGCACCCTCGACAATACTCAGCGCCTGCTGGTAGAGCTCGATGGCCCGTGCATAGTCGCCCAACTCAGCATTGATAAAAGCCAGGTTGTTGAGCACCGTGGCGACCTGAATATGCGTAGCGCCGAAGCGCTGTACCATCCGCTCGACCAGGTGCTGAGCAGTCGAGCGTGCTTCCGCATATTCCTCCTTGCCGACGAGGCGTGAAACTTCGTTGGCCATTTGCCGTAGTTCCGCATCACTAACTTCGGCGGCACCCACACCACCCGCAAGCAATACCAGCAAAATGACAAACACTGAGAGCAGTTTTTTCATGGTGACCTTGATCGAGCTATACGGCCGATTCTATTACATTTACTATCGTACAAAAAGAAGGCCAGCTTGCGCCGGCCTTCATATCGTCCATCCAAACAGGTGATTCAGGCGTCATTAACGTAGCGTACCAGGCGTGCAAGAGTAAAGTCCTCACCACCCAGGCACTTGTCCGGTTTCCAGCCGTCTTTCTTGAGAAACGAATCACAGTTGAGAAGCATATTGCCGAACACCTCCAGCAGGATGGCCGATGCGACCGGACCAAGGCGCTGGCCACCACCCAGCACACCCGCCTCGCGCATGAGGTAGAAGAACAGCGGGGTATGGTGCTCCAGCTTTTCACGCAGCTTCTTGTCCAGGCAAGGCCAGCCAGGAATGTCGTGGAAACACAGGTCCGCATCGGGGTCGACAGGATAGCCCTTGTCTTTTATGGCGTGGGCCACACGGTGACCGCTGGGCAGGCCCAGCACGTAGCCACGCAACAGGTTGCGGAAGGCGAGGGAACGATCGTTTTCCGAGGCAAAACGCCCGACGATGGGATCCGGCATACGGATCAGTTCATCGGCAAGCAGGTGGTCCATTGCTTTGGATTTGACGTAGGGATGGCATTCTTCTACATCCAGCAGGTAACGCCAGTCCACGGTCAACCTGGGCGGCACCGCACTGAATCCCTCGGTACCGAAGCGTTCGTCGAACAGATCGATGACGGGGTACTCACCATTGGCGGGATATACCGAGCGCACCAGAGTGTGACCAAAACGATAGGCGGCAACGGAGAATTCCACCGGCATGCATATACGGTGACAATCATCCAGCAGGCTGCACTTGGGATAGTTTCCGCTGGCGATCTCACCTTGCACATAGCTGAAAATCGTCGGATCGCAGACACGCTTCAGAAAATCATTGAGCA
Source organism: Gammaproteobacteria bacterium (assembly GCA_011374975.1). Taxonomy (GTDB): domain Bacteria; phylum Pseudomonadota; class Gammaproteobacteria; order DSM-19610; family DSM-19610; genus Thiogranum. The sequence continues at coordinate 1,312 of DRNU01000179.1, read as the reverse complement.
CCAGCCATTGGTAATGATAGCGCACATCTTCCTGTGCCTCTTCGAAGGTGCGACCGACGATGCGGCGGTTGTGGAAGCGCAGAAACAGCAACTGCAACTGGGCGACAAAAATATTCTCGTCGTTGCGGGGATCACCGATGAGTGCACGACCATCGCTGTTCCGTGGCAGATCGTTTTCGTTGACGTCATTTCCTACCAGCATCCGTCCCGGCTGGCTCTGATCATAGAGAAACGGCATCGCCTCCGGACCAAGACCATAGACACAATCAAGATCCAGCGAAGCCGAGCGCAGATTGGGCAGGTGTGTAATGTCCGCGGTGGGCAGTTCGTCACCGTGGAGATTGCTGCGCACATCCAGCGTGATGTCGTGATCGATAAATTGCGAGAAGAACGTATAGGCAGCGGGTAGCGTGCCATCCGGCGAACTGCTTTCGGCATCGTGCATAATGCCCCCTGGCCCACCGAGAACCTCGGCGATCTCCTCTGCCTCGCACTGGTGCTTGATGCCGCAGTCCTTCGCCCAGGTGGGCAGCTTGGGAAACAGCTTACAGAAGTTTCCCAGGCGCACGTGACTGCAGCCACGTGCCTTGGTCATACCGTGCATTGGTTTTCCTTTACTCATAACGGACTCCTTGGTGTGTAGGTGTGTATCACGCAGTGACGGCGAGTGCGGCTGGCTGCTGCCTTTATGAGAGGATCGGGGAGAGAAGAGACACACGGGCAGTGGTGTCGTGAACTTTCCCTGTTCATCGGCCGAACTCACCGGCTGACACCGACTGCTGCCCCCGGCCTGGCGGGAGCACGGTGATGCTACGCGCGCGTAGCAGTCATTGATCTATACTAAGAATAATTCCATACCACAAGCTTGCGAATGGGTTAGCCCGGAAGAGGCACGCCACCAAATTTTCCGTAAAAACAGATAGATACGGACTCACGGCATTTGACGTCGTGGAAAAAATTCAGGATTTGCGACCAATTCCCACTATCGCGGCATCAGGCCCAACAGCCTGGCCTGCTCAGTCCGCCTGCCCGGCTCCGAACGTGAACGACACCCGGCCGACGACGTTTTCCCGCGGCACGAACCCCCACACGCGACTGTCATTACTGTTGTCCCGGTTGTCTCCCAGCACGAACAACATCCCCTGCGGCACAATGATCTCACCCCATTTCTGTGAATACGGTGAACGGGAATTGGCGAGATCCACGTATGGCTGTGCCAGCGGTTCGCCATCGACGTAAACCTGACCACCGGAAATACGCACACGTTCTCCAGCGCGCCCAACAACCCGCTTGACATAGACCTGCTCCGGTG
>DRNU01000178.1 GCA_011374975.1 Gammaproteobacteria bacterium | reverse complement strand
CGGTTTAAACTGCCAAGCTCCGCCAAGAGGTCTTGTGAATAGCTTTTGCTTTCCCGCTGATTGCGAATGCGTTGCCCCAATCGTTTGCCGATGTCATCCATGTTTGCCGGAGTCGTGTCGTACGCAGGGGATATTGGTGGTTTGGTCGGAGGAGGCATCAGGCGACTTTGTATGATACTGGGATATCAGTTCTACAGAGAGACTCTCAGCCTGTTTTGGTGCTGTTGTCCTGTTCGGGGTATGTGGTATTGAGGGTGGTGTCAACTTTCCCGGAAGCGTCCAGATGAAAGTTGCAGCGGGCTTCGTCGGCTAACTCCCTTACGTCGGTGAACAGGTCAGTCAGCATTTCTTCGTTTTCTTTATCAATGAGTTTATCTTTCATTTCACTGGCAGCCAGTTCCCGGTCAATATCGGCCTTGACGCTACGCACCATTGCCTGTCCCTTACCTACCCACAGACCAGCTGTTCTTGCCAGCCCGGGGAGTTTGTCTGGGCCGATGACGAGCAAGGCGACCAGAAAAATCAGGGCCAGTTCGAAGAAGCCGATACCAAACATGCAGGATAACCGCCTTGGCCTGCTTCGGAATTACACGCGCGTAGGCTTTTCGGTCTTGGTTGATGTTGCACCGATAACGCCATCGGGTACTGGTGTGTCGTCGCGTATGGCCTGTTTGAAACCCTTGATTGCAGAGCCAAGGTCCGAGCCGAGGCCGCGCACCCGCTTCGCGCCAAACAATACCAGAACGATTGCCAGGACGATAAGTAGTTGCCAGATACTGATACCCATGTATTACCCCAAATAATAAAGCGTCTGATTGTGATCAATATATAACATATCTGCGTTATGGAGCTCTGTGGCTTTCAGTACAAAAATGCAGCGGTTGACAGAGACGAGCGCTAATATACTGAAAAACAATTACTTCTCGGGAACTTGCTTATGAGCGTATCGCATGATGGGCTATCTGCCGATGAACAGTTGGCGAAGGCCCACCAATGCAAAGAGCAAGGCGATTTCTGGCAGGCTATTGTCCATTGCAGGGCAGTTTGATCAACGAAAAAAGATCATGTTGAAGCACTTGTTTTGCTCGGTCGGTGTCTTGCTGCTACTGGTGATTTTGTGGCCGCAGGTCATTATCTCAGTCATGCTATCGAGCTTGCCTCTGGGCAAGCGACGCCCTATTTGCATCTGGGTGACGTCAACGTCCGGATTGGTCGTGCCCAGCAAGCGTTGCGTTGTTATCAGCGTGCCGTGCAACTACGGTCCGGCGATACCAAACGTAACTGATTCAATTTTCTAGTCGGCCTGCACGGCTGCGACATTCTGTCGCGCGACACTGTGCCGCATTTCCTTCAGCCCCATGCTCTGTCAGTATAAACCCTAACAGCCTGCCGTGCGCACAGGCGAGAGCAATCCAGAGCCGCCCGAAACAGGAGAACGGAATCAACGGGCCCTGTCCAGAGGGGGAATTCCATGAAAATAATACCTGCACCGGCCACTATGGCTTTCTGTACCATCGTACTGCTACGCCCCGCTGCCGTCGCGGCGCAAACCGATACCGTACTCAACGAAGTGACCGTCACCGGAACGCGCGAAGCAGAAGCGCTTGCTACCACGGCCGCAACGGTCGATACCGTTTCTGCCGAAGAAATCGACGAGACACACCCGGGACACCCGTCTGAAATCATGAATCGCATTCCGGGCGTGTACATCAACGTAACCGGCGGCGAGGGGCATATGACATCAATTCGTCAGCCCATTACGACCAAGCCAGTGTATCTGTATCTGGAAGATGGTATTCCGGTGCGCTCGACTGGCTTCTTCAATCATAATGCATTGTATGAAATCAATATGCCGCAGGCTGGCGGCATCGAAGTTCTGAAAGGCCCGGGCACAGCACTGTACGGCAGTGACGCTATCGGTGCCGTTATCAATGTACTGACCCGCCCGGCTCCACTGGAACCGGAAGCGGATATCAACCTGGAAGCCGGCGAACACGGTTGGCGACGCGCGTTGCTGAGTGCCGGAAACACGTGGGACTCGGATGGGCTGCGCGCTGACGTCAACGTAACGCAAACCGATGGCTGGCGCGATGATACTGCGTATGATCGCTACACCGGGACGCTGCGCTGGGATCGCTACCTGGATAGCGGTGCGACCGTGAAAAGCGTACTGACCTACTCGGACATCGACCAGCAGACCGCAGGTTCCTCACGCCTGTCCCGCGATGACTACGAAAATAACCCGACAACGAACTACACCCCGATCTCCTATCGGAAGGTGCAGGCACTGCGTTTTTCGGTCGACTACCAGCAGGAATCTGAAAACGGGCTGCTGAGCATCACGCCCTACGTTCGCAGCAATTCGATGGAACTGCTGCCTAACTGGAGCCTGAGCTACGACCCAGCGATCTGGGACACCAGCAATACCTCCGCCGGAATGCTGCTCAAGTACCGCTACGACTTGCCGGCATACGGGGCGCGCATCATTGTCGGCACCGACCTCGACTACAGCCCGGGGCAGCGCGAGGAACATTCGCTCAACGTTACACGCGTCGGCTCCATCTACACCGATTACACCATCAATGAAAAAATCTATGACTATGACGTCACCTACAGGGCAGTCTCACCCTACCTGCACGGTGAGACCTCGGTCAGCGAACGTCTGAGACTGACCGCTGGCCTGCGTTACGACAACATGAAGTACGACTACGACAACAAGATGACCGACCTCGCCACTGGCTCACACCGCCGCCCTGGTGACACCAATGTCACGTTCGACCATCTGAGTCCGAAGCTGGGTGCAACCTGGCAGTTCACACAGGCACTGAACGGTTTTGTGTCCTACCGGCACGCATTCCGCGTACCATCGGAGGGGCAGTTGTTCCGCCAGGGTTCCTCGGACAACACGGTCAAACTCGACCCGATCAAGGTCGACAGCTTCGAGACCGGTGTGCGTGGGCGTTTCCATAAAACGCGTTATGAGATCAGTGTCTACTACATGACCAAGGATGACGACATCGTCACCTTTCGGCGAGACGACGGCTCGCGAGAGACACAGAATGCTGGTAAAACGTTGCACCGTGGCGTGGAAATCGGCATGAAAACACCACTCGCCAGCAATCTGTCACTAGTAGCAAGCTACAGTTATGCCAAACACACCTTTGAGTCCTGGTCGCCGCGCGCAGGCGTCAGCTACGACAATAATGAAATGAGCGCCGCGCCGCGCGAGATCGCCAATGTTCGTCTCGACTATCGCCCGGCCGTACTGAAAGGCGGCCGCGTTAGCTTGGAATGGGAGCGCCTGGGGTCATACTGGGAGGACGACGCCAACACCCATAAGTACGGTGGACACGATCTGCTCAATCTGCGCGCCGACTATCAGGCGACGCGCAAACTGAATGTGTATGCGCGTGTGACCAACCTGGCAGACGAGACCTACGCGACGCTGGCATCGTACAACACCTTTCGCGGTGAGGAACTGGCCCCGGGCATGGAGCGGACATTCAACGCCGGCCTGACCTATGCCATCCGCTAGCCGCAGCGCGGTTCTTGCCTGTACTGACACGGTCCGCCCGAATGGACGCGGTGCCTCCCGGACGTGCAGTCGACGCCTGCCCCGTGCACGCAAGTTGCACACCTGGGCCGGACTTGGCGCCGGTCTCTGGCTTGCCATACTGGGCATTACAGGCTTTGTACTGGACCATCGCGACTGGTCGTGGATGTGGCAATACACAGTACCTCAACTCCTGGTGCCCGACCAGGTTGTCGATAAAGCACGTAACGGCACCGTAAAGCTTTACCAGATCAACCCCGACCGCCCGGCGCAACGTGTCGCCGGCGGGCCGCAGGGGCTCTGGATGAGCGTTGACGGTGGGCAACAATGGAAACCTGTCACGTTCGAGACATCTGCTGCCATGCCAGGCATCAACGTCATTCTCGACGATTCCGGCAGTAGCTGGTCGAAGCTATGGCTTGGCACCCGTAACGGTGTGTGGCGACTCGATCCCGTAACCGGCAGCGCGCAGCCTGTCGCGTTGGAAGGCGAGAACATCACTGCGCTGTCCGAAGGCCCAACGCCCAGAGAACTACTGGGCGTTGTCGACAAAAGCTGGGTGTTCCGCCTGATTCTGACAGGTGGCGTACAGCCCGAAAGGATTGATGTCGCACCTCCCAATCCCGACCAGCTACCGGGACATATAGATATCTCCCGCCTGGTACATGACCTGCATTTTGGTCGTGGGACGTTGGCGGAACCGTTCTCACTGCTCGCCAATGACATTGGCGCCTGGATCATGTTGTTGCTGCCTGTCAGCGGATTTCTTTTCTGGTGGCTCCCCCGCCGATGGGGCTCAATTCCAAAGGCCAAAAAACCGCGCGCCTCGACACGCAAGAAGACCATGCGGTGGGTCTACCGGCTGCACGGGCCGGTGCTGGGCGTGGTTGCGGTCATCCCGTTCCTGTACCTGACAACCACCGGTATTATCCTTGATCACGCTTCGGGCCTGCGGCCATGGATGAAGAGCATTCATATCGCCCGGGCATTACAGCCTCCGGTATATCGCCTGCGCAGCTGGGACAACGAAATCTATGCCATTGCCGGTTATCCGGGCGACAGAAATCGGTTCAGCCTCGGCACCCGGCTTGGCCTGTTCACCACTCGCGATGGGGGTCAGAACTGGGCGCGTGAAACCGGCAAGCCATTCGATCCCGGGTTTGTCTGGACTCTGCGCCGCCATGGCGATGAACTGTTGATCGGTAGCATGGGTGGACCCAACCTGCAGCGCAGCGAAGGGAATGGATGGCGACCGGTAAAAGGCACCGGACACATGCCGACCGACATCACCCGCGACGGCAACGGCGGATACCTGTGGCTGAACCATGAAGGGCTCCAGCCTGGAACGTCTGCCGCAAGACGCCTGCCGGCGCAACACAACTTTCCACGCGTCGATGGCGTACCATGGTACTTCGTGATAGACGGCCTGCACAGCGGCGTGCTGATTCACGCGCAATGGAAGTGGGTCAATGACCTGGTTGCGCTCGCCTGCCTGCTGCTCACCATCACCGGCCTGATGCGCTGGTGGAGGCAGCGGTGGATCTGACAGCCTTCCCGGTGACGACAGAACTGCCACGCCCTTTTATCGTGGCATGCGTGGTGTCGCTCGCCGTGCACGCCGGTGTCGCCGGGTGGTACCAGCTGAATTCAGATGCCAGATCTGTGCAATTGCCCCGCCCGACGTTACAAGTGAAAGTGCACAGCCTGCGAGAACGGATTTCGATTGCACCAGCGCCAAAGCGCATGCAGGCCGTCGTTCAGCCAGCGGCACCTCGTCAGAAACAGGCGCTTGTCTCCAAACCGTCGCCTAGCCCTGTCAAAACTCAAAACCAACCCGAGAAAAAACCTGAACCACGGAACGTAGCCAGGAAACCTGCACCGGAGGAGAGATCAGAGCATGCGGAAAATACTCCGGATGCTCCATCCCCCGTTCTGTCAAGCAAGGAGATTGCCGACAATGGCCCGACATACACACCGCCGTCCAGTAACAATGCGATATTGAACAACCCGAAACCTGACTACCCGCGTATTGCGCTTCGCAGGGGTATTGAAGGCCTGGTTCTGCTTCACGTTGATGTTGATGAACGCGGCCATCCGATAGAAATACAGGTTAGGAAAAGTGCCGGATTCAGACCGCTGGATATTGCCGCGCTGAAAGCCGTTCGGCACTGGCGATTTCTACCGGCGTTACGCAACGGAGTGGCGGTACGAGCAAGTATTGAAGTACCAATACGGTTTCGGATTGACAGAATGGGGCGTAGTGACTCATGAATCTTGTTCACCATACAAACTAGGGAAGCTCTGATCAATTTGTTATTGCGAGGAGCTGAGCGCCCTACAGGATACCCTTCGGTAACGCGGAAATCTCCAACGGACTGAATCCATTGCAGGAGATTGCCGCGCTTCGCCCAAAGAACCCCTACGGGTTTCATTATGGGTACCCCACCCTTCGGGTCTGGGCATCGCAATGACGGGAATGCTGAATTGATCGGGGATTCCCTAGTACTACAACAATCTTAACAGGCTGTTGAAAAAGCCACCTCTTCGGGAAGAATGTCAGTAGATCTCGAACGCTGGGACAATGGACGATGCGAGGGCCGTACGTTCAGCAGGATACCTTGTTCAGCACGGTAATTCCGGAGGATCGGGGTACCGAAAGATCACCTAAATCAATGAATCAAATGGGGTCAGATTCGAATGAGTTTGGAACCCATTGAACTTCTTTGAATTGTAGACGAGGATATCGCCGGGATGAACGATCTTCTCCAGGGCCTCTGGGTGGTGCTTCGGCCCTGGGCCGGCGAACTGGCATTGCTGTCCTTGCTCAGCCTGGCGGCCGTGGCGCTGCTGGTGCCGCTGCTGCTGGTGCGCCTGCCGGTCGACTACTTCTGCCGGCGGCGCCGGCATCCCCTGGCCGT
>DRNU01000177.1 GCA_011374975.1 Gammaproteobacteria bacterium | reverse complement strand
GTGGTAATCAACGAATATGTGGATGTGGCCAAGGCGTTCTTTCCCGATGGCCGCGAACCCAAATTCGTCAACGCCGTGCTGGACCACATGGCACGCGAGGCCAAACCCGAAGCGTTCTAGGCGGCTTTCGCCCAATGCGACAAGAAACCCCTTGGAATCATTCCAACCTTTGCTAAATTGCCTGTAGCGCGTCTAGCCAAGGAATGTGACCAATGCCCAAACTGATCAGCCTATATATCCGCAACGTTTTGTTCGGCTTTGCCCTGTCCGGCATTTTTGTCGGCACAATGCTGTATCTGAACATCGCGAATATGTGGCATCTGGTCAGCACCTCCAGCATGGGCTGGGTGGCGGCCTTGATGCTGTTCATGTTCAACGGACTGGTATTTGCCGGCGTGCAGTTCGCCATCGTGATCATGCGGATGGAAAAGGACGACGACCCCAAAGGCGGCAAGCGTGATCCGCTGGTTTTGGATTATCAGCCCGTTGCGATTCCGGTGGACGAGGGGAAAGGTTCATCCAGACCGCCCTGCGCTAATGGGCCTACGCGCGTGTCTACCTGACCTCAGACCAGCGCGCCGCCGACTTGCCGATCTGGACTCACCTCTACAATTGGTACCGCCCGCATTCCGCGCTACAGTCAAAGCCTCCGATCAGCCGAATAGGATTGAAACGGAACAACCTGTTGAGGCTCCACATTTAGGGCGCAACCGTCGAGCCAGACATCTCTCTGATCAGACGGCATACAGTCCCCAGCCACTAGCCTTGCGATCCGCGCCGCTCGATCATCAAGCGATCCATCCTGGTTAAGAAGTCGAAAGCTGCCTGGAGCAATCATCACTGCTACCAGACGATGAAACTCTTTATCGGACAGGTCAGCGGGTGGTCGGCCATAGACTCTTTCGCTCGCGTGAAAGAAGCCCGTCATCCAGCCATCTGCGCCACGCCCCATCTCCACCGTATCGAGGAACAGGGCGAGGATTTGTTCTTTGCTCAACTGGCTTTCCAAACCCAATGCAAAGCCAGTCTGACGTATCTTGCCAATACCCGGTCGAAATTCGTCAAAACCCAAGCGTTTGGAAACAGACTGCGAGACCGTTGTCAGGCCTGCACCAAGCGTAGATAGATCAACGCCGTGATGATCATAATAGCCTGGGTCCTGCACCAAAATGAGTTGACGGAGCCGTTCAGTACCAAGGTCGTTCGGCCCCCTCCCATCCACTATCAAAGCATTCGCACGCTTGATAAATTCATTGGATTGACGCACCGCGTCCCAATACCCAAAAGCGCCATAGCCAAACCCCATCATGACGAGGACAAACAACCAGACTGTTCCGATTTTCATCGCTCGCCTCATCCCGGTTCCTCTTCACTGTGGGTGTTGCTTCCTAAAACTTACATCACACTTCAGAAGCTGTAAACGGAGGTATTGGTTCGTTAAAACGGTCATTCGTTGGTGGCGCGGCATTGAGAACTCTGGACTCATAGCAGTCATCCATTAATCTGAATTCCACTCCCAAAACCAAGCTTCCCCCATCCCGTTTTATGAAAGGAAGTTTTTCTGCCATAATACCCAAAAGTGGCGGGACCGCACAGACCGTAGGGGTGCGTAAATTCCCGAGGACCTGCATGTACAGGTGGGCGCCAGGTAACCGGACCACGATCCGGACAGAGCCAGCTCCCTCGGAGTTATTTAAGGCCACCGGAATTGGACCCCGT
>DRNU01000176.1 GCA_011374975.1 Gammaproteobacteria bacterium | reverse complement strand
CACCGTGTCCCGCTCAGGTTACCAGGGCCGCAAACAGTTGCTGGAGCCACTGCGCCAGAGCCGCATCGTGGAAATGCGCATCGCGACCGGCGGTGGTGGGCCGGTGTGTAATGCCGCTGCCGCCGCAGGCGATGCGAAGCCGTCTTCCGGGCTCGACATTGAGCGGGTCAATGTGCGCGCCGACAGCGCTGTGGACGGCCAGGTACTGGTCTCGGTGAAAGTCTCCGCTGCCGCGAACCAGATCCGGATCAGCGAAAAGGCTGATTTCGCCGGTGCCGAGTGGCGCAAGCTTGAGCCGGCGGTGCCCTTTGTTCTCAGCCCGGGCAAGGGCCTGAAGCAGCTCCACGTGCAGGTGCGCCGTTATGCCAGGGCGGATGGCGCCACCATCGAGGTCGTGTCAGAGCCCACCACGAGCGTGTATCGGGCGAAGTGATCTAGGCGTCGATATCGGGGATCAGGCGGCTCTGGATCTGGTCGATATTGTCCTTGAGACGCAATTTGCGCTGCTTCAGGCGCTTGAGCCGCAGCTGGTCGGGGTAGTCGGAATGGATGAGGTGATGGATGACATCATCCAGGTCGCGGTGTTCCAGCCGCATTTCTTCCAGCTGGCGGCGCAGTGAGGCGTTCTCTTCCGGTGTCAGCTGTTTGTTGATGGCCGGGCTCCTGCATCGCCGCGTGCATGAACGGTTCGACGGGTTGGTGTTGATCGCTGCCTGATTATACGCCGCACAATATACCGTTCATTCCTGTCGAGTTCATCCTATAGATAATTCAGCGGCACCTTGAAATACGCGATTTCGTTGTTTTCAGGCTCGGGCAGCTCACCGGCATTAATATTGACCTGCAGGCTCGGGAACAGCAGGCGTGGTGCCGGCAGTGTGTGGTCGCGTTTCTGGATGTTCGCCACAAAATCTTCCTCACTGATGCCCTTGGGCAGATCCGTATTGAAGGCCTTGCTTTCGCCGACGGTAGTCTGGTACTTGAACTCACGCCCGCTCGGGTAATCGTGGCCGACGTAGACACGGGTCTTGTGCGGCAGCTCGTAGAGCCGGTGCTTGACGGAACGGTAGAGCTGCCGGGCGCTGCCATCCGGGAAATCGCAGCGCGCCACGCCGATGTCGGGCATGAACAGCGCGTCTCCAGTGAACAGTGATTCGCCGATGTAATAAGTGCAGCAGGCCGGCGTATGGCCGGGTGTGTGTATGACCTCGATAGTCAGGCTGCCGGCCGGTAACCGGTCACCATCGTTCAGCAGGCGGTCGAACTGGCGGCCATCGGTCGGGAAGTCATCGCCCAGGTTGAAGGCTTGCTTGAAGATTTCCTGCACGCGGCAGATATTGGCCCCGATTGCCATGGGGGCGTCGAGGCGTTTTTTCAGCTCACCGGCTCCGGTGATGTGGTCGGCGTGTACATGGGTGTCCAGGATCCAGTGCACCTTGAGCTGCTTTTGTTCAATGAATTCCGTGACCCGGTTGATGGAATCGGTGGAGGTCCGCCACGGCGTGGTGTCGAGATCGAGGACCGGATCGATGATCACGGCATCCCGGCTGTCCCGGTCGTAGACCACATAGGTGACTGTCCAGGTACGGCCTTCATCGGCAAACGCCTGTATTTCCATGCATATCCTGCCTTGCAGCGCGTTGCTGCGATGTTTGATCCAGAGCTGTCCAGAGGTATGTCGGAAAAATGACGGGTTGTCTTTAACCGGGGCGGGGAAACAGGGTTTGCATAAATCCACAGATTCGCCGGGTTTTTTACACCGGGAGCCGGTGTTTTTTACTGTCCGGTCAGCGCTTTGAGCGTGGCCGGCGACGGCCTTCGAAATCGGCGATGGATTTGACGATTTTCTGGAAGGGAAACTGTTCCAGGGTGCCGTAGGTACTGACTCCCAGCAGGGTCAGTGCTGCGATATCGACGACGGTGCTGTCGTCGAGTTCCGGCCGCAGTACCCGCTGCAGGCCCAGCAGGCCGCCATTCTGTACCCGGATTTCCTTGGCGTGCGGCAGCTCTGAATCGAGCGAGGTGATTTTAAGGGCAAACCTGGCATTTTCGCGCAACAGTTCGAGCAGCCGGCTGCAGCGCTCGTGGGCGGGGGCCGAGTCACAGGCGATACCTTCCCGGTCGGCAAGGTAGAAACGGGTCGAGCACAGGCAGCTGCAGCGCCGTGTCAGGACGGCTTTTTCGAACACACATCGACGCCGGTTGACGCTGTGGTAGGTGGAGCAGTATTCGTCCTCCTCGACCATCGGGGAAGGGCTATTTTTCCCACTCGCGCAGGATCGGTTCCTCGCGTTTCTCCATGAGTTTTTCTTCAGCTTCCAGTTCCGAATCGGCGAACATCACTTTGATCTGTGTTCTGTCGCCCTCTGGAATTTCCGCGCGCAGGCTGCGGGCATGTGTTTTGGCTTCCTTGAAAGAACCGTACTGGTCCAGTTTCTCCAGGGTTTTTACCAGGTCGGTCGGTCCCGGCATGATTTTGTAGATAAAATAGGGCATGGCGTTATCTGCCTGGTGTCTGCATGTTGTGGAATGCACACAGTATAGCAAGGCGCTGTTGATTACTCACAAGCCCACTTGCTCCACGTGGTTTCCCAGTGTGATCACGAAACCGCTCTGACGGTCATCGCCCTCGCTGCTGTAGGCAAACTGGAAGGTGCGTTCTATTCCCATGCTGCCAGGCGCGGTGCGCCGCAGTGCGACGCGCTGCAGTGTCACTGTGGCATCAAGCAGTTGCAGCTGCTGGCGCTGGCAGATTTCGCGTGCCGCGTGCAGCGCCAGTTCCCGGTCGCGCAGAGTGTTTTGCCAGAACCAGACGGCCAGGCCCAGCAGGATCAACAGTAACAGGCCGCTACTCCCCATCGGTTTTCCCCGTGTAACATTGCGTGGCAGCGTAGCACAGCGTAAATATCATCCTCAAAGGCAGTAAGGGAAAGGGCGATAATACGGGTTATGGTGCATGTTACACTTGGCGCCATTACGGATTCAGAGGGCCTGTCATGCAGGAGATGAGTGAAGAAGAGCGACTGCAACTGACGCGAGGTATTCTTGGCATGCTGGACGAGTGGGGGATCAGTGCCAGGGATCAGCTGGTGTTGCTCGGGCTGGGCAATATGAAGGCGCGTGAGGTGATCCGCCTGCGTGAAAGCCGGCCGTTGCCGAATGAGCCGGAGGTGATGCAGCGTGTCGAGCACCTGATCTCGATCGCGGATGCCTTGCGTACAACGTATCCTTTCAGCAAGCGTATGGGCAAGTTGTGGATGCACAAGCCGCATCGCAAGTTTCGCCAGCGCAGTCCTGTGGCCACGATGGTGGAGGACGGTATTGTCGGTATTATCTCGGTGCGTTCTTATCTTGATTGCTCTTTCAGTTGGGACATGTCCGGTTCAAGCAACT
>DRNU01000175.1 GCA_011374975.1 Gammaproteobacteria bacterium | reverse complement strand
CGTGATTCGCAAGCGCACCGGCGCGCGTAAATATATCGCCTATTTCCAGGCTTACACCAACACCTACGCCGCCGTGGAAGAGCTTGCCCTCCTGTACGACCTGGCGCTTGCCGAGCCCGACGTTATCGGCCTGTCGATAGGCACCCGGCCGGACTGCGTGCCGGACAAAGTGCTGGACCTGCTGGCCGGTTACCAGAACGATGGTGTCGACGTGTGGCTGGAACTGGGCCTGCAATCGAGCTTTGATGAAACCCTGGATAAAGTAAACCGCGGCCACGGCTTCGCGGAATACAAAAGCGCGGTGCACCGCGCGCATGCCCGCGGCCTGCGGGTCTGTACGCACCTGATCATCGGCCTGCCGGGTGAGCAGGGGCGTGAGTGTAAAACCAGCCTGCTGCGCGTACTGGAGTTGGGCGTCGAGGGATTGAAGCTGCACCCCCTGCACGTGGTGAAAGGTACCGTGCTCGCCAACCAGTGGCGGCGCGGTGAGTACCAGCCGCTGTCACTGGACAGCTACGTCACGACCGCCGCCGATTTAATTGAACTGACGCCCCCGCAGGTGATTTACCACCGCGTTACGGGCACCGCTGCCGCCAACCTGGTGCTGGCGCCGGCGTGGTGCTCGACCAAATGGCAGGTCATCAACCGCATCAGTGCCGAGCTCGAACGGCGCAATACACGCCAGGGATCGAAGGCGGGGCTGGAAGACACTGCGACTGACAGCGCCCTGTACCGTACCGGCACTGACAGCACACATGAGATAACGAGGTGACGCCATGTCTGTAACCGGCGCCAAAATGGAACTGGTCTGTCCGGCAGGTAACCTGCCGGCGCTCAAGGCAGCGGTGGATTGCGGTGCCGATGCGGTCTATATCGGTTTCCGGGACGATACCAATGCCCGGCATTTTGCCGGACTGAACTTCAACCGCAAGCGTGCGCAGGAGGGCATCGAGTACGCCCGTCGCCGCGGCGCAAAAGTCTTTGTCGCTATCAATACCTTTGCCCAGCCGTCCGGCTGGCAGCGCTGGCAGGAATCGGTCGACCTCGCGGCGGAACTGGGTGTGGATGCGTTGATACTGGCCGATATCGGCGTGATGGACTATGCCGCCACACGCTGGCCGGAGGTGCGCCTGCACCTGTCGGTGCAGGGTTCCGCCACCAACCCGGAGGCGATTGCCTTCTACCACAAAAATTTCGATGTGCAGCGCGTGGTGCTGCCACGGGTGCTGTCGCTGAAACAGGTGCAGCAGGTAGCCGAGCAAAGCCCGGTGCCGCTGGAAGTGTTCGGCTTCGGCAGCCTGTGTGTCATGGTGGAAGGACGTTGCCTGTTGTCCTCCTACGTGACCGGCCAGTCACCCAACAGCTTCGGCGCCTGCTCGCCGGCTTCCGCGGTACAGTGGGTGGAGACACCAAAAGGCCTGGAGTCGCGCCTCAACAACGTATTGATCGACCGTTACGATGCCGGCGAGTCCGCCGCCTATCCCACGCTGTGCAAGGGGCGCTTCGAGGTGGGTGGCAATACCTACTACGCCATCGAGGAACCGACCAGCCTGAATACCCTGGCGGTGTTGCCGGAGCTGCAGGCGATAGGTATTGCGGCGGTGAAGATCGAAGGCCGTCAGCGCAGCCCGGCTTACGTCAGACAGGTTGCACAGGTGTGGCGTGCGGCGATAGACAACTGTTACAGCAACCCGGACGGCTACCAGCCGCAGCCGGGCTGGATGGCCGCCCTGCAGGAAGTCTCCGAGGGGGCACAAACCACACTCGGCGCCTACCACCGGCCATGGCAATAATGTTCAAACCCGCGGTTTATCTTCTATGAATATGCTTCACACTTCGCCCCGGCTGTCACTTGGCCCGATACTGTATTTCTGGCCCCGCGAGCAGGTCATCGACTTCTATGCGGAAGTCGCCGAGACAGCGGTGGACATCGTCTACCTGGGTGAAACCGTCTGTTCGAAACGCCGTACCCTGCGCCTGGAAGACTGGATCGAACTGGCGGACGGTCTGGCTGCTGCCGGAAAAGAAGTGCTGCTGTCCACCCTGACTCTGATAGAGGCCGGCTCGGAGCTGGGTGCCATGAAGCGGCTGTGCGAGAATCGCGGCTTCAACATCGAGGCCAACGATATCGGTGCAGTCAACCTGTTGGCCGGCCAGCAGCCTTTTGTCACCGGTCCGTCCGTCAATGTCTATAACCACCGCACCCTGCAAGTGCTTGCCGACCAGGGACTGAAGCGCTGGGTGCTGCCGGTGGAACTTTCGCGCGACACCCTGGCAGATATGCAGAAGCTGCGCCCTGCCGGTGTGGAAACCGAAGTATTTGTCTACGGGCGCCTGCCGCTGGCCTATTCCGCACGCTGTTTTACGGCGCGTGCGCATAACCTGCCCAAGGACGACTGCCAGTTCCGTTGCCTGGATTACCCGGACGGCCTGCTG
The DNA here is from genome assembly GCA_011374975.1 of Gammaproteobacteria bacterium. Taxonomy (GTDB): domain Bacteria; phylum Pseudomonadota; class Gammaproteobacteria; order DSM-19610; family DSM-19610; genus Thiogranum. The sequence continues at coordinate 33,944 of DRNU01000175.1, read as the reverse complement.
CTGGACACGCGCGAGAAAGAACAGTTCCTGGTGCTCAACGGTATTCAGACCCAGTCCGCCAAAGCCTGCAACCTGCTCGGGGAATGTGACGATATCGTTGGCCTGGGTGTTGATGTTTTAAGGATCAGCCCGCAGTCCATGCACACCGGGAAGGTAATCCGCATATTCGATCAGCGTTTGCGTGGCGAGCTATCGGCTACCGATGCCGAAACCGCGCTGGAACTTATCACCCCCGGCGGCCATTGTAATGGTTACTGGCACAATGAACCCGGCATGGATGCCTGTTTTGACCAGGAGGCGGCATGCTCCCATTAAAGACAGTATCCCCGGACAACCCGTTTGAACTGGAAAACACGGCGGCGTATGCCGCGTGGCGCGAGAAAAAGCTGGCGCAACATCCGCAACAGGCCGAGTCTCTGATTGTTGAAGTCAAGGACCCCTGCAAGCTCAGCCAGGACGAGCGCGAAGCCATACTCGAATGCTGCGCACGGGCCAATATGGCCGTGTACAAAGGCCCGACCGGGACAGACCCGGACAAACGCATCCCCGCCACCTTCGGCGCCCAGTTCGGGTTGCGTAACCTTGACCGCAACATGGGCTCCGATGACGACGGGATTACCGCGCTGCAGGTAGTGAACAGCGAGTGGCGCGGGCGTTATATCCCCTACACGGACCGCACCATCCACTGGCATACCGACGGTTACTATAATGCCCTCGACCAGCAGATCTTCTCCCTGTTACTGCACTGTGTACGGCCGGCGGAAAGCGGTGGGGAAAATGCCGTGCTGGACCATGAAATTGCCTACATCCGTTTGCGTGACGAAAAGCCGGCCTACATAGAAGCCCTGATGGCGCCCGATGCCATGACCATCCCGGCCAACGTCGAGCAGGGCGTTGAAATCCGGCCGGCGCGCAGCGGACCGGTGTTCTCGGTGAACGGAGGGCGGCGCCTGCATATGCGATATACAGCGCGCACCCACAGCATCGTCTGGAAACAGGATGCGGTTACGCAGGCCGCGGTGCATGCCCTTGAGACGTTGCTGTCTTCCGATGACCCGTACATCTTCCGCCTGACACTGCAGCCGGGCTGGGGGCTGATCTCCAGCAACGTCCTGCATGACCGGAGCCGTTTTGAAGATAACCCTGACCGCCCACGGCTGTTGTACCGGCTGCGTTATTTCGATCGCATAGAAGCCGGTAGCTGAGTATCCTGCAGGGCATGGTCACCAATCGTCTGCTGTTCAGAAGGCTGAACAGCTGGTTTGTAGAAACGGCTTCCCGTTACGCCGGCGGACCGCAACGCACGGCGCACCCGGCCATCGTCTACGACGAGTTTATTGTCGATCCCGCCCCGACTGCGATGAGTCATGCCTCGAGCATTGCCGCCAGTGGCGATGGCCTGGTGGCTGCCTGGTTCGGCGGCTCGCTGGAATCGCGGCCCGATGTGGCTGTTTTTGTTGCACGAAATACGGGCAATGGCTGGTCTGGTCCGCGTGAAGTGGCGACCGGCAAGCAGGACAACGGGGGGCGTTACGCCTGCTGGAACCCGGTCCTGTTCCAGCCTGCTGCGGGGCCGTTGCTGTTGTTCTATAAAGTCGGTAAAAACCCGAGAACCTGGTGGGGGATGTTGACCACGTCCGAGGATGGCGGGAAAAGCTGGAGCCCGCCGCGACACCTGCCGGACGGTATTCTTGGCCCCATCAAAAACAAACCGGTACAGCTGGCCGGCGGCGAAGTGTTATGTCCATCGAGTGCCGAGCATGACGGCTGGCGGGTGCACCTGGAACACAGCTGCGACCGGGGTGAATCGTGGTGGCGCACCATGCCGATCGGCGATGGTGATTCGATCGCCGCCATTCAGCCCAGCATACTGGTACACAGGGACGGGCAGTTGCAGTTGCTGTGCCGCAGCAAACACCACCGTATTGCCGAGAGCTGGTCCGGTGATAACGGTGTCACCTGGTCGGAGCTGGAGCTGACGGACCTGCCCAACCCCAACTCGGGCACTGACGCGGTAACCCTGGCCGATGGCCGGCACCTGCTGGTGTATAACCATTCGTCACGCGGGCGCTCGCCACTGAATGTGGGGCTGTCCGTGGATGGCCGGCGCTGGCGGGATGTGCTGGTCCTGGAACAGGGGCGCGGGGAATACTCTTACCCGGCGGTTATACAGACGGAAGACGGGCTGGTGCACATCACCTATAGCTGGAACCTGTCCCGCATACGGCATATCACGGTCGACCCGTCACTGTTCTGAGGTAACGGCAGTGATTGATGGGTGCTTCGCGCCCTGGCAGGTTCCCCCGCAACGGCAGTCAGCGTATACGAGAGGACAATAACAAAGAAAATATTCATGGTGTCATCGCCAAATGCCTGGAAGGCGATGCCGGAAACGGCATAGGAAGTACACAACAGGACACCGCTGGCCGTGTAGACCAGCTGCTCCCGGTTGGCAGAACGGGTATAAAATACCGACAGGGGCACAAACAGCAGCGCAAGCAGGCTGACCAGCCCGACAGCACCTTTCGCCGCCAGTGTATTCACGTATTCACTGTGCAGATTGTGATGCTTGCCGAGGGTCTTCTTCATTTGCGGGTCACTCAGACCGGCAACCGCGGCCTGTTGGCTGCGGTGGATACCCCAGCCGAATACCGGCTTTGCGGCGGCCGCTTCCAGGCCATGCCGCCACATGAGAAAGCGCTGTCCGACCGAGTTGTGCCAGCCCTGGTGGTTCTGGAAAGCCTGGTACTGGTCAAGCGCCGCGGAAACCCGTTTGTGTACAAAGGGCGTGCTGACCGAAAGCAGCGACAGTGCCAGGACAGTGCAGCCAATCACCAGCATAATACGTTTACTCAGTAACCCGGCGCGGCGCCAGACCAGCAATAAGGCGGCCATCAGAATGAGTGCGTTGATCCACTCGATACGGGTTTGTGAAATCAATGTGGTAAGGAAACCCGCGCTGAAGGCGGTGAGTGAAAATAATTTCTGCCGGGTGCTTTCCAGTGGCAGGTGGATGAGTGAGAAAAAGCCCAGCAGCAGGGCAATATGCGCAAACGGGAAGGGGCTGATCGCTCCGCCCGGCCTGGGGCTATGCAGGACAAGGAACTGGTACAGCGCGGCCGCCAGGAGCAGCAGCGCGCTGAGTTTGGCCGTGGTTATAAAATGGCGTGGATGGATGTTCGCGCGCATCACCAGCACGGCGACAAGTGGCGTTGCCAGCAGCTCGGCCAGTTTTTTCAGCGGCCGGAGCCAGTTGTTGTAGTCACCCGATACAGCAACGGACAGTGCCGCAACACCGAAAAACAACAGTGGCAGAAAACTGACCAGGAAAAGCCTCTGGCGCTCATCGTCAGACAGGCCGTGGTGCAGCAGACAGGCCAGGCCGGCCATCGTCACAAGCGTGTAAATAACTTCCGCAAGGTCCGGCAGCAGCAAGAGGCAGACCGGCAGCGCCGCTATGCCGGGTAAGGCGAGGGCGTACAGGTGACTGAATGCCGACCTGCCGGCAGCGTCGGCACAGGGCAGGTGAGCGTTCACATACGGCCCGAGAGTACGGCCGGTGCCTGCATCGACTGTTCTATCCAGTCGCAGATCTCACGTACCGCGCCATGCCCGCCCGGTGTTCTGGTGCGATAGGCCGCGTACTGGATAATATCGCTGTGGGCATTGCTGACAATGATGGGCAGGCCGACACAGCGCAGGCAGGAAAGATCGTTGATGTCATTCCCGACAAACGCGGTTTGGTCCAGGCTGATACCCAGTTCGTGGATCAGGCTTTCCAGAGTCGCGCGTTTATCGCTGCAATCCTGTATACAGCGGATTTTCAGTTTTTTCGCGCGCGCCGATACCACCGGGTTGGCCTCGGTGGAGATAATGGCGGTTTCTATCCCCAGGGCGCGGAGTTTCTGCAGGCCGATACCATCACCCCGGAAACAACGCACCGCCTCGCGGCCGTCTTCCATGACATACACCTTGTCATCGGTAAAGACACCGTCAAAATCAAACGCCACAAAACGGATATTGCGGACAAGAGCGTCAACAGACATTGTCAGCCGGCCTTTCTGCCGAACAGCTGCAAGGTCTGGTTCTTGAGCTTGCGGACCACGTCCTGGGTAATGCGTTCCGGCAGGCGCTGCATGTACTCGGACGAATAGGCCGGCTCGATGCAGGGCTTGTCGCTGAGTGTCCAGTCGTCGCAGTCATAACCCATCAGCTGCATGTAAGGCGTGTAAACCGGTTTGAGCAGTTCGATATCCTGCTCGGTGAACCAGTGCCGCCAGTCACCGCTGGCCTTCTTGCGGATAACCTTGGCTTTGCCGGTGGATTCGGGGACCTCGGTGTCTTTTTGTACCTCGAAGCCGAGGTGCGCGTTCAGGGTGTCGTAGTTCTGTTGCACCATGTCTTCAAAACTGAACAGGAACCAGTCATCGCCGAGGCTGCCGGTGAACTCTGTCATTTCTTCATAGCGCAGGCGTTCCTCTTCCAGCACGTCCTGCAGGTTTCTCGGCCAGTCGTCAAAACCGGTGTAGCGGCATATCTCAGTGAACGTAACCGAGGCAGGGTCCCGTTCCTTTTTGAGCACCAGGTCCAGGTGCGCCTGGAACTGCTGCTTGTGTCCCATGCGGCCACGGTGCCAGCGGTACAGCATGCGGCTGACAGCGACATCGCGTGGATCGCGGGAAATCCAGACCTTGCGGTCATAGTCATTATTTTCCAGGTGTTCCCGGTAGAGCTCAAAGCCCTTGCCCTTGCGCGCTTCATAAGTGTGCTTGTAGACCGCGTTGGCGTATTCGCCGGCATGTTTGCCCGGCTTGCCGCCTGAAAAGGCATGGCAATCGGGCAGGCCCGCGGCCATTTTGTACAGCAGCGCGGTGGTGCCTGATTTACCCAGGCCCAGTATCATGATTTTCATGTGTTCCTCCGGCTGTCAGCCTCGGTTCCTGTGTTGGTTATAACAAAAATCATTGCGCCTCCACCCGGAACATGACATCGGATAGAGGGTGTATTTCCAGCTTGTGCTGTATTCCCAGCAGTGCTTGAAAGCGCGCCAGGCGGCTGCGCATTTCACCCAGCTTCAGTGCCGGGAAACGGTGTAACTGGTATTCCGGTTTGTTGTGCGAGCCCGGCAGCGAGGATTTGATGCGGCGGGCCAGTTGCAGTCCCCGGGACAGAAGCCAGCGTTGCAGGACCGAGGGCTGTGCCAGGCCGGCAGGATTCTGTTGCAGGGTTGCCAGCACATCGACCATGCGTTCGCAGGCCAGCGGGCCATCCTGTGCCGCCAGGTAGCGGTCGATAAGTGCCTGGCGCCGCGCACTGTTGGCGGCACCCACTTCTCCGCTGAGTATTTTCTGTAACAGGCCGGTCAGCTCCGGGATATCGAAACATTCGTGGCTGAGCCCGTTTGGCAGGCGGTAGAAACCGCTGTCGTAGTCTTCATTCACCACCGGCCGGTAACTGATGGCCGGAACTTTCATCGCGTAGGCTTCTACGGCTGTTGTGCAGCCGTTATGAATCAGTGCCCGGGTTGCCATCAGCCAGGGCACCACATTGCCCTCGTTGCAGACTTCCACGCCCGGGCAGCCGGCCGCAATCTCGCGATAGACCTGGTGGTTTTCCGTCGGGTGCGGGCGTACCACCACGGTGTGTTGCGGGAAGGCCTGTTGCAGTTGCGGGATCAGCGCCTTGAAATGTTCAAAAATAGCCAGCTTGTGGTTGTGCAGGCCGCTGGCATATTCGCGGCTCATGCCGCGCGCGGCACGGCCGAAGCGGGCCTTCCCGCCGGGTCTTTTGGGCGGTATGAACAGATTGATGTCCGGGCCAAAGGCGTTGACATGATTGAAGTTGGTATTGACCAGGATAAAGTCGCCATAGCGTTCGCGCAGCGCGGCGGCATCATCGGCATAAAAGCTGCGAATCTCTTTGCGCAGCATGTCACCGCGCGGGTTGCCGATGGCATGGATCGGCGTGTTCTCGGGTAACTCCGGGTACTGGCGCCACAGTTCCACATTGTCCTGGCCCCAGGCAAAAAGGTTCAGCACCTGGCGGATTGCTGAAGGGTGCAGGCGGCGTGAAAAATAGGTCTCCGGCGGCAGGTGCACCAGGGCTTCTTCGTCCCAGGCGACGATGCGATGCCCGAAGCGGCGTGCGATCCTGAAGAACAGCAGGCTGCGTATGGTCATGCTTTTGGATAAATAGATGGCACTCGGGAACGCGTCAATATTGAATTCCATCTCCCGGCGTGAACCGATGACCGAGGAAAAACCGTGCTGCGCGGCGATACAGGCCAGCAGCAGCTTCGGGTCAAGCTCGCGCACCTGGTTCTCGACCGGGATCAGCAACAATGATTGACGGTTTTCCATATCCGCTACTTGTCCGGTCAGGCCCGTGACAACAGGTAGGCTGCTGTTTCCATCTGGCGGTCCGCCTCGTCCTGTAACGTGACATTGATGCGTTCGGCCAGTTTTTCGCCACTCAAGCGGTGATAGTCCAGCACTTCCGCCGGTGTACCGCAGGCGGGTTGTCCTTCAACGGCAAACTTGACCAGGCGCGTGCTGCGCGGTGATTCCAGCCGTGTCAGCGCATTCAGCAGTGTATCGCCGAGGCCGCCGGCAGGGGCATGGTCATCGAGCACAAACAGGGTTTCGCAGGCGCCGAGGGTTTCCTGCAACCATTCATTGTCGACCCGGTTGAGCCAGGGCATATTGACGACTTTCAGGTAAAGGCCCTGCTGCTCAAGCAGTTCGGCGGCTTTCAGCGCCTCGTTGAGCATCACCGGTCCGTAAGCGAACAGTACTGCATCGCTGCCCTCGTTGAGCACCACACCCTGGCCCGGGGTGAGCTGGTAGTTCAACGGCAGCGTAATGGTGCGCGGCGAAGGGCCGATCACCAGCCGTATCATGCAGTTGCCTTCGGCATTGTCGACACACCATTCCAGCACCTGACGGGTTTCCTGTGCATTGCCCGGTTGCAGCACGGTGCAGTCCGGCAGGGCGGTGAACAGGGAGATATCGCGCAGGCTCTGGTGTGACTTGCCGGGGCCGGCCGGGATCACGCCCGCGTAGTGGCAGACATAGATGATCCTGGTCTGCTCGGTGGCATTGTTATAGATCTGCTCGTTGGAGCGTGAAGCGAGAAACACGCCAAAGGAATTCACGATGGGCAGAAAGCCCTGCAGGGCCAGGCCACCCGCGGTAGAGACCATGTCCTGCTCGGCAATGCCGCTTTCGATAAAGCGTTGCGGGTAGGCATGTTCAAACGGACGCAGGCCACAGTCGGCCGACAGGTCGGCATCGAGTACCACCAGGTCATCCCGTTCGCCGCCCAGTTCCAGCAGCGCCTCACCGTAGGCGGTTACCACCTTTTCGGCGCGCGATTTCAGGCTGGTGCGGTTTCTTTCCCGGCTTTCGATGATTTCCGTGCCCGGTTCGCCCAGCCCGAGTTGCGCGTACTGCGCCGTGACCCGGGCAAAAATTTCGCTGTAGGCGGCTTCAAATGTTTCATCGTCCGGCGCGCCGGAATGCCAGGGATACAGGCCCTGGCCCGCTTCCAGTGCCGCCGGGCCTTCCATGAACGACACACCTTTGCCCTTGATGGTATCGGCAATAAGTATCTTCGGCCGGTCGGTTACCTTGCGGAACTCGGCGAATACCTGTGCCAGCTGGTCATAATCGTGGCCGTCGCAGCGCGCGGTATGCCAGCCGAAGTCGCTGAACTTCTGTTCCAGGTCACCGAGGTCGATGATTTCGGAAACCGGCTTGTCAGACTGGATCTTGTTCATGTCGACAATGGCGGTGATGTTGTCCGCCAACTGGTGCGCCGCGGTTTGCAGCGACTCCCAGATCTGGCCTTCCTGCAGTTCGCCGTCGCCGGTCATCACAAACACCTGGCCACCCGCGCCCTTCATTTTCTTGGCCAGCGCCATGCCCTTGGCCTTGGAGATACCCATGCCCAGCGAGCCCGAGTTGGTTTCAATGCCGGGAATCCCGACATCGGGATGGCCGTGCGTGCCGCCAAGCCGGCGCAGGTTGATGAACTGCTGTTTTGAAATAACGCCCAGCGAGTAGAGCACCGCGTAGTAGGCGGGAGCGTCATGTCCCTTGGAAGAGAAATAAATATCGCGGTCCGGGTGCGTGAACCCCAGTTCGATGCTGTTCATTTCACAGTGATACAGGTAGATCACGATATCCAGAGAGCTCAGGCTCGACCCCAGGTGCCCCGAGCCCGCACGCTTGACCGTGGCCAGCGTGTTGGCGCAGCACATGGCGGAGATGAGCTTCAGCCTGTCGTTATCGTCCATGGGTGTTTCGCGCACGCGGCGAAACTCGTTTTCAGGGATGAGCCGGATATCTAGCATTGTTCCTGTTGCACCTCTAATAGGTAAGGGAAATGAGTGACCGGTGGCAGCTCTGCCTGCCCGCTGTCGAGCAGGTGTTCGGCCAGCTTCCAGTCATACTCACTGTTGATGTCGAAACCTTCATGGCCCTGAGTAAAAAACGGCACCAGTGTGTTGCCGGCAATCGTTTCGGTCTGGTCGATCACACGCGTCCAGGCGATCTCCAGGCTGGCATTCTGGATGTACACAGACGGCAATGACTGGTACTGGCTGCTGTGCCAGGGTTGCCCGCCGGTCTGCAACGGCAGCAGCGGCACCATGCGTTGCCCCTGCACCACCCACATCTTGCCGGGGTGTTGCTGGCATTTTTCAACCGCGCGCAGCGAGTCGACGTTGTCATGTGCCCGGAATTCCTGCCAGGCACGCCGGATGGTGGCCGGCAGACGGAACGGACTGGTAGGGCGGAGAATGCTGAAACACGCGAACTCACGACCGGCCTCGCGCAGCCGGTCCAGGGTGTAGGCCACCCATTCGATATCGGGCGACACGTCACCGGCGAGATCCGGCGGGCGCAGGAAAGGCACCTCGGCACCGTAGTGTCGCGCAATATCGGCGTAGTGCGACGAGTCCGTTGAAACGATAATGTCGTCGAAGACGCCGCTTTCGCGCGCCGCGGAAATCGTGTAACTGATCAGCGGGTGCTCGCCAAGGCGACGGATATTTTTGTCCCGGACCCGGCTGGAGCCCGAACGTGCCGGTATCAGGGCGACGGTGCGGCAGGGTTTACTGTCCATGCTCAGAGTTGCCCCGGGTCGATGTTGATATAAATGTCTTTCAACTCGGAATACACATCGAGCGCCTCGGTGCCCGGTTCGCGCGTACCGTTACCCGACTGTTTCAAACCACCGAACGGCATATGCGGTTCACTGCCGTGGGTACCGCCGTTGACCACCGCCACGCCGGCCTGGATGCGTTGGGTAAACACCGTGGCGCGATGAATGCTGCGGGTGTGGATACTGGCGGTCAGGCCGTAGGGCGAGTCGTTGGCCATGTCCAGCGCCTGCTGGAAATCACCGGCCCGGTACAGGCAGGTGATCGGGCCGAACAGCTCGGTGGTGGATATCTCGGCATCGGGCGCGGCATTTTCGAGAATAGTGGGCGCCAGGTAGAAGCCGCCGGCGTGTGCCGGGTCGTTCAGGCGGGTACCGCCGGTCAGGATGGTCGCGCCGGCCTGCCGGGCGCGCTCGATCGCCAGCAGCATATTGTTCAGTTGTCTTTCATTGATGACCGGGCCGAAGTCATCGTCATCGGTGGGGCCGACTTTCAGCTGCCCGGTGCGCGCTACCAGCCGCTCGCGGAACTCGTCATAGATGCTGTCGAAAATAATAATCCGGCTTGCTGCCGCGCAGCGTTGACCGGCATTGCTGAAGGCGGCCAGCAGCACCCAGTGGATCGCGTTGTCCAGGTCGGCATCGTCGCACACGATCAGCGGATTCTTGCCGCCCAGTTCCAGCGACAGGCGCGCCAGGCGCTCGCCGGCCGTGGCCGCGATACGTTTGCCCACGGCAGTTGATCCGGTAAAACTGATAATCGCCACGCGCGGGTCGTCCACCAGGGGGGCGCCGGCTTCCAGGCCGTAACCCTGCACAATATTCAGCACCCCGGCGGGAAGCCCGGCCTCGGCGGCGATTTTGCCGAACAGCCAGGCGCTGGCCGGGGTGTCTTCGGCGGCTTTCAGCACCGCGGTATTGCCGCAGATCAGTGCCGGGAAAACTTTCCAGGCAAGATTGGCAATCGGAGTATTGGCGGCAATGATCAGGCCGGCCACGCCCAGCGGCTGGCGTACTGTCATGGCGGATTTATTGGCCACGGCGCTGGTGCTGGTGCGCCCGTAAAAGCGGCGTCCTTCGCCGGCCATGAACTCGCCCTGGGCAATGGCGGCGGCGGTCTCGCCCAGCGCCGCCTGGTGCGACATGCCGGTTTCAAGGGCCACCACAGCGGCCATGTTGTCACGCTCATGGCGCAGGCCCTGGGCGATTTCATGCAGGACTTCGCCGCGCTGCACCGGGGTCAGCCCGGCCCAGGCCGGCTGGGCCTGCGTTGCGGCCTGCACGGCACGCCCGACATCCGCCGCACCCGACCGCGCAACGCCATACAATTCAGCGCCACTGTGCGGTGACAGCTTGGGAAAATCCTCGCCACCGGCCGCCGCGGCCTGCTTGCCGCCAATCCAGTTCGGTATGCAATCGGGAATGAAATCAGGTGTCATGCAATCAACTCGGCAAGGGTTACCAGGCGGTGAAGCCGCCGTCGACAATCAGCTCGGTGCCGGTGACGTAGGTCGAGGCGCGTGAAGCGAGAAACAGTAACGGGCCGTACAGGTCGTCACTGACAGCCATCCGGCCCATCGGCACCCGGGCGCAGAATTTTTCTTTAAACTGCTCGTCCTGGTCGCCCAGTACACCGCCGGGCGACAGGGCGTTGACGCGCACACCCTGCGCGGCCCAGTGCGTGGCCAGGTATTTGGTCAGGTTGACCACAGCCGCTTTGGAAGCGCCATAGGCCGGTGGCTTGAGGAACGGCGGGTCATCCTGGATGTGATCGTAAAAGCGGGCGTCCGGCGACACACCGGCATACAGCGAACCGATGTTGATAATCGAACCGTAGCCGGCTTTGGTCATACGGCTGCCGAATACCTGCGCAGTCTGAAACAGGCCCAGTGTGTTGATTTCGAAAATTTCACGGTTTTCCTTCAGCGGAATATCTTCCAGGCGATAGCTTTCGTCGTTGCTGGCGGGTGGCCGGTCGATACCGGCATTGTTGACCAGGATGCCCGGTACACCGTGTTTCTCTTCACACTCAAGGCAGGCCTTTTCCAGTGCCGGACGATTGCGCACATCGGCCCGCGCCAGGCGCAGGCGGTCATCGTCGTAGCGCGTCTGCAGCTCGGCAAAGGCTTTGGAGACCGGCATACCCGGCAAATCGAGCGCATACACCGAGGCGCCGGCGCCCAGCAGGGCTTCGATCCAGACACTGCCCAGCCTGCCAAGCGCACCGGTGACAACAGCTGTTTCAGATGTCAGGTCGAACAGTTCCTTCAAGAGACGGCCAGCTCCTGCCAGTATTCGGCGCCGTTCAGGACTTCAAACAGAATGTCGTCATCCGCTTTCAGTGCCTGGCGCGTAACGCGCCCGACCACCTTGTCGATTTCGTAAGGTGCCAGACCGTCGCCGGGAGATTTAATGGCGATATCCTCGGGTCGGATAGTGTGTCCCTGCGGCAGGTCGCGTGCCGCGACCAGCTTCTTGCCCATTTTGACGATGGGCGCGCGTTCGCTGGGATAGGTACGCTTGACGCCGTCGCCAATCGCCACGTTGAGCCGGCTCAGGTCGCGCACCAGCTTGCGGAAGCCTGACGGCTCCAGCGAGAAAGCGTGGTCGGTACCTTTCCAGGTATGGTTGAAGGTAAAGTGCTTTTCGACAATGCGCGCACCCAGCATATAGGCGGCGATAGCCATGGCAATGCCGTTGTCGTGCGAGGAGAGGCCGACCGTGACATCAGGGAAACGTTCGCGGAAGGTGGTGATGACACGCAGGTTCAGTTCGCTGAACTCGGCCGGGTAGCCCGCGGTGCACTGCAGAATCCCGAGTTGCTGGTTGATCGGCATAATCGCATCGTAGGCCCGGTTGACGTCATCCATCGAACCTCCACCCGTACTGATGACCATCGGCTTGCCGAATTCCGCGATATGCTTCAGTAACGGAATATTTTTCAGGTCGCCCGAGGCGAGTTTGAACGCCGGTATATCGAGCTTGGCAAGAAAATCGGCACTGGGCATATCGAAGGCGGTGGCCACCATGGTGACACCGATCTCCTGTGCATACTCCATCAGTGTCCGGTACTCACTCCAGCCAAACTCCAGGAACTCACGGTGTTCACCGTAGGTTGTACCAAAGCTGTTTTCATGGTCGTAAGGCTTGTCGAAGCCGGCACGGGTCAGCAGGTTGCGATTGTCTCTTTTTTGCAACTTTACCGCGTCAGCACCGCACTCCTTGGCCACGCGAAACATCTCCATGGCCGTTTCCAGCTTGCCCTGGTGGTTGTTCCCTATTTCGGCGATGACATAACAGGGGCTGTTATCGTGAATGGTTGTTCCATTGATCGAGAGACTGCGCATTGACCATGTTCTCCTTTGTGCCTGTACACAAACAGCTCCCGCTGCAACAGCTCATCAATGACCTGTTGGCGGAAGCGATTGAATAAATGTAACTTCACTGGCGACGCAGTATATGTTGTATATAACGCTCGCTTGAATCGTCCCCCCATGTCGAGCGACAGCTGCAGATGATCTGACATATGCTGCGTAACCTGTTTTAGTGATCCGTCATTGCGAGCGCAGCGTGGCAATTTTCTTGCGCCTGGTGTCATGCCAGAGTGATTAAAGAGATTGCCGCGCAGTACTCGCAATGAAGGTGTATCAAAGGTAAAGACACGTGGGACGTATCCTGTTTCGGCAACAATCCGCACACTTGTTGTGGTTACGCAACATCAGTCGCTCGATGGAGGGCTGGATGTTGCGCCTGTTCTGGTTCCTGGTCGGGCATATGTCTCCGGCGCGTGCATCGGCCACCGGCAGAAAACTGTTTCGCCGGCTCGGGCCAAAAACACACAAGCACCAGCGCATAAAACGCAACCTCAGGCTGGCGTTCGACAACCTCGACGAAAACGAGACCGACACACTCGCCTGTGGCATCTGGGAAAACTTCGGCGCGGTGCTGGCCGAGTACCCGCACCTGGAAAAGATCCGCGCTACCGGCGCAGAACCGCGTATCGATGTTGTGATCAACAGCGCGTCGCGCCCGATACTCGAAGACCGTCGACCGGCGATTTACGCCGGCGCACACCTCGGCAACTGGGAACTGGTTGCGCCCACGCTGAAAGCCAGGGGGATTCCCTTGAGTGCTGTCTACGGGCCGCAGGGCAACGCGGTGCTGGAATCCCTGCTCCAGGCGCAGCGTCGTGCCTCCGGTTGCCGGTTCATAGCCAAGACACATGCCCTGCAACAGGTAATCCGCGAGATTCGTGCCGGCCGCTCGATCGGCCTGTTGCCGGACCAGCGCGTCGATAGCGGGGAGGCGATAGATTTTTTCGGCCGGCAGGCACCGACCACCACCAGTCCGGCCTGGCTGGCGATGAAACTGAATTGCCCGTTGATCCCGGTGCAGGTCGAGCGCATCGAAGATGCACGTTACCGGATGACTTTCCACGCACCGCTGCTGACCGGTTGCGAGCCTGCGGACCCGGAACGCATGATCAGGGCGACGGCTGAGCTGAACCGGCTGTTTGAGGAATGGATACGCGCGCGCCCGGAACAATGGCTGTGCATGAAACGGCGCTGGCCGGAGTCGGCCTACAGTGCCTGAGTGACGGCTGAGGTCTGGATTAGAGCGGGTCTAACTGAATAACTTTTTATACACCGGCAATATCTTCAACAACACCGGCTCCAGGTGCCGATGCCATGCCAGCGCCTCCATATCCAGCCCGTCAAGAAAATTCTTCACCTCCAGCCCGAGCTCGGTATTTCCCTGCATCACCAGCCGGCGCTGGAATACCAGCGTATCTGGATCCACCTGGCGCCCCAGCATTTGCATGAAGTCATAAACCGTCCCCTCGATCACCAGGTCACACTTGCCGACGTGGCTCGCCGCCACTAGTCGCCCGTTACCCAGCGTCAGCCGGAAATCGATACCGGCATCGCGCACCCGGATCGACAGCGACTTGTCCTGTAAAAAATCCAGCTCCCCCTCGCGCAGCGATTCATCCAGCGTGCGCGTGAGCGCCAGCGCCAGCAGGCGCGAATGCAGCGGGTCGGGCAGGCGGGCCAGGGGGGCTGCCAGCAGGCGCGGCAGGCTGGGGGTGTTTTTCGGAGCAGGCAGATTCATAGGCAGGCCAGTCTAGCGTTTCGCCGCGCCGGAACCTTAATCCAGATCAAGGCCTGTGCAGACAGCCCGCCGTGCCGCCGCCTTACGCCGCTGGCCCGTCAATGCTAGAATCCTGACAGATTTCAACCAGTAGCGAGGCAGGCATGGCCGGACACAGTAAATGGGCCAATATCCAACACCGCAAAAAGGCGCAGGACTCCAAGCGCGGCAAGATTTTTACCAAGCTGATCCGTGAGATAACGGTCGCCGCGCGTTCCGGTGATGCCGACCCGGCGTCCAACCCGCGGCTGCGGCTGGCGGTGGACAAGGCGCTCGGCGCCAACATGACCAAAGACACCATCGAGCGCGCCATCAAGCGCGGCTCGGGTGCGCAGGACGGCGAGAACTTCGACGAGATCCGCTACGAGGGCTACGGCCCGAGCGGCGTCGCGGTGATCGTCGACTGCATGACAGACAACCGCAACCGCACCGTGTCCGAGGTGCGGCACGCCTTCACCAAGGCCGGCGGCAACCTCGGCACCAGCGGCTCGGTGGCGTTCCAGTTCGAGCAGACCGGGATTCTCAGCTACCCGCCGGGCAGCGACGAGGACGCCATCATGGAAGCGGCGCTGGAAGCGGGCGCCCAGGACATCGTCACCAACGACGACGGCTCCATCGACGTACTGACCACGCCGGAAGATTTTGTCAGCGTGAAAGACGCCATGACCGAGGCCGGTTTCGAACCGCAGGAAGCGGAAGTGACCATGCGCGCCGAGAACACCCTGTCGCTGAGCAAGGATGACGCCGAGAAAATGCTGCGCCTGATCGACCGACTGGAGGACCTCGACGACGTGCAGGAGGTGTATTCCAACGCGGATATTTCCGCGGAAATACTGGCCGAGCTGTAGACCGGCATCCCATGACCCGCATCCTGGGCATCGATCCCGGCTCCCGCCTCACCGGTTATGGCGTGATCGACTGCGAGGGCAGCCAGTCGCGCTACGTCACCAGTGGCTGCCTGCAGGTCACGGGCGATACCCTGCCTGAAAAACTGGGCCTCATCTTCCGCGAGCTGAATGAACTGATCGGCGAGTTCAGCCCTGCACAGTTCGCCATCGAAAGCGTCTTCATGCACCGCAACGCCGGTTCCGCCCTGAAACTGGGCCAGGCGCGCGGCGCGGCCATCTGCGCCGCGGTCACCTCCGGCCTGAGCGTCGCCGAGTACGCCCCGCGTGAAATCAAACAGGCGGTGGTCGGCAAGGGCGGCGCCGACAAAGAACAGGTACAGCACATGGTGCGCGTCCTGCTGAACCTGAGCGACACCCCGCAGGCGGATGCCGCCGATGCGCTGGCCATCGCGCTCTGCCACAGTTTTCAGAACCGGGCCCTGCAGCGCGTCGATGCCGCCACGAAATTACGCGGGGGGCGGCTGCGATGATCGGCTTCCTGCGCGGCGTACTGCGTGAAAAACAGCCCCCCGGCCTGGTGCTGGACGTGCAGGGCATCGGCTACGAAGTCAACGCGCCCATGACCACCTTCTACGACCTGCCGGCGCTGGGCGAGACCGTCACCCTGTTCACCCACCTCGTGGTGCGTGAAGACGCCCATACCCTGTACGGTTTCAGCAAACTGTCCGACCGCACCCTGTTCCGCACCCTGATCAAGGTCAACGGTGTCGGCGCCAAGATGGCGCTGACCATCCTGTCCGGGATGGAAGCCGGCAGTTTCGCCGCCTGCGTGCAGGCCGGTGATACCGCAACACTGGTCAAACTGCCCGGCGTCGGCAAGAAAACCGCCGAACGGCTGGTGGTGGAAATGCGCGACCGGCTGGCTGACTGGGATACCGGCGACAGCGTGCCGGGCGCCGCGGCGGCAGCACAGCCGGATGTCGTCAACCCGGTCGAGGAAGCCGTCAGCGCCCTGGTGGCACTGGGCTACAAGCCACAGGATGCCAGCCGCATGGTGCGCGCCGTCGAGACTCGCAATGTTGGCACCGAAGAAATCATCAGAACCGCCTTGCAGGCCACTGTCAGAAAATAACCCCCTCACCACCACCTTCTGACCCGAACTCCCCCGTCATTGCCGCGCTGCGCTCGCAATGACAGGTACACCATCGAACTTGCCCCCATCCCCCCTGTCAAATCAGCCCATGAGCGTGGCGAAAACCACGAAGGACGGTACTGTATGCCGCAGGCATGGTGGAAAACCCGCCTAATATCCACACCCCGGGCCCGCTGGGTGATCTACCCGCTATTCCTGGTCGGCGTGGCCTGGTATTTCGGTCCAACCTACCTCTACGCCGGCCCCACCAATGGCTTCGACCTGAGCAACTCCCTGGTTCCAGCTACAGAAATCCACCACGGCGGCCCACCCCGCGACGGCATCCCGGCCATCGACAAACCGCTTTTCATCGCCGCAGGCAAGGCTGATTTCCTGCAAGACAACGATCCCGTCCTGGGCATCGACCGCAACGGCACCCGCAAGGCCTACCCGGTCAAAATCCTCAACTACCACGAAATCGTCAACGACCGTTTCAACCGCGAGTCCGTCGTAGTCAGCTACTGTCCCCTGTGCGGCACCGGCATGGCCTTCATCGCCGCCGTGGACGGAAAAGACCACCGTTTCGGCGTCTCCGGCCTGCTGTACAACAACGATGTCCTGCTCTACGACCGCGCCACCGACTCACTCTGGTCACAACTGATGCGCCAGGCCATCAGCGGCCCGTTACGCGGCAGCCGCCTGCAACAGATCGCCATGTCCCACACCATCTGGGGTGACTGGCGCCGCCGCCATCCGGATACCCGGGTACTGTCCACGGATACCGGCTATCGCCGCGACTACCGGCGCACCCCGTACGCCGGTTACGAGAGCAGCAGGGCGCTGTATTTCCCGATGCGCAACGCCGTGGACCCGCGCTACCACCCCAAGGAACGGGTCATCGGCCTGACCCTCGATGGCGCCAGCAAGGTCTACCCCTTCAGCGAGTTATCGCGCACCGACGGTGAGCTGCACGACCGTTTCGCCGGCCGTGAGCTGCGCATCCGCTTCGATGCGGAAAACCGCAGTGGCAACGTATTCGATGCCACAGGCAGGGAACTGCCCAGCACCATCGGCTACTGGTTCGCCTGGCAGGCATTTCACCCGGATTCCGAGGTCTACACAGCGCCCTGAGCGCACCCTGTACCGGCTTCCCCGCAGCCTGTATCCTGAGTCCCATGATCGAACCCGACCGCATCGTCACCGCCAGCGCCTCCCGCGAGGATGAAGCTCTGGACCGCGCCATCCGCCCCAAATCACTGGGCGACTACGTGGGCCAGCCGCAGGTCACCGGGCAGATGGAGATATTTATCGAGGCGGCGCGGCGGCGCGAGGAAGCGCTGGACCACGTGCTCATCTTCGGCCCGCCCGGGCTGGGCAAGACCACCCTGGCGCATATCATCGCCAACGAGATGGGCGCCAACCTGCGCCACAGCGCCGGGCCGGTGCTGGAGAAACAGGGCGACCTGGCAGCATTGCTCACCAACCTCGAACCGCACGACGTCCTGTTCGTGGACGAAATCCACCGCCTCAGCCCGGTGGTCGAGGAAATCCTCTACCCGGCGATGGAAGACTACCAGTTGGACATCGTCATCGGTGAGGGACCGGCGGCGCGTTCCATCAAGCTGGATCTGCCGCCTTTCACGCTGGTGGGCGCCACCACGCGCGCCGGCTTGCTGACCTCGCCGCTGCGTGACCGTTTCGGCATCGTGCAGCGACTGGAGTTCTATAACAGCAAGGACCTGGCCACCATCCTGCGGCGTTCGGCGCATATCCTGGGTATCGAGATGGATGATGCCGGTGCAGTTGCGCTGGCGCAGCGTTCGCGCGGCACACCGCGTATCGCCAATCGCTTGTTGCGGCGAGTGCGTGACTACGCGGAGATCAAGGCTTCCGGTGTGGTGACGGCGGTAGTCGTGGAGGCGGCCATGCTTATGCTGGATGTGGATGGGCAGGGCTTCGACAGCCAGGACCGGCGCTTGTTGCGGACGATTATCGAGAAGTTCGATGGTGGGCCGGTAGGAGTGGATAACCTGGCGGCGGCAATCGGAGAAGAGAAGGGCACCATCGAGGATGTGCTGGAGCCTTACCTGATTCAGCAGGGGTTCATTATTCGGACGCCGCGAGGGCGGATGGCTACGCGCAATGCATATTTGCAGATTGGCTTGCAGCCGCCTGAGGGTGAAGGACAGACCTTACCCCTGATCGACAACAAAGAAAACTGATTCAACCACCCTATATATAAACCGTCATACCGGCTCACAATATGTAACACCGTCTCTCCGTCAAAAGCCTTTTTGCGCCATGCTGGTGACACCCTTCCTGCTCCTTCCTCTCCTCTTCCTGCCTGAAGCCGTAATCCTGCCTGGATCTTCGTTGTAAAAGACATTTGAAGTAATTTTTCCGGTATTACTGACCGATTCATGAAAAGTAATTTTTAGCAGAGCTTTTTTCGCTCAAAGATAAGCGCTTGGCGCGCTCTGTTTGTTATTGAGTTGCCCAAGCTCAGGCAAATCACCCAGTAAATTGTTCGCGACAGCCGAAACATCCATGGCCTTATGAAAAATTCTGATAATCTCAACTACGTTTTCGTCATCCTGCCTGTAAAAAACAAGATGGCTGCCCTGCGGAAATTTCCTGTAGCACTTTGCAATATATTCACACGCCATACCAAGCTCAGGATTCCTTGCAATCCGCGCAAAGCAATTATCCAGTTCTTTGAGGTAGGCGTTTCGCTGGGTTGTTCCCTATTTTCTCGTAGTGTGCCGCCCTGTTTCAATCAGGTCTGCCTGCGCTTTCCTGGTGACCTTGTAGGTCGGCATTATTGAGTTTCATCGTCGAGTTCCCTGATCATCTTTTCATAAGAGTAATCAGCGAATCCGCTTTTTTCGCCTTCAGCAAGCAGGGTTCGGAGTGTTTCCAGCTTTGTTTCGCTGGTTTCAAGAAGTCTTAATCCCGCTCTGACTGCCTCGCTTGCAGAACCATAGCGTCAATCTTTTACGCGCTCGGCGATAAATTCATCGAAGTGAGGGCCGAGGGTGATGCTGGTGTTTCTGGCCATGGATATATACCTCGAATGTACCAATAAATACCATATAGTTGGTAAAACAGGTGTGAGTTTATGATAAGTCAACCGGAGAACAGGCGCGAGCTATTCATTGCCTGTGATTTTCGGCATGCGCTGAATTAAAATACATATAGATGTGTATTCAACATCGCATCGGAAACCTGTAACAAAACACTCAACCGGTCGCACCAAAAAATAACGTGCCGGTTAGCTTAATCGTTTCGCGGACTGTTCATAGGGAAAAGGGAGGAAACCGGGTGCTCTGGCTTGCGCCCAACCTCGGCTACGTCCCAGACGGCAGAAAGGTTGCCGCCAGCTGAGCGGGCGCGGAGAGGGGAGTTTCCCATTATCTCCCTGGCCCCGTATAATTGGCCGTGAAACAGGAAAACGATAATAATTCACCAAGGGGGAATACCAGTGAGACTGCGTGTAATTGTGCCCGCCATTATCTGGGGAGCCATGCTCTCCTGGGGCCCGGCAAGCCATGCCGAACTTGTTACCTATACCTTTTCCGGAACTATTGACTCGGCAACGTCCGGGGTTGCCGGCAGCATTCCCGTAGGCAGCAGCCTGACAGGACACTACACCTATGACACCAGCGTATCTGTTACTTACCAGCCCCCCTCGACACCGCCCTATATCGATCAGGTCTATGGTCGGGCCATGACCGATTTTGAGCTACGGCTTGGCGCTGACATCCTCACTGATGTCAGGCCAGGCCCTGGCAGCCAGATCATCACGCTGCTCGACGTGGATGCAGCAGGAAGTGGTAACGACCGTTATCTGGCCGACGCAAAATTTGCATCCGGTACGATCAGCGGGTTTTCGCCATCCCGCTTTACGCTGGCGCTCGATTTCCCTTTCACCACCTTCAACCTGGACAGTTCATCCACGCTGGCCGATTACCTGCCGGATTTCCAGCAGAGCACCCTGTCGCAGTTCTCGCTGGACTTTTACCTGGATGCTAATGGCAACAGCATAGATGAAACGATCACAGGTTCTTTCACCAGCTTTACGCAGGTCTCTGCGGTACCCTTGCCGGCGGCCCTATACCTGCTGGGATCAGGGCTGGTATTGCTGTCGGGTGCGGGGCTGCGAAAACGTAGCAGCAGGGGTAGTTGACTACAGGCGGGCCGGGGTACCCCGGCCCGTCATGGGCGTAGGGCGGCGTGTTCCGGCTGGTTGATGATGCCACTACCGTTCGCGTCGATCTGGTGAAGCATGGCCTCGTGCCCTTTAATTGTCACCGCCCCCTTTGCGATTGTTGCGGTGCTTCAAGTGCTTGTGTTTGGGTGTTTGCACATGGTGTTCGAGTCGGTAGCAAGGGCTGTAGTTGCCGAATAATCTTTTCCGCCGTAGAACGGTATGAAGTCAGTTTCCCTCCATAGATACTGAGTACCCGCGGGCATCGGGTTGTGTCGATGTGCAGCAGCGTTTCGCGTGTCCTATGAAAGGCCTTTCCTCTGCTGCGTGGTAGTACGCGCAGGCCGGCAAAGCTGTCGATGATGTCGTCGGCTCCCATCTTGTTTTTGAAGTAGTGATTCCAGACTGTCAGCAGGTAGTCTGTTTCTTCCTGCCGTGGTGTGACTTCACCCGGATCGCCCTGGTACAGGAACTCAGTAGTGCCAAGCAGGATATTATCCTGCCAGGGCATGGCAAACACAGCGCGCTGGTCCTGCGGTGCCTCCAGGTAGTACATGCCATGTTGCAGTTGTCCGGGGAGAACCAGGTGGGTGCCTTGCACCAGGTCGATATCGAGTTGTTCGGGTGCAGGCTGGATGCGGGCAGCAACCGTATTCACCCAGGGGCCGGCAGCGTTGACGAGGGTGCAGGTGTGGATTTCTTCGCTCTTGCCCTGTGTGTGGCAGTTCAGTATGCACGCGTTGCCTTCGCAGCGGGCCTGTTGCAGTTCACAGCCATAACGTATCTCGGCGCCGAGTGATTGTGCGGAAGCGAGTACGGCCTGTGTCAGGAGTGCGTCGTCGGTCTGCGCGTCATAGTAGCGGAACACGGCATCGAGTCCGTCGTTGCGCAGGCCGTCGAGTGTGTTCCAGTCTCTTTCAGGAATCTTCTGAAAACCTTTCCCGCCCAGCAGGGCATACAGGCTGAGGCCGAGGCGTATCTGCCAGGGGCGTCTCCGGGTGTTGCGGTAGACGGGGATGTGGAACGGGACCAGCTTCACCAGTTGCGGCGCGTTTTCCAGCAGGCGGCGGCGTTCCACCAGACATTCACGCACCAGGCCGAACTGGGCGCTTTCCAGGTAGCGCAGGCCGCCGTGGATGAGTTTGGAGGATTTGCTGGAGGTGCCCTGTGCGGGCCGGTCGTACTGTTCCAGCAGCAGGGTGCAGTAACCGGCGGCTGCGGCAGCCTGGGCGACGCCGGCGCCGTGGATGCCGGCGCCGATGACGACGACGTCATAGGTCATGCCGGCAGGCCCGGGTGGCGAGTTGCGGGTGTTGCAGCATGGCGCCGATGTCGCCGGTCTCGATCAGGGCCACGCCGCGTTGCGCCCAGTGCAGGGCGCGTTGCGGATCGCAGATGTCATAGAGCATCCATTGCCAGTCGCCGGGCCAGGGGTGTTCTCCGTCGGGTATTTTTCGTTCGTTGCAGATCAGGAACTGTGGCGCCAGTGCGGTTGCACGTTCATGGTGAGACTGGTCATAGTGGCGCAGTACCCAGCCGGTGTCCAGGTCGCTGTGTTGTTGAGTGTATTCGATAGCGGCGTCGCTGTAGGCGATCAGGATGCACTGGTCGCGGAACGGGGCGAGTATTTTCAGCAGGCCGTCCATGACGGTTGGGAGTTTCCACTGATCCAGGCTTTCGTCTTTTATCTCGACCATGGCGCGTGCTTCCGGGTAGCGCGCCAGTCGTTGCAGCACGCGGTCGAGCGCAGGTGCAGGTTGCGGTGCGAACTGTTCGCCGAGGCGCTCCGGTTCGTGAACGCTGATGCTTTGCAGGGTGTTCAGGTCGGCGTCGAACACGGACTGCGGGTTGCCGGCGGTACGCATAAAGTCGGCATCGTGCAGCAGGATAAAACGCCCGTCGGCACACATCTGCACGTCGAATTCGAGCCAGCAGGCGCCGGCCTGTAACGCAGCCTCCAGTGCACTCCAGCTGTTTTCCGGGTAGTGCTGCATGAAGCCGCGGTGGGCGACCAGTTGCGGGATGTTGGAAGCGGTCATGTGTCGCTGTTCAGCCGTTGTTGGAGTTGTTCGATAAAGCGCGTGTAGCGTGCCTGTAAGCCTGTATCGGTCTGTGGCTCGAATTGCTGTACTTCGCCGGCCATGTGCCAGTGAGACGGGCCACCTGCTGCCAGCCAGGCGACACCGAGGGCGCTGGCTTCTGCGTCTTCGACACGTTGCACGGGCAGGCCGCTGAGGTTGGCCAGTTTGCGGCACAGGGCATCGACGCGCGACAGGCCGCCGCTGACGCGCAGCCGGGTCAGGGGCTGGCGCTGCTGGATGTGGTCGAGGTTGTGCTGCACCAGGAACAGGATGCTCTCGGCGACCGCCACGGCGCGTTCCGTCACGCTTGCGCTGTCGTCGTCGGGCAGGAATGCCGGTGGCGGGCCCTGTTGCCACCAGGGTGAGCCAAGGCCGCCGACGGTGTTGATAAATAACGGGGGACTGCTGACCTGTTCCAGCCAGTCCGACAGGCCGGCCTTGATGTCCTGTTGCGGATACTGCTGTTGCAGCCAGTGCAGGGCGGTGCCGGCGCCGTTGACGGTGCCTTCCAGCAGGTATTCGCAGAAGGGCCGGGCATCGCTGCGGGCGATGCTGGTGAGCAGTACGTCCGGCGCGGTGTCGGTCTGCGCGGCCAGTATGAAGGCACCGCTACCGAGGTTGACCAGTGCGCTGTGCGTCTCCTGTCCGCTACAACCGAACCAGGCCGCGTTCTGGTCGCCGCACAGGGCAGTGACGGGGATGCCGTGCTCTGACAGCACGCCGTAGTCGTGTTGCACGGGCTTGCAGGGTGGCAGCCGGTCGAGCGGCACCTCGAACCAGCCGGCCAGTTGCCGTGACCAGGCCAGGCGCTGGATGTCCAGCAGTTGCATGCGTTGTGCGTTGCTGTGGTCCACGGCACAGCTGTCCGCGCCGCACAGTCGGTGCAGCAGGAAGGCGGCCAGCGGCCCGATGTGCAGTTGCGGGTCGTTGCCCAGCAATTGGTGCAGCCAGTGCAGTTTGCTGGCGCCGTAGTGGGGGGATAGCGGCAGGCCGGAGAGCTTGCGGATGCTGTCGGCGTGTTTCTGTAATGCCTCGATCTGTGCGGCACCACGTGTGTCCTGCCAGCTGATCGCATCGGACTGCACCACGCCGTTACGTTGCCAGGCCAGTACCGTGGAACGCTGGGTGCCGATGCCGCAGGCGCGCACGGCGTCACGTTGTGCGCGGGTCAAGGTATGCAGCACGTCGTCTATGGCCGCCTGCAGGGAGCTGACGAGTTGTTCGGCATCCTGCTCGACATGCCCGGGTTGCGGGCGTGCGAGCGCCACCGGGTGCAGGCTGCGCGCCAGCACCTGGCCGTCCTGGTCCAGCAGCAGCGCACGGCTGGCGTGGGTGCCCTGGTCGAGTGCCAGTATGTAGTCCATGGGTGCTAAGTACCCCGTCATTGCGAGCGTAGCGCGGCAATCTCCTGACGACTGCGGCCATGTTAAGAGATTGCCGCGCTACGCTTGCAATGACAAGGGGATTTCAATGCGCAGGGATATTAGCCGGGCTTGAAGTCAAAGGGTTCC
The DNA here is from genome assembly GCA_011374975.1 of Gammaproteobacteria bacterium. Classification (GTDB taxonomy): domain Bacteria; phylum Pseudomonadota; class Gammaproteobacteria; order DSM-19610; family DSM-19610; genus Thiogranum. The sequence continues at coordinate 9,852 of DRNU01000175.1, read as the reverse complement.
GGGAGTAAAAGTCACTCTATGACTTCCTCATTTGAACTCGATCCACGCCTGGCTGCGGATTGTATCCGTGTCGGCCGCCTGCCGCTGAGCCTGTTGTTGCTGCTCAATGATGCGCGTTATCCCTGGTTTGTGCTGGTGCCGCAGCGCAGCGATGTCAGCGAAGTGTTCCAGTTGTCCGATGACGATCAGCAGCAGTTGTGGCGTGAGTCGGCGCAGCTGGCGCGTCATCTGATGCAGGGGTTTCATGCGGACAAGATCAATATCGGCGCGCTGGGGAACCTGGTGCCGCAGTTGCATGTGCATCATATTGCGCGTTTCAGTACTGACCCGGCCTGGCCGGGGCCTGTGTGGGGGCACAGTGCGCCGGAGCCTTATGCCAAGCACGGGATTACCGAGCGGGTGGGGATGGCCTGTGAGTGGTTCGGGGATGCGCTGGATGTTTTGTAGTGCTGGATTCCGGCCTTCGCCGGAATGACGGGTTGGTCAGGGGTCCACGGGATTTTTCAATGGAGGATATATTAATGAACAGACAAGGATTAGTACTGGCCGTGTTGCTGGCAACGGGGCTGGTTGCCTGTTCCAGCGAGGATGATGTCACGGAAAAAGCTGACAGGACCGGCGGTGCAGAACACCCCTGGTCAAGCCAGGTGGAAGCGCTGGACAAGGCAAAGAATGTCGAGAAGGATGTGATGGATGCCTACCAGCGCCAGGCACAGGAAATCGATCAACAGTCGCAGTAGCGGAAATGAAACGGCCGGCATCAAATGATGCCGGCCGTTGTTGTTGCAGGTTGTAGCTTGTTATTTCTTCTTCGCTTCCGGAATCGGCTTCACTTTCAGTTCAGCTGCGCTGGCCTTGATGAAACCGTGGCTGGCGTAGATGTCCTGTGCCGCGTCAGTACCGAGGTAGGCCAGGAAACGGTTGGCGTTCTTCGGGTTTTTGGCCTTGTTCAGCGCACCGATGGCATAGCCGACCTTGTCCTGTTTGTTCAGGGGGGCGGGGATGGAAACGCCGTCGATCTTGCGGCCGCTCTTTTTCGCGTAAACCACTTCCGTGGTCCAGACGATGCCGGTATCGGCTTCACCGTGTTCGATGCGGTAAGGCGTTTCGCGGTGATGACGTGAGGTGAACCAGGTCTTGCCGGGTACCGCCCAGCAGCTCTTGCACTTGGCGTTGCCGGTGACCTTTTCATACAGGCCCATGTCTTTCAGCATTTCCGAACCGTAGAACTTGAAGATGCCTTCTGTCAGCGGGTTGGGGTGCGACTGCACCAGGTCATCGCGACCCAGGTCTCTGGGGCCCTTGATCTTCTTCGGGTTGCCTTCCGCGACCATCAGTTCCAGCTTGTTGTGGGTGTAGATGATGTAGTCGGACATGATGTCTTTGCCGTGCAGTTTCTTCAGGTGACCGAGGTTCACGCTGGCGAACAGGTCCGGGGTCTGCGAGGTGTTTTCGCCGTTGATCTGGCCCTGTTTGAGAATCTGCTGTTTGAGAATCTGGCCGGGCGGGATGGTTTCCACGTAGACCGTCTTGATATCCGGGTTTTTGCCCTGGAAGTCCTTGATCAGGTCTTCCATGACCATGAACTGGTTGCCGGCCAGGTACATGACCAGGTCCGAGTTGTAGGAGTCGCTGATTTTCCCGTAGTCGATCTTGCCGTCACTGTGGAAAGTCCGGTAGTCGTGGCCTTGCCCGGCTTTGTCGGCACTGAAGCCGGCGGTGGGGAGCGCAAGTGCCAGCAGCAGGCAGCCGCCCCATAGTTTTTTGATGCCTTTCATGTTTCACCCTCTTTTTTATGGCCTGGTGGTTGTTTGTGATTGTTCCCTGTAGCGGATGTGCTGCCGGTGGAAAATATTCCCTCGGGCCGGGATTGGCGGGTGGTACAGCAGAATAAAAAATAGCTGCTATGCTTTTCTCAGGGCCCGCGTTTTTTATGACGGGCTCGTTTTTCATGCGGCGGGAACCGTGAAACAAGGAGAGCAGACATGGCAATGTTAGACCGAGCAGGTAATTTCCCTTTTGCCCCCGAGCATTGGGATGAAGACGATGCGCTGAATCTTGCGCGGCAGGAGGGCCTGGAACTGGGCCCGGACCATTGGGCGGAATTGCGCGCCCTGCAGGAATACTGCGCCCATCACGATTGCGGCAAGTACAGTGTGCGTGAATTGCACGATGCCCTGGATGAGAAATTCCACAATCAGGGTGGGTATAAATATCTCTACCGGCTGTTTCCGCAAGGCCCGATTGCGCAGGGTTGCCGGCTCGCCGGGCTGGAGCCGCCCGCCGGGGCGATTGATTCGGGTTTCGGCAGCGTCGTATAGCCGCCGCGTCTAGCGCGGCAGGTTGCGCAGGAAATCCAGGTAAAGGGGTTGATCCCAGGGCCGTCCGCCCAGTGCCTGGTAGCGGATGATGCCCTGTGGGTCGACCAGGTAGGTGGCCGGCAGTCCGCGTGGCTGCCAGGCTTCTGTCACACTTCCGTCCCGGTCCAGCAGGCTGTTCATCTCGGGCGCCACGCCGGCGAGAAAAGTGAATACCGTGTCCTCGTCTTCGGCGGTGTTCACCAGCACGACGGTCACTGCATCGTCGGCCAGCAGCGTTGTCATGCGCTCCACGGCCGGCATTTCCTTGCGGCAGGGGCCGCACCAGCTGGCCCAGAAATGCACGAACACCCAGCCGCCGCGTGCGTCTTTGAGGTTGAAGGACTCCCCGTCGATATCCGTCAGTCTGAAGTTCGGCGCCGGGCCGGGCGTGTAGTTGCGCAGGCCTTTGGGCAGGGCGTTATCCGCGCTGAGCGGGGTGGCGCCGACCAGTAAGGCAAACAGTACGGCCAGCAGCGGCAGGCTTCGACAGGTCATTCGGGGTTCTCCGCGCAGCGCAGGTTTTTATGTATGACCTTGATCAGCGGGCCGCGTTTGTCGGCGCCGGACGCGAATTCCGCGTACAGCGTAATAGGGCCTTTGACCCGCGGCAGGATAATGTTGCCGCCCTCGGCTTCGTCCGGCTGATAGTCCAGCGCTTCCGGCAGCAGGGTCCAGCGGAAGGTGGATTGTTTGGCGAGCGGCACACCCATGGCCTGCCACTTCTGTTTCCAGTCATCGCGGTGCGGGCGGTGCAGTTGCTTGCCGTCGGCGGTGGTAAAGCGCCAGTTGGCAAGGTCGAGCCAGATAATATCCTTGCCCGTGTTATGGATGCCCACGGTAATAAAACACTGGTGTGACAGCAGTTCGATCATCTGCGGGGGAAAGCCGCGCGCCTCGTAGAACGCACTCATTTGTTCGGGCGTGCGGGGGGTCAGTTTGAGTTTCACCGGGTCCGCGACACCGGTCCGGGTGACCAGCAGCAGGCCGGCCAGGAACAGGGATGTGAGTAGCGTGCGCATGCAGGGATTCTATACGATCAAACCGCCGGGTGTGCCAGGAAAATCATGCAGGTGTATTTCTGCTAGAATCCCCGTCATCCTGGTGCCGTGGGGGTCGGGATGTTTCCTGTGTGTCTGTCTGCTCCGGTAAAGAGTATTTCCTGTGCGCCTGTATCGCCCAAAATCCATTCGCCGCCTGTTGCTGGTCGGCTTTGTGCTGGTGGTCCTGCCGCTGATGGTGGCGCTGATTCATGCCACTCTGTCGGTCGATCAGCTGGTGGCGCAGGGGCAGCGCGCCCTGTTCGCCACGGTGCGCGCCACCCAGAACGTGCAGGTGCTGGTGGAAAGTATTACCGGTATGGAACGTAACGCACGCCAGTACAAGGTGCTGGGGGATATCGCACTGCTGGAGGTGTACCAGGAGAACCACCAGAAGTTTCTCGAGACGGCCAACCGGCTGGCGGCGCTGAACCTGTCCGATCTGCAGCGCGAGCGGCTGGGCATGATTCGCCAGGTGGAGGACAGCATCAACGATGCGCTGATTACTTTTCCGCCTGACGCACCGGAAACCGCCACCGCGGTGGACGGCTTTGGCGGCCTGGCGCGCGATGCGCGCAAGATGCTGGTGGATAACCGCAAGCTGGTCGAGGGCGAGGTCGAGCGGCTGGATGCCAACGGCGGCCGCCTGCAGCGCCGGCTGGTGGTGCAGGCCATGGCGCTGGTGCCGGGCGCGCTGATCCTGGCTGCCCTCTTCACGGTATTGATTACGCGCCCGATCCGGCAGATGGACCGCGCCATCCGGCGGCTTGGCGACGGTGATTTCTCCCGGCCCGCGCAGATCGTAGGCCCGCGCGACCTGGAGCAGCTGGGTGAGCGGCTGGACTGGATGCGTACCCGCCTGCTGGAGGTGGAGCAGGAAAAGAACCGTTTTCTGCACCACATCTCGCATGAGCTCAAGACGCCCCTGACCGCCATCCGCGAGGGCGCGGAACTCCTCAACGAAGGGATTGTCGGCAGCCTGAACTCCCAGCAACGCGAAATTGCGGCAATTTTGCGCGATAACACTTTGCAGCTGCAGAAGCTGATCGAAAACCTGCTGGATTTCAACGTGGCCAGTTCGCGCGCATCCCAGCTGCGGGTGGAGCGTATCGAGCTGCGCAGCCTGATTGAATCGGTGCTGGATGACCACAAGGTCGCACTGCTGGCCCGCCAGCTGCAACTGGAGTTATCCTTGCAGCCCGTTGAAATGCAGGGTGACCGGGCCAAGCTGCGCACGCTGGTGGATAACCTGTTTTCCAACGCCATCAAGTTTTCACCGGAACAAGGAAGCCTGCGCGTGCGTCTAGAAGCACAGGGTGAGCAGGTATTGGTCGAAGTGACCGACTCCGGACCGGGTATCCCGGAATCCGAGCGGCGGCGTATTTTCGATGCCTTTTACCAGGGTGAGTCGGCCTCCGGCGGCCAGGTGCGCGGCACCGGGCTGGGATTGTCGATTGCTCGTGAGTATGCCCAGGCGCATGGGGGGTACATTGAAGTGATAGATACCGAGGAACAGGGCGCGTGTTTGCGTGTGGTGCTGCCCGTCGAACCTTCAGGTGAGGTCAGGGGCAACCATCAGGCTGACTCTGTGGCACAGGTACAGTAATAATGACCGGGATTTAAAGTGAAAAGACTGCTGTTTTTAATGATGATTCTGCCGTTGGCAGCGTGCCAGCAAATGGCCCTGCAACACGACGAGGGTGTGCCTGTGTCGGTCCGGGTGGACGATGCGGCCTACTGGCTGGAAGAGTGGCACCGGGTGATTGCCCTGCCGGATGAGCAGCTGAAACAGACGCTGGAAGCCCGCAAGCAGGAATTCGAGCGCGCGGCCAACCCGCGTACCCGGCTGCGCCTTGCGCTGTTGCTGGCGGAGGGGCCAAAAGCCGTGCGGAACCAGAGTGAAGCACTTAAGCTATTGAAAGGGCTGGATACTTCCAAGGCCAGCGACAGCGCCCAGGCGCTGGCGGCGCTGCTCGTGCAAATTATCGGCGAACAGTACTGGTCTGGTGATAAAATCAGCGAAATACGGGCCAAACTGAAGCAATCGGAGGCGCGTGTTGAAGAGTTGGAACGACAGTTGCAGGAGCTCACAACTATCGAACAAAACATTCAACAACGAGAAACGCCGAATTAGTCGGAAGGAGTAGGAATGAGTGCCTGTCGTTATCGGGTTCTGGTAGTAGACGATGATCCGGCCCTGCTGAGGCTGCTGTCTATGCGGCTGTCTGCAGTGGGCTATGAAGTGGCCGCGGTGGAAAGTGGTGAAAAGGCGATCGCGCAGATACCAACCTTCCAACCTCACTTGGTAATCACGGACTTACGTATGGGTGGCATGGACGGCATGGCGCTGTTCGACATGATCCGCCGCCGCAGTCCGGCGCTCCCGGTGATCATTTTGACCGCACACGGCTCCATTCCCGACGCGGTCGATGCGACCAGTCGCGGCGTGTTCGGCTACCTGACCAAGCCGTTCGACAGCAAGGATCTGCTGGAGCAGGTGACGCGCGCGTTGCGGGTCACCGGCGAGCAACACGAGCGGCGCGAGGAAGAAAACGTCGCAGAATGGCGTCAGGGTATTGTAACGCGCAGTCCGCTGATGGAAGACCTGCTGGGACAGGCGCGGCTGGTGGCTTCCAGTGAGGCCAGCGTGTTCATCCACGGCCAGAGCGGTACCGGCAAGGAAGTGCTGGCGCGCGCTATCCACAAGTCCAGCCCGCGCGCTGAAGGCCCGTTTATCGCGGTCAACTGCAGCGCCATCCCGGAATCCCTGTTCGAATCGGAATTTTTCGGTCACGCCCGGGGCTCTTTCACCGGCGCCACGCGCGACCACGAGGGCCTGTTCCAGGCCGCCAATGGCGGTACCCTGTTCCTGGACGAGATCGGCGATATGCCGATGACCTTCCAGGTGAAACTGCTGCGTGCGATCCAGGAGCGCGGTGTGCGCCCGGTGGGCAGCACGCGTTCGGTGCCGGTGGATGTGCGCATTATTTCCGCCACCCACCGCGACCTGGACGAGCTACGCAAGAGCGGCAGCTTCCGCGAAGACCTGTATTACAGGCTCAATGTGGTGGCGCTGGATATTCCCTCGCTGGTTGACCGGCGCGAGGATATCCCGCTGCTGGCCAATCATTTCCTCGCGCAACTGGACGATGCGACCAAGAAATCGGTGCGCGGTTTTGCACCGGATGCCATGGAAGGGTTGCTGTCGGCGCCCTGGCCGGGCAACGTGCGTCAGCTGTTCAATGTGGTCGAGCAGGCGGTAGCCTTCACCACCACCTCGCTGATCCCGGCCAGCCTGGTGCAGCGTGCGCTGCGCGATGAGGCGGACGGCGAGATGCCGGCTTTCGCCGATGCGCGTGCCCGCTTCGAGCGTGAGTACCTGACCCAGTTGTTGCAGATCACCAACGGTAATGTCAGCCAGGCGGCACGTATCGCCAAGCGCAACCGGACCGAGTTCTACAAGCTATTGCACAAGCACCACCTCAATCCTTCGCAGTTCAAGGGCATGCGGCTCTCCTGATCGCTGATAGACTGTCGCCGATTGGCGACAGTCTATCTCCCTGTAAAACAATCCTTTTGTAACTTTTCCGCGATTAATGTCGTGATCTGGGGACGGTTTTGCCCGGTTTTCGGACGGGCTGCCCGTTTGCTGTTGCGACCAGGTTCGTTAAAACCGCTGTTTTCACACTTTTTCGGGGAGCTGGCACAGCCCTTGCTCAAGACACGGCTATGCGAATTGAGAGTCTAGCCATGCAAAGTCTGACCCTGGTGATGTTGGCCGGGTTGATAACCGGTACCGCCCGGGCAGAGTTGCCGGAAGCAACCTTGTCGGTGGATGCCCAGGGCTTTGTTGCCTTCAATCAGATTGACAGTGACAGCAACGGATATGTGAGTCGTGTCGAGGCACGTTCGGTGGGCTCGGTCGAGGCGGTGTTTGAAAAAGCCGATCTCAACCGGGACGGTTTGCTGGATCGCAAAGAATATACATCGGCGCGCCTGGCCAGGGAGGCCAGGAACTTATAGGCACGTCGTTGTGTGTCCGGGCTGCCATGCGGTCCGGGTTCCCTTGCCGGCTTTGCCGGCAAGGGGGCACCTCCCGCCTACGGGATTTTACGCGGCCGCCCGGCCGCGTTTTTTTTTGGTGCTGCGGTGCCTGGCGGGATGCAAAGCATGGCGTGCATCGGTAAGCTTGCGCCACGGGAATTATCAGGCCGCGTTGTGGTCTTTGCAGGGGATGAAGTTGACGCAGTTTGTGTGGCCGGTACGCGTGTATTACGAAGATACCGATAGCGGTGGCGTGGTGTATTACGCCAATTATCTTAAATTCATGGAACGCGCCCGTACCGAGTGTTTACGTGCACTCGGGTTTGAACAGGATCGTTTGCGTCAGGACCAGGGGGTCTTGTTTACCGTGCATTCAGTTCAGGTCGACTTCATACGACCCGCCAGATTTAACGACGCACTCGAAGTCAGTGCGGATATCTGCGAACAGCGTCGTGCCAGTCTCACTTTTTCACAGCAGGTCCGCCGCAGCGGTGAAAGCGAAGTGCTGTGCAGCGGCCATATCCGCATTGCCTGTGTCGATGCGGTCTCTTTCAAACCCGTCCCCATCCCGGATGTCATTCGCTCGGAGTTAACCCGTGTCAGCTGATTTGTCGTTTATAAGTCTGATTACCGGCGCCAGTGTCATGGTGCAGCTGGTCATGTTGTTGTTGCTCTCGGTATCGGTCATGTCCTGGACCATGATTTTCCGCAAACGCGGCGCGCTGGCCGAGGCGAGCGCGAATGCGGAAGAGTTCGAGGAACGCTTCTGGTCGGGCGGCGACCTGGCCACGCTTTACCACCAGGTCTCGCAACATGAAGACGAGGCGTGCGGCCTGGCGAATATCTTTATCACCGGCTTCCGGGAGTTCACCCGCCTGCGCAAGCAGAGCGGCAGTGACCCGATGGCAGTGGTGGAAGGTGCGCAGCGGCGCATGCGCGTGGCGCTGTCGCGCGAAATCGACGAGCTGGAGACGCACCTGTCGTTTCTCGCCACGGTAGGTTCAACCAGTCCCTACGTCGGCCTGTTCGGTACTGTGTGGGGCATCATGAATGCGTTTCGCGGCCTGGGTAACGTGCACCAGGCGACACTGGCGATGGTTGCGCCCGGTATCGCGGAAGCGCTGATCGCCACTGCCATGGGCCTGTTCGCAGCGATACCGGCCGTTATTGCCTACAACCGTTATTCCAATGACGTCGAGCGCCTGGAAAACCGTTATGACAACTTCCTGGAAGAGTTTTCCAGTCTCCTGCAGCGCCAGGCGCACGACTAGACAGGAGTTATAGCCGTGGCAAGACAGCGCGCCCGTAAACGGCCCATGTCAGAGATCAATGTCGTTCCCTACATTGATGTCATGCTGGTGTTGCTGGTCATTTTCATGATCACCGCACCGCTGCTGAACCAGGGCATCGAGGTGGACCTGCCGCAGGCCGACGCCGAACCGGTGGATGAAACGCAGCAGGACCCGCTGGTGCTGACGGTGGATGCCGAGGGGCAGTATTTCCTCAACGTGGGCGGCGACCCGGAGCAGGCGATCGACGCCGAAACGCTGGTGCTGCGGGTGGCTGCGGTGTTGCGCCAGCGGCCGCGCGCCACGGTGCTGGTGCGTGGCGACGCCAGTGTCGATTACGGCCAGGTGGTGGCGGCCATGTCACTGTTGCAGCAGGCGGGTGCGGCGCGGGTCGGGTTGATCACGGAACCGTTCGGGGAGGGTGGGTAAATCCGCGAACTGCTCAGTCTGATACGGGAACGGCCGCGGCCCTTTATCTATGCGCTGCTGGTGCATGTGGCCCTGCTGGTCTTGCTGGCGTTCAGCCTGGACTGGACGCCGACGGTGAAGCCCGGCGTGTCAGGTAAAAAGGCGCCGGTGCAGGCAGTGGTGATCGATGCCGGTAAACTGGAGTCGGAGATCAAACGCCAGCAGCAGCTGAAAGACAAAAAGCAGCGCGAGGCGCAGGAGAAACTCAAGCGCATCGAGCAGAAAGCCAAACAGGCCGAGCAGCAGCTCAAGCGTGAGGAGAAGCGCCTGGCCGACCTGAAGCGCAAGGAACAGCAGGAAGCAAAGAAGAAGGTAGAGGCAAAGAAAAAGGCCGCGGCCGAGAAAAAGCGCAAGGCGCAGCTCGCCGCGAAGAAAAAAGCCGAGGCCGAGAAAAAGGCGGCCGCGGAGAAAAAGCGCAAGGCTGAGCTCGCGGCAAAAAAGAAAGCCGAGGCGGAGGCAAAGAAAAAGGCTGACGCCGAGGCGAAGAAGAAGGCCGAGGCCAGGAAAAAGGCAGAAGCGGAACGCAAGCGCAAGGAAGAAGCGCGCCGCAAGGCGGCCGAGCAGGAGTTGCAGGCCCGCCTGGCCGCGGAACAGGAACGCATGGCGGCGCAGCGGCGCAGCGCCATGCAGCGCATGGTCGACGAGTACGTGCTG